>NZ_JABEMG010000002.1 GCF_013004695.1 Promicromonospora citrea
CACCGTGTGTGCGAACAATGATACTGGCCAAACCACAACCCACACGGGTCATGATCCGATCCAAAACAAATGTTTGGCATTGACTATCAAGCACACTGTTGAGTTCTCAAACAACCGACGCACACCGTCGAGATCATCATCTTGTGGATGCTGACCCCGCCCGGGGCAACCTCTTCAACTTACCAGATTCGAATCCGCCTCGCAAACTCACTGCCCGGGGGCAATTGCTGCGTGAAAGACCCGCATCCGATTCCCGCACGACGATCGAAACCGTCCTGCATCAGAGATGGGATCCAGCCCCGGCGCGGCCACTCGGTCCGTTTCCGGCCCCTCGTGTCCGTCGGCCCGTCGGGCTGACATCCAGAACATTACGTCAGCCTGCGGGGTGCGTCAAAGCCGGGGCGCGTGACGGCGGACACAGAAGCGCTGTTCAGGCGCTGTTTCTCCAAGAAGACTCCAGGTCGGGGAGGTCCGCAGGCCCGCCTATCGGCCCTCACAGGGCCGGCTGGGCGGGTTCCAGGCAGCGGATCCGCCAAGAACCGGTCCGCCCAGCCATGAGTACGTAATCTTTGATTCAGATTTCGCCAACTGGGTCTCGCGGAGCTCCTGGCGCCGGGCGCCACGTCGTCCGCCGGCTCAGCGGTGCGACACCGTTGCCGACACCGAGGCCACAGGTCGTTCCCGCTCGCTCGCCGGCTGACTACTTCGCCAGGTGACTACCTCGCCAGGTGACTACCTCGGCGGGATGGGGGTGGGCGGGGCTTGCTTGGGTCGGTGTTCTTCGGCAGGAGCCGGCATCCGGGGGCAAGGTCGGATGGGGCCGTCAGAACGGCGTCCGGGGACTGCGGCTCGAGCTGGGTTCCGGGGAGGGCCGGGCCGGTCGGTGTCGAAGGATCGGGCTACGGTGCCCGCGCCAACGACAAAGGGCCTCGGCCGGCGTCTCCGCCGGCCGAGGCCCTCGTTCCTGCTGTCTGTGCGCCCGGAGGGATTCGAACCCCCAACCTTCTGATCCGTAGTCAGATGCTCTATCCGTTGAGCTACGGGCGCCTGCTGTACTGCAACTGCTCGGCCCTGCCGCTCGTGCGGCCGACCGACGAGAACACTACCGCGAGTTCGGCGCGGGCCCAAACTCAAACCGCGCTTCCCCGAGAGAACTCCGTCACAGCGGGCGGAGGTCCCGACAGAAAAGGCCCCGGG
The DNA here is from genome assembly GCF_013004695.1 of Promicromonospora citrea. GTDB lineage: Bacteria > Actinomycetota > Actinomycetes > Actinomycetales > Cellulomonadaceae > Promicromonospora > Promicromonospora citrea. The sequence continues at coordinate 1,198 of NZ_JABEMG010000002.1, forward strand.
CGTCACGCGCGGCCGGGACCTTCCTGGCGGAGACGGAGGGATTTGAACCCTCGAACGGGTTGCCCCGTTACCACCTTAGCAGGGTGGCGCACTAGACCTGACTATGCGACGTCTCCTCGCGGCGGCCCTGGCCAGAGGCAGGGTGGTGCCGCGTCGCCCAGGGTACCCGGAGCACCACGACCTGAGCAAAGCGGGGCGGCGGTGGCGTGCCCATCCAGGTCAGCGGGCAGGTCGGCGGGCCCCTATTTCACCTCGCTTCAATAGCGGGTACATTCGCGGCCATGGACTACGACGTCTTGGTCATCGGCTCCGGGTTCGGCGGCAGCGTGGCCGCCCTCCGCCTCACCGAGAAGGGCTATCGGGTCGGTGTCCTCGAGGCCGGCCGCAGGTTCGAGGACCACGAGTTCGCGAAGAGCTCCTGGCACCTGCGGCAGTTCCTCTGGGCGCCGGCGCTCGGCTGCTACGGCATCCAGCGCGTGCGCCTGCTGCGCAACGTCCTGTGCCTCACGGGTGCGGGCGTCGGCGGCGGGTCGCTCGTCTACGCGAACACGCTGTACCGGCCGCTCGACCCGTTCTACGCCGACCCGGCCTGGGCGCACATCACCGACTGGAAGACCGAGCTCGCCCCGTACTACGACCAGGCGGAGCGCATGCTCGGCGTCGTGGAGTACCACGGTCGGTCCCCCGCCGACACGATCATCCGCGAGGTCGCCGACGACATGGGGGTCGGCCACACGTTTCGTCCCACGCGTGTCGGCGTGTACTTCGGGCCCGGTGGGCCGGAGGCGCCGTCGCCGGGGTGCCGTGCCGCCGACCCGTACTTCGGCGGTGCGGGGCCCGAGCGCTCCGGCTGCACGGAGTGCGGGGAGTGCATGACCGGCTGCCGGCACGGCGCCAAGAACACGCTCGTCAAGAACTACCTCTACCTCGCCGAGCGGGCCGGCGCGACGGTGCACCCGCTGACCACGGCCGACGTCGTGCGACCGCTGCCCGGGGGCGGGTACGAGGTGAGCACCCACCGGACCGGCAGGCGCTGGGGCGGGCGACGCACGTTCACGGCTCGGCAGGTCGTGCTCGCCGCGGGCACGCTCGGCACGCAGCGCCTGCTGCACGCCATGAAGGACGCCGGCACCCTGCCCCGGCTCTCCGACCGGCTCGGCCACCTCACCCGCACCAACTCGGAGGCGCTGCTGGGCGCTATGACGGCCAAGGTGGGCTCCACCGACTACTCCCGCGGTGTCGCGATCACGTCGTCCTTCTACCCGAACGAGAGCACGCACATCGAGCCGGTGCGCTACGGCCATGGCTCCAACGTCATGGCCGCGCTCCAGCACATCCTGGTCGACGGCGGGCCGTACCGGTTCCTGCGCTGGTTCGTCGAGATGGGGAAGAACCTGAAGTGGCTGCCCGTGCTGCTCGACTGGCGGCGGTGGTCGGAGCGCACCGTGATCGCCCTGGTGATGCAGGCACAGGACAACTCGCTGGTCACCCTCACCCGCCGCTCGATCCTCGGTCGGTACATGACGTCGCGGCAGGGCACCGGGGCGCCCAACCCGAGCTGGATCCCCGAGGGCCACGACGCCGTGCGCCGCATGGCGGACAAGCTCGGGGACGACGGGGTGGAGGGCATCGCGGGCGGGACGATCGGCGACCCGTTCAACATCCCGCTCACGGCCCACATCCTCGGTGGCTGCGCGATCGGCGCGGACCCGGCCGGCGGCGTCGTCGACCCGTACCTGCGGGTGTTCGGGTACGAAGGGCTGCACGTGATGGACGGGTCCGCGGTGACGGCGAACCTCGGGGTCAACCCCTCCCTCACCATCACGGCGCAGGCGGAGCGCGCGTGCGCGCTGTGGCCCAACGCGGGCGAGCCGGACGCGCGGCCCGCGCTCGGCAGCCCCTACACCGTGGTCGAGCCCGTGCGGCCTGCCGCGCCCGTCGTGCCGGAGGCGGCACCCGCGGCGCTGCGGCTGCCCATCGTGGGGATCAGCTAGAGCCACCTGCCGGGCGAGGACGACCCGGGACGACAGAGCGCCGGCCCGGGACGTCCCGGGCCGGCGCTCTGCCTCGCGGTGCGGAGGGCGAGGGATTCGAACCCCCGGTGCGTTGCCGCACAACGGTTTTCAAGACCGTCACATTAGGCCGCTCTGTCAGCCCTCCTCGCGCCAGGGACCGCCTCACGACGGCGCCGCGGCGCGGCCATACAGTCTAGCGCCAGCGTGAACAGCGACGGCGGGCCGCCCCGAGGTGGCCCGCCGTCCGCGAAGTGCTGGAGAGAGAGTGGCTCAGCCCTGCGCCTGAGCGCCGGAACGGAGCTGACGCATCGCGAGCTGGACCAGCGCGATGAGGGTCTGCTTCGTCGCCGCGCGCGAACGGGCGTCGGTGTAGAGCATCGGCACGTGAGCGGGGATCTGCAGCGCCTCGCGGACGTCCTCGAGCCGGTGCTTGGCCACGCCGTCGAAGCAGTTCACACCCACGACGAACGGGATGTTGCGCGACTCGAAGTAGTCGATGGCCGGGAAGCACTGCTCCAGGCGGTCGGTGTCGACCAGGACGACCGCGCCGATCGCACCGCGCACCAGGTCGTCCCACATGAAGAGGAAGCGGTCCTGGCCCGGGGTACCGAACAGGTACAGCCACAGGTTGCCGGGCAGCTCGACACGTCCGAAGTCCATCGCGACCGTGGTGGTCGTCTTGCGGTCGGTCACGCCGCCCGCGTCGTCCACGCCGACCGAGTGCTCGGTCATGGCGGCCTCGGTGTTCAGCGGCTCGACGTCCGAGATGGAGCCGATGAACGTCGTCTTGCCGACCGCGAAGCCGCCGGCGACCACGATCTTGACGACCGTCGGAGCGGTGCGCTCGCCGGCGGGCTGCGCACCCGGGGCGGACTGCGTACCGGCGTTGCCACTCGGTGCCTGCTGCATCACCGGCGGCGCGGGCTGCGTCTGCGCGGGGCGCGACGCCTGGGCGGTCGGCGACGGGGCGCCGCCACCGCCGCCGAGCACGCTCTGGCGCGCCGGCGCGTTCGCGGAGGCCGTCGCGGTGCCGGCGTTACCCGAGACCGGGGCCCAGTTGGGGCCGCTGCGGGCCCCGCCGTCAGAGGGCGGAAATGCCATTCAGAACACTCTCCAAGACGCTCAGCGACAGGCCCGAGTTCGAGCTGCCGTGGCCTGTGTGGACGTTAACCGGTGTCGAGGTGTGCACGGTGACGTGCCCTTCCTCCTGCATGTCCGCCACAAGGATCCGGACGACACCCAGGGGCAGCCGCAGGAGGGCCGAGAGCTCGGCGATCGACACGTACGTGTGCGCGGCGTGCTGGAGGATCGCGCGCTTCTCGGGCGGGAGGCCGAAGCTGCTGACCGCGCCGGGAAGAACCTCCACGAGGGCCTCGAGCGGCAGGTCGGACAGCTCCGACCGCACCCGGCCTCCGGTGACCGCGTAGGGGCGCACTGTCGATGTCTCGCGGACATCGCTCTGCCCCTGGGAACCGAAAGGTGCGTACGTCATGGTCGAGTCCTCATCCCACGCTGGCTGCTCGGGTCTGCCCGTCGACCGGGAGGCTGCCCCGCATCTCCGAGATCAGCTGCGGCGTGAGCGTGGCCTCCGTGCGGGACACCAGGAGAGCCATCTCGTAGCCGATCAGGCCGATGTCGCAGGTGGCCTCCGCGACCACGCCGAGAACGGACCCGTTCGAGACGTTCATCAGGAAAAGGAACCCGTTGTCCATCTCGATGATCGCCTGACGGACATTACCGCCGTTGAGCTGCCGAGAAGCTCCACGCGTAAGACTTGACATACCCGAGACGATCGCCGCGAGCTGGTCACCGCTGGTGCGGTCGAGCTGGTCGGACATCGCCATGAGCAGGCCGTCCGCCGAGACGACGAGCGTGTGCCGGCTGCCGGGAACGGTACGCACGAAGTTGTCGAGCAGCCACCCGAAATTCGTTGCTTCGGTGCTGAGGGTCACTCTCTGTTCCTCCTAGTCAGAATCCACAGACGCGTTTTGGTCACCGCGACTGCGGCGCTGAGTCAGGGACATGATTCACGGTCGAGGGTGCCCACGTCGAGTCCCCATCGCCGTTCTTGCCGTTCTCGTGCTCCGGCTTGCCCTCGCCGACAGACTCCGAGCGGCCACGCGCGGTGGCTGACTGGAAGGCCGACAGGCGCGAGCGAAGCTGCTCGGGATCACGATCGATGCGAGCGGAGAGCCGCTCGACAGCGGGGTCCGCCCCCGTGCCGGAAGCACCGCGCGTGCGGCGGGTCAGACCGCCGGTGCCTCCCTCGGTGCTGACCGACGCCGGGCGGTACGAGTCGTTCTCCTTCACATCGTCTTCCTGGAATGCCCCCCGCCGAAGCAGGCTCGTCATCTCCTCGTAGAGGACCGCCGAGGCGGTCCACTCCGAACGGGCCTCCACCGAGTCCCGCACGTACTCCGGGTCCAGCGGGTCCTTGCCGTCGTCGTCCGTGCCGGCGGCGCGCTTGGCGAGCGGCGCGGGCGACGCGTAGGTCGGGTCGTACACGGCACCCGTCGGGTACGGCTCGCTGAACTCGCGAGCCGGCTCCGGCCGGGCCGGCGCCATCGGCAGGGCCTCCGTCGCGGGGGCCGCGGCGTAGGCGCTCGGTGCCTGCTGCGGGGCGGCCGGGGCGGCCGCACGCGGTGCGGCCTCGACGAACGGGTTCGCCTGGGTCGCGGTCTGCACCGGCACAGGGACGGTCCCGCCCGCCGGGCCGTTGTGCCCGGAGTTCAGGGACTCCTGGACGGCACGTTGGTAGCCCTCCTGGAAGCCCCGCTGGTAGGTCGGGTCCGCCTGCGGAGCCGCGGCGGGCGCAGGGGCCACCGGTGCCTGGAAGGCCCCGGTCGCCGGGCCGTTCGCCTGCGGGGTGCGGACCGCCTGCGGCCGGCTCAGCGACTCGAAGTCCTGCGGCTGGTTCGGCACGTAGACGTCCTGCGGCGCCTGGGCGGCGGCCTGGAGGCTCTGCGTCTCCACCGACGGCGCGGGGCCGCCGAAGCTCGGCACGGCCGTAACCGCACCGGTCGCCGGGTGGCTCACCGGGCTGCTCACCGTCTGGATCGGCCGGCGGTCCTGCTGCGGCTGGTAGGCGCGCAGCTCACCCGTCGCGGGCTGGCCGGGGCGACGGCCGAACAGGCCGCGCTTCTGGCCGGTCTTGGCCTGCTGGGTCGACGAGCGGCGGCTCGGCAGGTCCGCCATGAGCTCCTCGAACGCGGGCAGCGCCTCGAACGACGAGTCGACGCCCTCCGGCGCCTCCTCGGCCCCGAAGCCCTGGACGTCGGGGTCGCGCTGGTCCTGCCGGCCGAAGCTCTGGGCAGGGGCGGGGTTCGGCGCCTGCGGGGCACCGGCGGCCGGGAAGCGCATGACGTCGGTGTCCGACATCCCCGGCAGCGTGGCCGGGTCCTGCGTCACCGGGTCGAGCTGCAGCGACTGGGTGCCGCCGTTCTCGGACGGGTCGATCGTGCTCAGCGAGCGGAAGCTCGAGAAGAGCGCGCTGCGCTGGTCGACGTCCACGGCGGACGGCGTCGTGTCCTCGAAGACGGGCGCGGGCGGCTCGGCAGGCTGCGGGGTGCGCTGGCGGCTCGGGAGCGAGCTGCCCTCGGAGACGTTCGACGGCGGCGCCCACGAGGCGCTGTCGTCGTTCTGGTACTCCTGCGGCAGGGACGCCGTCGGGAGCTCCGGCAGCACGATGGAGCCGGTCGGCGTCGTCTCGGCGGCCGGCTGGGCCGCCGTCGAGCTGCGGCGCCGGGCGAGGCCGAGCGCCGTCGTGCCGTCCGTCAGGGACTCGATGTCCACGGGCTGCGCGACCGGGGCGGGCTGGGCCGCGAACGCGGCCGCGGCGATCTGGGAGGTGCCGGTCGGGACCGGGAGGCCGTTCTGCTGCGGCACGGCCGCCGTGGCGGGAGGGCCGCCCTGCGCCGCGGAGCGCATGGCACCCGTGCCCGGGCCCGCCGTGATGCCACCGTTGAACTGCGAGGCGGCCTGCTGGGTGTTGGCCTCCAGCGGGTCGGTCGGCATCGGCAGCGGCATGGCGTTGTCCGGCATGAACAGCACCGCGGGGAAGCGGACCGTCACCTCGGTACCGGTGCCGCCCTCACCCTGGCCGAACGTGACCTGGGCGCCAAGACGGTCGGACAGGCGCCCGACCACGTAGAGGCCGAGGCGCTGGGCACCGACGGCGTCCGACGCCGAGCGGCTGTGCACCTTGCGGTTCGCCTCCGCGATCTCCTCGGGGTTCATGCCGAGGCCGTGGTCGCGGACCACGACGGTGACGAACTGCTCGTCGCGCGCCGTGGTGACCTCCACCGGCGTGTGCGGCTCGGAGAACATCGTCGCGTTCTCGAGGAGCTCGGCCAGCAGGTGCGCCGCGTTCAGCGCGTTGTGGCCCAGCATCATCGGGTCGACGACCAGGTTCAGGCGCACGCGGTCGTACAGCTCGATCTCGGAGGACGCGGTACGGATCACGTCGGAGACCGGCATCGGCTGGCGCACACGACGACCGGAGTCGATACCCGCGAGGACCAGGAGGGACTCCGCGTTGCGACGCATACGGGTCGCGAGGTGGTCCAGGCGGAACAGGTTCGACAGCGTCGACGGGTCTTCCTCGGAGCGCTCGAGGTCGTCGAGGAACGCGAGCTGGCGGTTGAGGAGCACCTGGTCGCGGCGGGCCACGTTGACGAACATCTCGGCGATGGAGCCACGGAGGGCCGCCTGCTCGCGGGCGACGTCGATCGTCGTGCGGTTCACGTCGTTGAACGCGGCGGCCAGCTGACCGATCTCGTCCGACGACTCGATGCTGATCGGGTCGAGGTCGATGCTCGGGCCCTGACCCGGCACCGACACCTGCTCGACCAGCGTGGGCAGGCGGTCACGGACGACACCGGCGGCCTGGGTCAGGCGGCGCAGCGGCGAGACCAGACGGCGGGCGATGACGAGGGCCATGATGACCGAGAAGCCGAGGGCCGCGATGGCGATGCCACCGGTCAGGTACGCGCGGTTGGCCGCGACGTCGGCGCGCTCCTGCGCGAAGGCCGCGGTGTCCTCGCGGACCGCGTCGCGGACGATGCGGCTCTCCTCGACCCACTTGGCGGACTCGGTCTGGAAGGCCTCGCGCTGGGCCGGCTGGATGGCGGCGAGGTTGCCGCGCGCGATCTGACCGCGCACCGCGCCGTAGACGCCGTCCATGCCGGGCACCTGGTAGTCACCGGGGATGCGGTCGAACAGGTCCTGCGTGCTGTCCCACTGCCGGTCACCGAGGTTCACCAGGTCGGCACCGCGCAGGGCCAGCGAGCGCGAGGCGGCCTCCCGGATCTCCTCCGGGTAGCCGTTGAAGATGCCGAGGGCGAGCGAGACGACCGGGCGCTCGTACGTGTTCGTCAGCATGAGCTGGTCGATCGCGTAGTACGCCTCGAGGCGGGTACCCAGGTCGCGGTCCTCCGAGGTGTCCGCGATGGCGTCCATCACCTCGAGCGCGCCGTCGATGTAGGTGCCGTAGGCGTTGGTGGCGACCTGCTCGGTGAGGCGCGCCTCCGCGACCTTCTTCTGCACGTCCGTGATGGCCGCGCGGTCCTCGATCGTCTGGGTGACCGCGTCCTTGACGCGCTGGTCCAGCATCGAGATGTCGATGCTGAGCAGTTCCTCGTCACGGGCGTCGAGGGCCGAGATGGTCTGGACCTGGGCCGCTTGCGCGGCCCACTTGACGGCGCCGTCCTCGTCGGTCACCGGCTGGCCGTTCTCGTCGAGCTCCGGGACCCCCTGCAGCAGGGCCCGCCGGGCGTCGTCGCCCGACGTGGAGTCGTCGATCAGCGCGACGATGTTGTACGCCCGCTCCTGCGCGAATGCCGTGCCTGCTGCGTCCTGGTACTCGAGCGCGGCGACGAGATCGGCGGTCTGCTGAGCGCGCATCGCGTCGGTCACGGACAAGCCGATGATGTACGCCGCTGCGATGACCAGGACGACGGCAGGCGTGACCAGAGTCGCAAGAACTTTCCCGCGCACTCCCAACCTGCGGAACATGCGTACCTCTCTCCATCACTGATCCGGAAGGGTGTTGCGTGCGTGGTGCCCGCGCTCATCCCTCGGTGCTGCGTACAAGTTACCGGCACCCGGTTCCCGCTGACGACCCTCGTGAGGCCACACGGAAGTAGGCTTCATCGATGTGCGAGCCGTCACGATATCCGGACCGGGCCCCTCAGGGAAACTCTCCCTTTCAACCCTGAACCACCCGAATACCGGCCAATCAGACGTTTTCATCGACGTGGCCTCTTCGGGCGTCAATCGCGCTGACCTGCTCCAACGGGCCGGATCCTACCCCCCTCCGCCCGGCGCCCCGGACTGGCCGGGGCTCGAGATATCGGGCACGGTCAAGCGTGTCGGTCCCGGCGTGTCGCGCTGGAAGCCGGGCGACAGGGTGGTAGCGCTGCTCGAGGGCGGGGGCTACGCCGAGCAGGTGGCGGTCCGCGAGACCCAGGTGCTGCCCGTCCCGGACGGCGTCGACCTCGTCGACGCCGCGGCGCTTCCGGAGGCGGCCTGCACCGTCTGGAGCAACCTCGTGGACGTCGCCGGGCTGCGCGCGGGCGAGTGGGTGCTCGTGCACGGCGGCTCCGGCGGCATCGGCACCCTCGCCATCCAGGTGGCCGTCGCGCTCGGCGCCCGCGTCGTCACGACGGCGGGCGGCCCGCAGCGCACGGCCCGGTGCGCCGAGCTCGGGGCCGAGGTCGTCGTCGACCACCGCACGCAGGACTTCGCCGACGAGGTGCTGCGTGCCACCGACGGGCGCGGCGTCGACGTCGTGCTCGACCTGCTCGGCGCCGGCGCGCTGGACGACAACGTGCGGTCGCTGGCCCGCGGCGGGCGCCTCGTCGTCATCGGCATGCAGAAGGGGCGGCGCGGCGAGCTCGACCTCGGTGCGCTGCTCGCGCGGCGCGCGACCGTGACCGGCACGCTGCTCCGTTCCCGGCCCGCCGACGAGAAGGCGCGCATCGTCGAGGACACCGGGCGCTTCGTCTGGCCGATGGTCGCGGACGGGCGCGTGCGGCCCGTCGTGCACGCGCGGGTCCCGTTCGCCGAGGCGCAGCGGGCGCACGACCTGCTCGAGTCGGGCGAGGTGTTCGGCAAAGTGCTCCTGGTCCCGTGACCAACCGCGTGATCGGTCGTGCCTATATATAGGCATGGCCGGTAATTTCGTTCCGCCGCCCGGAAAGCCGTGCGGACGCCGCCCGGATGGGGCAAGACTGGGCACATGACCGACGAGCGAGCGAACCCGAAGTCCGACGAGCGGCCCGAGGCCGGCGAGCCCGGCATCCACCCGCAGGTCGTGACCCCCGACGGCGCGGCGGTCCCGCCCGCCCGCGAGCCCCGCGAGGGCGAGGACGAGCAGGTCGACGAGGCCGAGGCCGTGGTGGGCCAGGTCGAGGAGCCGGCCAAGGTGATGCGCATCGGCGGCATGATCAAGCGGCTGCTCGACGAGGTGCGCGACGCCCCGCTCGACGAGGCGGCCCGCACCCGCCTCGCCGAGATCCACGAGCGCTCGATCCACGAGCTCGAGGACGGCCTCTCCCCCGACCTCGTCGAGGAGCTGCACCGCATCACGCTGCCGTTCTCGGACGAGTCGGCGCCGTCCGACGCCGAGCTGCGCGTGGCCCAGGCCCAGCTCGTGGGCTGGCTCGAGGGCCTCTTCCACGGCATCCAGACAGCGCTGGTCGCGCAGCAGATGGCCGCGCAGGCGCAGCTCTCGCAGATGCGGCGTGCGCTGCCGCCCGGCACCGCGGCGTTCGGGCCGGGCGGCCCGGGTGGCCCCGGCATGCCCGGCGGCCAGGACGAGGAGGGCGGCGACCGGCGGACGCCGGGCCAGTACCTCTGAGCGCGGGCGCCGGGACGGCTCGGCGCGGCGGCGGGCCGGTCTCCCGGCGCGCCGTCAGAGGTCGGCCGGGTCGACGAGGAAGCCGTCCTCGTCGGCGACCTCGCCCCCCGCGGCGTCGTGGATCGCCGCGGCCAATCTGACGACGAGCTCGGCGGCGCGCTTGCGCGCGACGCGCAGCTCCATCGCGGGGAACTCCTGCTGGGACTCCGCCAGGTCGTGCGGCGCCCAGTGCACCCAGTAGCGGACGGCGCCCTGCTCGGCCCAGGGCAGGCCGCGCAGGAGCCGCGGCAGCTTCTCCTCGCCGCTGATCTCGATCGAGACGATGCCGTCGACGTCGAGCTCCACGACCAGGCCGTAGCCGTCGAGCACGCGCGGACCGGTGAGCGCCTTGATGTCGTAGTCGTCGGCCGCCGCGTGGATCCGCTTGCGCAGCTCGGGGTCCAGCGGGTCGCCCGGGTACAGCGGCTTGTCGGCGATGCCCTGCGGCGGGCCGCCCCACTCCTTGCCCTCCATGTGGAGGCGGGTGCGGGGGTGCACCTTGTGCAGGATCGCGTAGGCGGCCTGCGGGTCCAACCAGACGTCGGAGTACACGGTCATGTCGATCGCCGCACCCGCGTCCGGGGTGAGGACGATGCCCGCGCCGCGCGGCGCCGTCGGCACGCCCGGGGCGTCCCAGAAGCCGCCCACGTCGAGCCGGAGCGAACCGCCCAGCCGGCGGGCGACCGCGACCAGCCACTCGATGAGGCGCCGCTCCTCACGTTCGGGCATGCCCTGGGCAAAGGCCCGACCGATGCCGTCGCGGTCGCCTCCCCCGGGGAACGGCGGCTCGCCCCGCTCGCGGTGGCACACGACGTCGAAGGCCATCGCGGCGCCCGGCGGCATGCCGAGGTCGAACCCGTCGCCCACGGGCTGGTAGGGGCCGTTGATGACCGCATGCCGCGACACGCGCAGCACGCCGACCTCATTGCCCTGCGCCCGGCGGCCCTGCGGAGCACCCGCGACGTTGCCGGGCAGGATGCCCGCCGGGACGACGTCCCAGCGGGTGGCACTGAACCGGGAGAGCGCGAGGACCTCGATCTCGTCCAGCTCCACGTCGCCGGGCACCGTGAGGACGTGGCGTGCCTGGTGCGCCTGCGCGACCGTGCGGGGCAGGAGCGGGAGCTGGGGTGCGGGCATCGGGGTCCCTTCTGACGTCCGGGTCGCCCGGTCCGCCCGGGCACCCGGAGCCTACCGCCCGGCCGGGGTCACACCGGTGTGCGGTGGAAGTTGCGCCACGAGCGGGACGCCGTCGGGCCGCGCTGGCCCTGGTACCGGGATCCGTACAGGTCGGAGCCGTAGGGGTGCTCGGACGCGGACGAGAGCCGGAAGAAGCAGAGCTGTCCGATCTTCATCCCCGGCCACAGCTTGATCGGCAGGGTCGCGACGTTGCTCAGCTCCAGGGTCACGTGACCGCTGAAGCCCGGGTCGATGAAGCCGGCGGTCGAGTGCGTGAGCAGGCCCAGCCGGCCGAGGGAGGACTTGCCCTCCAGGCGCGCGGCGACGTCGTCGGGCAGGGTCACCGTCTCGTACGTGCTGCCGAGCACGAACTCGCCCGGGTGGAGCACGAAGGCGTCGCCGTTGTCCGCCTCGACGAGGCGCGTCAGCTCTGGCTGCTCCGCGGCCGGGTCGATGAACGGGTACTTGTGGTTGTCGAACAGCCGGAAGAACTTGTCGAGGCGGACGTCGATGCTCGACGGCTGCAGCATCGACGCCTCGTACGGGTCGAGGACGACGCGGCCCGCCTCGAGCTCTGCCCGGATGTCGCGGTCGGAGAGGAGCACGCGGCTACGGTACTGGCCGTGGACCGGCGGCGCCGCCCCGTTCCGCGGACGGCGCCGCGCGGGCTCACCACTGCAGCGGGCGGTGCTTCGCGTCGACCGACCAGTAGCCCTTGCGCATCACGAGGTAGAGGATGCCCTCGATGGCGCCCCAGATGGCCGGGACGAACCAGGCGTTGCCCAGAGAGACGGCGGTGATCAGCAGCATCACCCAGCCGAGGCCCTTGTACCCGAGGTAGAACCGGTGCGCGCCCACCACGCCGAGGAGGATGCCGAGCAGGCCCGCCGTGATGCGGGACTTCCGGCCGGGCACGTGCTCGACGGGCGGCGTGGGCCGGTCGTAGTCGAACTGCTGCTGGTAGTTCGCCGGCGACACCGGCGGACCCGGCGTCTGCAGGGCCCGGGTCTCGCGCTCCGACAGCGGCTTCTGCTGCCGCGGCGGGAGCGGCTTGGTCTCCTGGTAGATCGGCTCGGTCGGCTTCTCGCTGGGATGCTCGCTCACTGCTGCTCCGGCTGCTCGGCGACACTCGCGCGGGAGCCGGTTCGGGCTTCCGGGCGAGGTTGGGTATGATCAGGTCGCGCGCCAGGTTCGACGGGCGCTGCGGGGGGAACCCTAGCGGGATCCTCACGCAGCAGATACCCGGACAGAACCGGACGATGCGGGTGTAGTTCAATGGTAGAACTTCAGCTTCCCAAGCTGACAGCGCGGGTTCGATTCCCGTCACCCGCTCCATACGACGAGGCCCCAGGTCAGAGGACGTTTCCTCTCCTGGGGCCTCGTCGTTCGCGCGGGCCTGCCCGGCGCATGGATCCGCGCGAATGTCAGCCCGCCCCCCGCGCCGTCACGTGCAGCGAGACGGGGAGGCCGCGGTCCGCGGCCGCGACCCAGCCGCTCCAGCAGCGCCACGCCGACCGGTCGTCGTCGTGGTGGCCGAGGCGTTCGGCGAGGTGGAGCAGCCGGGAGAGCTTGACGGCGTCCGCCAGGTGCGCGGCGACGACGTCGACCGTCAGCACGCGCACCATGTCGTCCTCGAGGTCCAGGTGGTCGACGCCGGCCCGCACGTCGAGGGTGCGGATGTCGAAGACGTGGGCGATGAGCGCCGTGACGCCCACCAGCTCGGCGAGGTGCGCGCCGGGCACCTGGTCGGCGGCCGTCACGCCGGCCACGCCCGGACCGCCCGCGACGCCCCACGGAGCTCGGCGTAGACGAACAGGTCGAGGCCGCGCCACCGGCCGCTCCACACCGTGAAGCCGGGCCGCGTGGCCGGGTAGTCCGTGCAGGCCATGACGCCGAGGTCCGCCGCGATGTCCGCGCCCTCGCTCATCCGCTCCGGATGCACGACCAGGCGGTCGCGGAACACCTCCACCCACTTGACCCGGGCCTCGCCGACCTCCGCCAGCAGTGCGCCGGCGCCGGCCACCGCGCCGGACAGACCGGCCGTCATCGCGTCCATCTCGCCCACCTTCCCGCACCCCGGGACGCCAGCCGTTGGCGTCATCTCTCTAGGCACCTAGACAGGGTGCGAGCAGCGCGGCGCGGGCCGCAACCGCTACGCGGAAAAGTTGCGTATATGCACTGGCTGCGGGTTAGGTGGGTTCCGTGTCTAGAGAGGGACGAGTGACTGCCGCCAGCATCGCCAAGGACCTTCGAGCCGCGATCCGCTCCGGGACCTATACGCCGGGCGACCGCCTGCCGAGCGAGGCGGCGCTCATGGCGACCTACGGCGTGGCACGCATGACCGCCCGCCACGGCCTGTCCATGCTCAAGGACGAGGGCCTCACCGTGACGCGACACGGCTCGGGTGTCTTCGTCCGCGCCTTCGAGCCGATCATCCGGGACACCACGGGCGCGCCGGCGGACGACTCGACCGTCACCGCGGAGATCGACGAGACCGGCGCGGGACTCACCGTCCGGACCCTCGCCGTGACGGCGGAGGCCGACGCCCCCGAGAAGGTGCGTACGGCCCTCGGCCTGGCCGAGGGCGACAAGGTCACCGTCCGCGAGCGCCTGCACCTGCGCGAGCGCAAGCCCGTCCTGTTCGCCACGTCGTACCTGCCCGCCTCGATCGCCGCGGGGACCCCGATCGCCGAGCGCGACGTCGGGCAGGGCGGTACGCACGCCCGGCTGGCCGACGCCGGTCACGCGCCCGTGCGGTTCCGCGAGGACGTCGTGGCCCGCATGCCCTCGATCGAGGAGATCGAGGAGCTGCGCATCGAGCCCGGCACACCGGTGCTCGCGGTGACCCGCACGGCCTTCGCGGCGGACGGCACGCCGGTCGAGCTGAGCCACGTGGTGCTCGACGCGGGCGAGTTCATGCTCCGCTACGACATCGACTGAGTACCGGTCACGACGTCGAGCCGGGCCGCGCCCGTGGCTTGAGCCGAAGCTCGGGCAGCGCCGGGGCGCGCAGTGGGCCGCCCGCGTAACCGACCACCTCGCCGAACCGCCGGCCGGCCGCGCCGCCGGCGTACCCGGTCGCCCCGTCGGCGAGGTCGGCGACCTGCGCCATCCAGTCGGCCCGGGCCCGGGCGACGTCCTCGTGCGTGCGGCCCATGAAGTTCCACCACATGACGACGTCCTCGGGGAACGGGAGCCCGCCGACCAGCACGGCGCGCACGGGCGACGTCGCACCGGCCCGCACGGTGAGCGTCCTGCGCCCCGGCGCCAGGTACCCGAGCGACGACGGCGGTACGCCGTGGCCCTCGAACGTGACGTCACCGGCGTCCACGAGCAGGGCGTGCTCGTGCCCGGGGTCGACGTCGAGCCGCACCTCGGCGCCGGGCTCGAGGTCGAGCTGCGCGCCGACCAGCGGCGTGTAGGTCGTCGCGGGCGACTCCAGGAGCTCACCTCCCACGACCAGCCGGCCGACGAACACCTGCACGACGGCGCCGTCGTGCCGGGCGACGGGCAGGTCCGCGTGGTGCTCGAAGTGCGGGTCGACGTCGAGGGCCGAGCCGGGCAGCGCCGTCCACAGCTGCACGCCGTGCAGGCGGGGCGGGCGCACGCCGGTGGGCGACTCCTCGGAGTGCGAGATGCCGACGCCGGCGGTCATGAGGTTGAGCTCGCCCGGGCGGACGGTCTGGAGCGACCCCACGGAGTCGCGGTGCAGGATCTCGCCCTCGAAGAGCCAGCTCACCGTCTGCAGGCCGGTGTGCGGGTGGGGCGGCACCTGCATGCCCTCGCCGGTGGTGACGTCGTCGGGGCCGTAGTGGTCGCTGAAGCACCAGGCGCCGACGAGCGACCGCGCGCGCTGCGGGATGGTGCGCCGGACGGTCATCGCGCGCGGACCGCCGAGGGGCACGTCCCGGGGGTCCAGGAGCTCGATGCCCTCGCCCTGCGCGCCGGCCGCGCAGACCTGGGCGGCCGGGCGGGTCTCGAGGTTGCTCATGCACCGAGCCTAGGACGCCGGTGCGCCGGTGGACAGAGGACCCCGGGCACGGGCCAGGGCCCCCGGGGCAGGCCGGGGGCCCTGGCTCCACCGCGCTCCCGGGGCCGGCCGCAGCGGGACCCGGACGTCGTGTCGACGTCACGACTCCGACGTGCCTCTCGGACCCGGGGCGCCGGGTCTGCGTCTGGGCGGTCACGTCGGACGCGGGTGGTCTTCCGGCCCCGTACAGACACCTGTGGCGTCATCCACAGCCCGCGCCGCAGCACGGGGCGTCCTGTCGTTCTCCGGTCGACCACATGTGCCCGAGGACCGGGCCGGTCGGTACTGCTGCAGCGCACCGCATCGGCGTCGGGCTCGAGCCATTGCCCACGTTTCTATCCGCGTGTCGGGGCCGCGGCAACTGCTCCACCGTTGTAATTTTCACCCTCTCGTCGCCCACAGTTCTGTCCACAGGCAGAGGCGCTGATTCCCCGTGTCACACACAGGGTTGTGGACCAAACCTGTGGATAACTTCGCAGGGTGGGGACGGGGAGCTCCGGCCGGTCAGACCCAGGCCCGGACGCCCTGGGTGCCGCCCGCCGTCGGGTCGTTGCGGGCCTCGAGCTCCTCGGGCGCGGTGATGAAGCCGCCGTCGTCGACGAGGACGCCCCCGATCCGGCCGTGGAGGCCGAGCGCGAGGCGCGCGAGCGACGCGCGCATGCGCGAGCGGGCGATGACGTGCAGGCCGGAGGGCTGCTCCAGCTCGAGCTCGTACGGGTCGGCGGGCATCCAGCTCAGGCGGTAGGCGAACGGCCCGTAGCTGCGCCAGTCGAGCGAGCCGAGCGCGCGCGGCACCCGGTCCACCCGCTCGACGTCGACGACGAGCGAGCCGTCGTAGGCGGTGCTGCCGACGAGCGTGTAGCGCGGCGAGCCGTCGGGTGTGGGCTGGTCGGCCGTGACGTCGGCGGTCGCGATGAGCGAGCGCAGCATGGGCAGCACGTCGGCGGGCCGGAGCGCGTGCGCCGAGTACAGGCCGAGGTCCACCGATCCGGCCGGATCGGGGACGAGCGGCTGCCTGCCGTCGGCGAGCGCGCCACCGGCGGTTTTGCGCGCGGCCGCCACCATCCACTGGACCACGCGCAGCTCGTCCCCCTGCGGCAGGGCGTGGGGGAAGGCGCGGGCGATGCCGTCCCGGTCGCCGTAGGCCGTCGGCGCGGCGCCCCGCACGTCGCGCAGGCCGTCCGAACGGGCGACGGAGTAGGCCTCCGCCGTGGCCGCGGCCATCCCCAGCTCGGCGAGGTGCGCCTCGCCGACCTCGAACGGACCGGTCGCGACGTGGCCGGCGCCCAGGCGCAGGACCCCCGGCACGAGCGCCTCGGGTTGAGCCATCCCCCGGAACCGGGCACCCGCCACCCGGCGCGGCCCGGCGGCGCGCGAGGGTTCCCTGAGCCACTCGACGTCCGCGAACCAGGCGGCGGCGAGCTGGCTGACGGCCACGGGGCCGTGGGTGCTGGGCAGGATCAGAATGTGACCCGACGCATGCTCCGCAGGAATCACGCCCGCCAGGAATGTCATGCGGAGACTTTACTGGCCCCTTTGTTCACCCATGATGCGGGCGTGTTACAAAGAGGAAACACGCAGGTGACAGAGGGTGCACATGATCCGAGGCACGGCGGGGGAAAGCTTTTTGTTGCTGTCGGAAAATGGATGACAACGGATATTTCCTGCGCCGGGACGGTGCGACCAGGTCTCACCTCCGGCCGACTGCGTTTCCAGTTACCTGACGAGCGATGCCTATGATGTCAGCATGCCCAAGATCATCGGCAAGAGCCTGCACGAGCACCGCCAGATGACGAGGCACAAGCTGTTCACCGCGCTGTCCACCCTCATGGCCGAGCGCGGGTTCGACACCATCACGCTGGCCGACATCGCCGCCGCCGCGGACGTGGGCCGGACCGCCGTCTACAACCACTTCCACGACAAGGAAGCGCTGCTGCTCGGGTTCATCACCCACGAGACCGAGCAGTACGCCCACACGCTCGAGCGTGCCCTGGACGGTGTGAGCGACCCGGTGGAACAGCTGCGCACGTACATCCGGCAGCAGGCCCAGCTCACCCGTGTCTTCCACCTCGCCCCCGGGCCCGACCTCCGCACCGTCCTGTCGCGCGCCACGCAGCAGCGGCTGCGCGAGCACGCGGACATCGTCGAGGCGATCCTGCGTCGCATCCTGGCGGCAGGCATCGAGGCGGGCACGTTCCCGCCGCAGGACATCGACCCGACGGTGCACCTCGTGAACGCGTGCCTGTCCGGCCGCCTCATCCCCGACGAGCCCGTGGCGCGCGAGCGCACCATCCGCGCGGCCGAGGCGTTCGTGCTCCGCGCGGTGGGCGCGCGCCTGCCCGACCCGGTCCCGGCCTGACCGCAGCGGGCGGCGACGCCGGGACGGCGGACCGGCATCGCCGCGCCGGACGATAGCCTCGGGCGCGTGTCCTCCCCCTCCGTGCGCAGGCCCGCGCCGCTCGGGGGCGCGTTCTCCCGGGTCGTCGCCGCCAACCTCAGCTCGAGCCTGGGCGACGGCATCGCGCGCGTGGCCGCGCCGCTGCTCGCCGTCCAGCTCACCGACGACCCGCTGCTCGTGTCACTCGTCGCGGTCGCGGCGCTGCTGCCGTGGCTGCTGTTCGCCATCCCGGCGGGCGTGCTCGTGGACCGGGTCGACCGGCGGCTCGCGCTCGGCCTGGCCGGCGGCCTGCGCGCCCTCGTGGCGGGCGGCCTCCTCGCGCTGCACCTCACGGGCGCGCTGACGATCTGGTGGCTGCTGGCCGTCGTGCTGCTCTACGGAGCGCTCGAGACCGTGTACGACGGCGCCGTCCGCGCTGTCGTCCCGTCCATCGTCGGCCGGGCCGACCTGCCGCGCGCGAACTCGCGCATCGAGGCCGCGGAGATCGTGGTCCAGCAGTTCCTGTCGCAGCCGCTGACGTCGTGGCTGCTCGCGGCGTCCGCCCTGTGGGCGCTGGGGCTCAACGCCGCCGCGTACGCCGTGGCGGGCGGGCTGGCGCTCGCGCTGCCCGCGGTCGCGTCCGGTCGCACGGCCCGCGGTACGGCGTCCACCGGGGCGCCCACCGGGGCGTCGGCGGACGGGCGGGCGGCGGGATGGCGCGCCGACCTCGCCGCGGGGTTCCGGTTCATCTGGGCCGACGCGATGCTGCGGCCGCTGTGGGTGGTCAGCGTGCTCATCGGCATCTGCCACGCCGCCGTCACGTCGACGTTCGTGCTGTTCGTGCTCGAGCGGCTCGACGTCCCGGAGGCCTGGTACGGCACGTTCATGCTGGCCGGCGCCGCCGGGTCGCTCGTCGCGGCCGCGGTCACGGGCCGCCTCAAGGCCCGGTTCCGGACAGGACCCGTCATGGCGACGGCGAACGCGACCGGGCTCGCGGCCTGGTTCCTCGCCGGGGCGTTCCCCGTGGTGGGGGTGGGCGCCGCCGCCGTGTTCGTGGCGTTCGGCTGCACCACCACGTGGAACGTGCTGATGATGTCGCTGCGCCAGGCCGCGGTGCCGAACCACCTGCTCGGACGCGTGCACGGAACCTGGCGGACGGCGCTCTGGGGCGCCATGCCGCTCGGGTCGCTGGCGGGCGGGCTGCTCGCGCGGGCCGGTTACGGCACGCCGCTCCTCGTCGGCGCGGCCGCGGGGCTCGTGGTCGCCCTGGTGGGGCACCGGTACCTCGTGTCCCTGCCGGACCCCGAGGACCTCGATCCCGAGGGCCCGGCCCCCGAGCGCGACGCCGCCGAGCGGGCCTGACCGCTCAGATCCAGCGCTTCCACCGGAACACGCCGAACAGACCCACGCTGACGGCCAGCATCGCGACCAGGGCCGCCGGGTAGCCGTAGGACCACGCGAGCTCCGGCATGACGTCGAAGTTCATGCCGTAGACCGTGCCCACCAGCGTCGGTGCGAAGAGGATCGCGGCCCAGCCGGAGATCTTCTTCACCTCCTCGCCCTGGCGGATGCTGACCTCGGAGAGGTGCTTCATCTCCTCGTTCTGCCGCTGCGCGACGAGGGTCGCGGCCACCGTGAGGATGTCCCGCAGCGCGGCGCGGAAGACCTCGATCCGGTCGGCGACCTCGATGAGGTGGTCGGCGACGTCGCGCAGGTAGGCCTGCAGCTCGGGGTCGACGTCGTACTTGTCGGCGCCCTTGGCCAGCGACGCGCAGACCTTCTGCTCGGGGCGCACCGCGCGCTGGAAGTCGATGACCTCGCGGGACAGCTCGTAGATGCGGCGCGAGACGTCGGGGGCGCCGCCCCACACGTCGGCCTCGATCTCGTCGATGTCGTGGTCCAGCCCGGCCACGACCGGCGCGTACCCGTCCACGACGCTGTCGAGGATGGCGTACAGCACGGCCTCGGGGCCGCGGGCCAGCATCTCCCGGTCGTTCTCGAGGCGGGCGCGCACCGCCGCGAGGTCGGGCGAGGCGCCGTGCCGCACCGTCACCACGAAGTCGGGGCCGACGAAGACGTGCAGCTCGCCGAACTCGACCTGCTCGACCGCGTCGAGGTAGCGCGCGGCGCGCAGCACGACGAACAGGGTGTCGCCGTACCGCTCGATCTTGGGGCGCTGCTGCGCCTGGATGGCGTCCTCGATGGCGAGGGGGTGCAGGTCGAACTCGCGCGCGAGCGAGGTGAGCTCGGTCTCGTGCGGCCGCTCGAGGCCGATCCAGGCCATGCCGCCGGGCCGCGAGCGCAGCGCGCTGAACGTCTCGGCGAGGTTGTCGTACCGGTCGGTGAGCACGCCGTCGTCGTAGATCGCGGCGGCGACGACCGACGAGCGCGGCTCGGGCTCGGCGGCGGGGCCCTGGGGGGCGACGTCGGGCGGCGTGCCCGGGGCGCGGCGCGGGCGCAGTGCGCCGAGGAGGGGACGCACGGGGCGTGCGGGACGCGAGGGCAGGAAGGTGGCCATGAGGGAGCTCCTGGGGTCGAGCGCAGGTGATGGACTGCGAACGGACACCGCAGCGGGGACGGCCGACCGGCCGGTGCGAGGTCGCGCCCCCTCTCGACGGAGGAGGGCGAGGCGCACCGGTGCGCGGGAACCCGCGGGGAGGCGGGAGGGGAACCGTCAGCTCAGCTGCGGTTCGGACTACTCGGAGGCTCGCTACGGGTCATGCGCGCCACCTCCTTCGTCCGTGCGGCGGGTCGCCGCTGCCGTTCTCCCGACGGGGCCAGTCTAGACCCGGGACCGGGTCGGATCGAAACCGTTCGAGAGCAGGATCACACCGGAGGTCACCACGCGTCGTGCGGCCGGTGGTGCACGCCGGGCGGCGTGTGGAAGTCGCCGGGCGTCGGTGCCAGGTAGGCCCGCGCGAACTGGAGCGACGCGGCCAGGTCGTCGCGCCGCTCTGCCGCCGTGCGCGCGGCGCGCGTGGAGATCTCCACGCAGACGTCGCCGCTCCAGCCCCGCGCCACGAGCTCGCGCAGCACCTTCTCCGCGTGCATGCTGCCGCGTCCTGGGACGAGGTGCTCGTCGCGCGCGCCGTTGTTGCCGTCGGCCAGGTGCACGTGCCGCAGGCGGTCGCCGAAGGTGTGCAGGAGCGCCACGGCGTCCTGCTGCGCGACGCTGGCGTGGGACAGGTCGAGCGTGACGGCGTCGTAGTCGTGCTCCGCGGGGTCCCAGCCGGGCAGGTAGGCCTGGAACTCGCGCTTGCCGCCGCGCCACGGGTACATGTTCTCGACGGCGATGGTGACGCCGGTGGACTCACTGAGCGTGCGCACCTGGTCCTGGAACTGCCGTGCGTACTTGTACTGCCAGCGGAACGGCGGGTGCACCACGACGGTGCCCGCGCCGAGCTCGAGCGCCATGTCGGCGGTGCGCTCCAGCTTCGCGTCGGGCGAGCGGCCCCAGACCCGCTGGCTCACCAGGAGCGTCGGGGCGTGCACGGAGCGCACGGGCATGCCGGTGTCGGCCGACAGCTTCGCGAGCGAGCGCGGGTTCTGGGTCACCTCCTCCGACCAGACCATGACCTCGACGCCGTCGTAGCCGAGCTCGGCGGCCGACTCGAACGCGAGCGGCACACGGCGGGGGAAGACCGACGCCGTCGACAGGGTGACCCGCACCTCGGGGGCTGCGGGTCCGGCCGGGTCGGTCGGGATCGGTTCGGGCATGCGGGCCACCTTAGGGCGCAGACGTGACTGGGATGTGACCGGTGGGTTCAGATGAGGTTCAGGGCAGGAGACGTGTCCGTACCGCGTCGCGCGCGGCCTCGGCCGTGGGGCGGTCGAGGACCAGCCGCGCCAGCTCCGTGCACTCGTCGCGGGTCACCCGTGCCAGGGTATCCGCCACCTCGGCGAGCGCACGGGGCGTCATGGACAGCGACGCGACGCCGAGCCCCACCAGGACGGGCGCGAGGAGCGGGTCCGCCGCCGCCTCGCCGCACACGCCCACCGGAGCACCATGCACCGCCCCGCCCTCGCACGCCACCCGGACCAGCTCGAGCACGGCGGGCTGCCACGGGGTCGACAGGGCGGCCACCCCGGCGAGGTCGCGGTCGGCCGCCATCGTGTACTGCGTGAGGTCGTTGGTGCCGAGGCTCGCGAACGCCACCTCGGCCAGCACGTGCCGCGCCTGGAGCGCGGCGGCGGGCGTCTCGATCATCACACCGGGCTGGTGCAGGCCGTGCGCCTCGCACGCGGCCGCGAAGTCGCGCGCCTCGTCGACCGTGGCGACCATCGGCGCCATGACCCACACCTCGGCGGTCTCGGCGGCTGCGGCGCGCGCGATCGCGTCGAGCTGGCGGTCGAGCACGTCCGGGTGCGCGACGGCGGTGCGCAGCCCGCGCACGCCGAGGGCCGGGTTGTCCTCGTGGTCGGGCGTGAGGAAGCGCAGCGGCTTGTCGGCGCCCGCGTCCAGCGTGCGGACGACGACCCGCTGCCCCGGGAACTGCGACAGCACGGCGCGGTAGGCGGCCACCTGCTCGTCGATGCCCGGCTCCTCGCCCCGGCCGAGGAAGCAGAACTCGGTGCGGAAGAGCCCGACACCGCGCGCGCCGGCCGCAGCGGCCGCCCGGGCCTCCGCGGGGTCGGCCACGTTGGCGACGAGGTCGACCGCGACGCCGTCGCGCGTGGCCGCGTGCCCGTCGAAGGTCGCCGCGACGACCCGGTCCCGCGCATGCTCGACGTCCTCGGCCGACGGCGAGCGCAGCACGCTGCCGACCGTGCCGTCGACGACGACCTCCTCGCCGTCGACGAGGTCGGCGGCGCCGGGCAGCGCGACGACGGCGGGGATGCCCAGCGCACGCGCGAGGATGGCCATGTGCGACGTCGGCCCGCCGCGCGCCGTGACGACGGCGACGACGACGGCGGGGTCGAGCATCGCGGTGTCCGCGGGCGCGAGATCGCTCGCGACCAGCACGAACGGGTGACCCGGGTCGGGCACGCCGGGCGGGGCGGCGCCCGTGAGGGCCGCGACGATGCGGTCGCGGACGTCGCGCACGTCGCGGGCGCGCTCCGACATGGGCGGGCCGAGGGACTCGAGCTGCGACGCGACCGACCCCGCGGCGTCCCACACGGCGCGCTCGGGCGTGAGGCGGTCCTCCCGGACGCGGCGTGCGGCACCGGCCGCGAGCGTGGGGTCGGCCGCCATCGCCGCCGTCACGGCGAGCACGTCGGCCGCCGTCCCGGACGCGCGGCCGGCCCGGTCAGCGAGGTCGGCCTCGACCTGGGCGGCGGCCTCCTCGACGGCGCGGACGGCGGCCTCGGCGTCCCCGGTCAGGCGGCTGGTCCGTGGCTCGGGGACGCGTGCGGGCATCCGCACCACGACCCCCGCGGCGCGTCCCGGGCTGGCCGGGACGCCCGTGAGCCTCTCGCTCGTCATCCGTACGCTCCCCACAGGCTCGTCGTCGAGTGCGCTCGGAACGTTACACGCGAGCGCACCTCACGACGAGCCTGCGGCGTGGACGCACCCCGCGCCGCCCAGGATCACCCGCCGCGCGGCCGTGGGTCTGGCAGGATGGCGGCATGGCCGAGGCGCTGATGGTCACCTCCCCCGTCGCGGGACGGGTGGTCGCGATGCGCGACGTGCCCGACCCGGTCTTCGCCGAGAGCATGGTCGGCCCGGGGCTCGCCGTCGACCCGGACCCCGCGGCGGGCACGAGCGCGGTCGCACCGTGCGCCGGCGTCGTCGTCAAGCTGCACCCGCACGCGTTCGTGCTGCTCGCACCCTCGGGCGACGCTCAGGCGGCCGAGGGATCGGGCCGCGGTGTGCTCGTGCACCTGGGCATCGACACCGTGCAGCTCGAGGGCGAGGGGTTCGCGCTGCTCGCCGCGGAGGGCGACACCGTCGAGGCGGGCCAGGAGCTCGTGCGCTGGTCCCCCGCCGCGGTCGCCGACGGCGGCCGGTCCCCGCTGGTCCCCGTCGTCGCGCTGGACCTGGGGACCGACGGGCTCACCGAGATCGCCGCCCCCGGCACCGTCGTCCGCGCGGGCGACCCCCTCTTCCGCCTCGGCTGAGGTCCCCGCCGCCCCCGGCATAGAGTCGCCCCCATGGTGCGTACGGTGGTGTTCGACGTGGGTGAGACGCTGATCGACGAGTCGAGGATCTGGCTGCGCTGGGCCGAGCGGCTGGGGGTCCCGCCGCTGACGTTCCTGGGCGTGCTGGGCGGCTGCGCCGCGCTGGACCTCCCGCACCTCGAGGCGTTCGCGCTGGTGCGTCCCGGCCTCGACGTCGACGAGGAGGCCGAGCGCTGGGCGCGGGACGACCCGGACGGCCTGCGGAACGGGTTCGACGCGGACGACCTCTACCCCGACGTCCGCCCCGCGCTGGCGGCGTTGCGCGAGGCCGGGCTCGACGTCGTGGTCGCGGGCAACCAGCCGCCCGTCGCGCGCGCGGCGCTCGAGGCCATGGACCTGCCGGTGAGCGCGATCCGCACCTCGGACGAGTGGGGCGTGCAGAAGCCCGACCCCGGGTTCTTCGCGCGCGTGGCCGAGCTGTCGGGGGTCGCGCCGCAGGAGATCGCGTACGTCGGCGACCGGCTGGACAACGACGTGCTGCCCGCCGCCGAGGCGGGCATGCGCCCGGTCCTGCTGCGCCGCGGGCCGTGGGGGTACCTGCACGCCCGGCGGCCGGAGGCGGCGCGCACCACGGTCATCGACTCGCTGGCCGAGCTGCCCGCCGTGCTGATGGGCTGAGCCCGGCAGACCTGACCGGCAGACCTGACCAGCAGGGCTCAGCCCCGCAGCGGCAGCGTCAGCTCCGCGTCGCCCTCCGGCACGACGCGCACGGGCACGCCCCAGTCCTGCTGCGCGAGGTGGCACGCCGGGAACACGTCCGGGTCAGGCTCGCCGTCCGGGAGCAGGGGTACCTCGTCGCACGACGCCGCCTTGGCCGTCACGTGCAGCACGCCCTCGGCCACGTCGGGGTTGATCACGAGGTCGCGGAACAGGTCGGTCCCCGTGCCGGCGCCGGACAGCAGCAGCTCGGGAGGGGTCGCGCTCACCTGGAGCGACGTCGACGGGCCCCAGCGGTCGTCCAGCTTCTGGCCGGGGGCGGGCGCGAAGGGCACGTCGAGGCGGAGAGCGCCCGCCGCGACGCCGGTGGCGGGCCGGGCCACGCGGTGCGCGCCGCCGTCGAGCACCTCGCCCACGAGCGTCGCGGGCAGCGCGACGCGCGTGAGCCGGTGCGCGGCCGACTCGACGACCAGCAGGTGCACGGTGTCCTCGGCGACCTCGACCAGCACGCCCGAGGGCTCGGCCAGCCCGCGCGCGAGCGTGGTCACCTCGCCCGACGCGGGGTCGTACCGGCGCACCGCGCCGTTGTACGTGTCGGCGACGACGACGCTGCCGTCCGGCAGCACGCCGACGCCGAGCGGGTGCTGCAGCAGCGCCTGGTCGGCGGCGCCGTCCCGGTGGCCGAAGTCGAACAGGCCCTGCCCCACGGCGGTGGTGACGGTCGCTGCCGGCGCGCCGTCCGCGCCGGCGGACAGCTCGACCCGGCGCAGCGACGAGGTCTCGGAGTCCGCGATCCACAGGGCGCCGTCGGGCAGGCCGTCCCCGCCGACCGCCGGCACGACGGCCGACGTCTGGGCGAACCACGCGTCCTGGCCCGGGCCGTCCTGGAGCCCCTCGTTCATGGTCCCGGCGAGCAGGCCCGCCGACCCCTGCACCAGGTCGACCTCCCACAGCGTGTGGTTGCCCGCCATGGCGACGACGAACGCGGCGCGCACGGGCGACCACGCGATGTCCCACGGGGAGCTGAGGCGCACGTCGAGCGGGGCGACCGTGCTCCCGGGCTCGTAGGCGCGGCGCGGCTCGCCGTCCCGGCCCACGTTCTCCTGGCCGCCGACCATGAACTGCTCGCCGGTGCCCGCGACGGTGGTCACACGGCCGTCGGCCAGGCGCACACCCCGCAGGGCGTGGTTGACCGTGTCGGCGACGACGACGTCGTAGCCCAGCTCGGCGCGCAGCTCCTCGGGCACCAGGCACAGCCCGTTCGGTTCGGAGAACATCGCCACGGCGGGCCCGCCGTCGAGCAGCCCGCGGTCGCCGGAACCGATCCGCCGCACGAGCGTCTCGCCGTCGGGCGCGAGCTCGGCGAGCGAGTGGTGCCCGGCGTCGGCGACCAGGAGGTTGCCGCCCGGCAGCGTGATCGCCTTGGCGGGGAAGCGGAGCGTGCCCGACGTCGGCTCGGGCGGCACGTAGGGCCCGTCGCCGCGGTGCAGCGTGCCCTTGGCGGCGTGCTCGGCGACGAGGTCGGTGACCAGCGCAGCGATGGCGGAACCGTGCCCCTCCCCCGCCATCTGCGCCACGATGTAGCCCTCCGGGTCGACGACGACGAGCGTGGGCCACGCCCGCGCCGTGTACGCGCCCCAGGTGACGAGCTCCGGGTCGTCGAGCACGGGGTGGTGCACCTCGTACCGCTCGACGGCGGCCGCGAGCGCCTCCGGGTCGGCCTCGTGCTCGAACTTCGGCGAGTGGACGCCGACGACGACGAGCTCGTCGCGGTGCCGCTCCTCGACCTCGCGCAGCTCGTCGAGGACGTGCAGGCAGTTGATGCAGCAGAAGGTCCAGAAGTCGAGGACGACGACCTTGCCGCGCAGGTCGGCGAGGGTGACGTCCTTGCCGCCGGTGTTCAGCCAGCCCCGTCCGACGAGCTCGGAGGCGCGGACGCGGGGGAGGTTCTGCAGGCCAGTGCTCACCCGCCCATTGTCACTCGGGGCGGCTGGTGTCCTGCTCCGTGTCCGCCGTGCGGGCACGCCACTGCTCGACCAGCGCCTTGTCCGCGCGGCGACGCGTGAGGTCGCTCTTGTTCGAGTGCACGGCGTCGCGGTGCGCCAGGAGCGCCTCGCGGTCCCGCTCGAGGGCCCACATGAGCGCCGCGCGCACGTCCGCACGGGTCACTCGCGTGCTGCGCCTCTCGTCCATCGTCCCGATCATTCTCGCCGTTTCCGTGTCCGCGGGTGCCCGGGCCGGGCACCGCCACCGTTTCAGGAGGCCTGCTCGGGAGGTTTGTGACATCCCAGGTCTTCCTGGCTTTCACCCGGCCGTGATTGGGTGTAGCAGAGGAACGTACCGCGCAAACCCGGCATCGGGATATCCGTCTTTCGGATGACATCTGGGGACGGACCGGCGTGTCGTGACGAGGTGGGGTCGGGTGTGTCGGTGGGTGAGGAGAGGATCAGGGGTATGGACCGCGACGAGGCCAGGACACTGAAGGAGCAGCTTGCGGCGTTCGCCCTCGACCTCGCGGAGCGGCACGGCGACGTGCCGACGCCGCGGTCGGGCGGCGGCACCGCGACCGCGGTCCGCGCGGCCGACGTGGTCCGCGCCCCGACGCTCGCGCTCGGCCTCGTGCCGCAGGGCGAGGGCGAGTTCGGCATCGCCGTCCGGTACCGGCTCGGGATCCCTCGCGCGCGGTCGATCGTGCGCAAGGTGTCGGCGGAGGTGGGGCCCGCCGTCGACGTGCGGCGCACGGGCCGCATCCGCCCCGTGAGCGAGCTGGGCCCGCGCCCGCCCGCGCCCACGTCCCTGGCCGACGGCGACACCGACCGGCGCAGACCGCTGCGCCCCGGCCTCTCGATCGGGCACGTCGGCGTCACGGCGGGCACGCTCGGCGCCTTCGTCACCCGGGCGGGCGACGGGCACCTGTACGCGCTGTCGAACTACCACGTGCTCGCCGGCTCGCCCGACGCCCGGCCCGGCGACGTCGTGCTGCAGCCGGGGCCTGCAGACGGCGGCCTGCCGCCCGGCGACCGGATCGGCGAGCTGACGGAGGTGGTCGACCTCGACGGCGCGGAGCCCGCGTACACCGACGCCGCCATCGCCCGGCTCGACCGGGTGCCCGTCGACTTCGAGTACCCGGTCGGCCGCGTGGTGAAGACCGCGCGGGCTCTCGGCGGCGAGACCGTCGGCAAGGTGGGCCGCACGACGTCGGTCACGCGGGGGCGCGTGACGGCGATCGAGCTCGACGACGTCATCGTGGGCTACGAGGACCTGGGCGCGCTCGCGTTCGACGACCAGATCGAGATCGAGAGCCTCGACGACGGACCGTTCTCGCGCGGCGGCGACTCGGGCGCGCTCGTGTACCGCGAGGACGGCGTGGCGCTCGGTCTGCTGTTCGCGGGGTCCGAGTCCGGCGGGCGGAGCGGCAAGGGGCTCACCTATGCCAACCCGATCGACCGCGTGCTGGAGATCCTGGGCATCGAGCTCGCGCGCGAGCCTGCGCAGCCGTTCGCATGAGCCTGCCGCGGGCGTTCGGTGGGCGCACCAGCGTTTCGCCCGCCGGGCGTGTCGGGGGCCGGCCGGTGGCGGCCGGGCGTGTCCCGACGGCGCGTCGCGGGGTGAACACCGCCTGACCTGCGGCGTCGTCCGGGGTCGCGTGGAGCGGCGGAGGGCACGTCCCGGGCCGGTGGTAGGGGGTAGACACGGGGGACACAATGGATGACCAGGAGGTGATCGGGATGGCAACACTCGACGAGGCTCGCTCCGCAAAAGCCGCATTGCGGGAAAAAGTGGTCGGGCTGGCCGGTGTGATCGGCGTCGGCGTCGCCCCTGAGTTCACGACGTCCCTCGGACAGCCGCCCCGCGAGTACCCGACCCGGGCACAGGCGCGGCCGGCGTCCGGTGGCTCACCGGTCGAGGTGCTCACCGAGGAGGTCTCGGTGGAGCAGGTCACCGGGCCCGGCGGGAGCTGGGTGCTCCAGGTCAACGTGACGGACCCCGCCCTCGTGGACAAGGTGCCGGAGGAGATCGGGGACGTGGCGGTCCGCGTCCGGGTCGTCGGCGCCGTCCGGGCCGGCTGAACGACCCGGACGGCGGGGCGGTCAGCCCAGCGTCGACGGCAGCTCGCGCGTCTCGCCCAGGACGTGCTCCGCGAGGAACACCGACACCACCTGGTACCAGGTCTTGGCGTTCTGCGGCGTGAGCACCCAGTGGTTCTCGTCCGGGAAGTACAGGAACCGGTGCGGCGTCTCGCCGTCGTCCGAGGCCGCGAGGCCCGACCGCGTGAGCAGCTCGAACCACAGGCGCAGGCCCTCGCCGACCGGGACGCGGTAGTCCTTGTCGCCGTGGATCACCAGCATCGGCGTGCGGATCTGGTCGACCGACCGGTGCGGGCTGTTCTCCAGCGCCCTCTCCGGCGTCATCTCACGGGCCCAGTAGAAGCTCGCGTCCGTGGTCGGACCGAACTGGTCCAGGGCCCACAGGCTCGCGTGGGTCACCACCGCGCGGAACCGGTCGGTGTGCCCGGCCACCCAGTTGGCCATGTAGCCGCCGAACGACCCGCCCATCGCGGCCGTGCGCGTCTCGTCGATCTCCGGCAGGGCCTCGGCCGCGTCCGTGATCGCCATGAGGTCCGTGAACGGCGCACCGCCCCACGCACCCCAGCCACGCTGGACGAACTCCTGCCCGTAACCCGTCGACAGCGCCGGGTCCGGCAGCAGCACCGCGTAGCCCTGCGCCACCATGAGCCACGGGTTCCACCGCCAGCTCCACACGTTCCACGACCCGAGCGGGCCACCGTGGATCCACAGCAGCAGCGGGGCCTTCGCGTCCGGCCCCGCGTCCGCGGGGAGCGCGAGCCAGGCGCGCACACGGACGCCGTCGTCGGTGGTCGTCTCGACCTCGGTGAGCCGGCCCGGCAGCGGCGGGGCGGGCACCGGCGAGCGCAGCACGGTCGCCGGGACCGGCGTCCGCTCCCCCGGTGCGCCCGACGCGCGGAACGCCGCCAGGTCGACACGCACGGGCTCGGCCGGTGCCACGTACGAGGTACGCAGCGCGAACAGCGTGGCGCCGTCGGGCGTGACGGAGACGTCGGTGAGGACCGCGTCGTCGGCGGTCACCCGCTCGACCACGACCTCGCCGCCGGGCAGGGCGCCCGTGAAGCCGACCAGGAAGACGGGGCCGCGCCCGTCGTCGTCGGCCGTGACGAGCAGGCCGGTGCCGTCGGGGAGCCACGTGGGGCGGCCCGGCCAGCGGTCCCAGTCGTCCGCGAGCACGACGGGCTCGGTGGAGCCGTCCAGCGCCACGAGGCCGAGGCGGACGACCGGTGCCTGCTCGGGCGTCGAGATCGACTCGGTCACGTACGCGACCCACGCCCCGTCGGGCGAGATCCGGGGCGCGGTCGCGTCCGCGTCCGGGTCGTCGACGAGCACGCGACGCTCGCCCGTCGCGGTGTCGATCGCGACGAGCGTCGACCGCTGCGCGGCCCCGGCGTCCGGGACGGTCCACGAGGTCACGAGGGTGCCGCCGTCGGCGGACAGGTCCGCCGCGTGATCGTGCAGGTACCGGCCCGGGCCGGTGAGGTCGCGCAGCTCCAGGTGCCTGCCCGGCTCGGCGGCCCGCGCCTCGGCGTCCGCCCCGGGGGCGGGGGGCAGCGGCGCCGCCGGCACGTCCGCGAGCGCCCCGAGGTCACCGACGAGGCGCCGGTCCTCGCCCGGACCGAGGTCGTGGTCCCAGTACCGCACGGGGTAGCCGGTGTGCAGGATCGCGGACACCTTCTGGTCCTTGCGGGCCTTGCGCAGGGCGGCGTCCTGCGTGAGGTCCCCCGCGGACGGCAGGAGCTCCGCCGCGACGCTCACGACGTCGGCCGAGCGTGCGGCCAGCGGGGCGGAGACGCCGCCCGGCGCGGTCGCGACGACCCGCGCCTCGCCGCCGTCCGCGGGCAGCAGCCACAGGGCCGGGACCGGGTCGGCACCGTCGGCCGCGTCGGGGTCGGGGCGGGCGGAGGTGAACAGGAGGTCGCCCGTGCGCGTGAACGCGGCGGACGACTCGCCCTTCGCCGAGCGGGTCAGGCGGCGGGCCGGCTGCTCGCCCGCCGGGTCCACCTCCCACAGGGCCGTGCGGTACGCGGTGCGCTCGCCGTCGAGCGTCTGCACCGTCGCGACGAGGCGGGTGCCGTCCGGGCTCGCCGTGAGGCCGGCGAGGCGCGGGACGGCGACGTAGTGGTCGAGGTCGTGGAACGGGGTCTGCGGGGTTTCGTTCACCGACCACGTCTACCACGGGCCGGTGGGGTGGCGGGCAGGAATATCCTCCGCGTCACCCGGACTGTGTCACCCCTGGCCGCGCCGCGCCTGGTCGGCCTTCTGCGCGAGCATGGCGTTGTAGGCCTCGAGCTCTGCGTCGCCGTCACGCTCGGCCTTGCGGTCGTTGCGCCGGGCCTCGCGCTGGTCGGACCGCGTCCAGGAGATCGCGACGCCGACGGCGAGCAGCAGCGTCGGCAGCTCGCCGATCCCCCAGGCGACGGCGCCGCCCCGCTGCTGGTCCTCGATGGCGCTCGGGCCCCACGGGCGGCCCAGGAGCCCGAACCACTCGGGCACGAGCAGCGCGGTGCCGGACGTGAGCGCGACGCCGAAGAACGCGTGGAACGCCATCGTGGCGAACAGCAGCACCAGCCGCAGCGGGTAGCCGGGCCGTGAGGGGCCGGGGTCGACCCCGATGAGCGCGTTGGCGAAGAGGTACCCGACCAGCGTGAAGTGCAGGACCATCCACACGTGGCCCGCGTAGGTGGTCAGGGCGAGCTCGAACAGCGGCGTGAAGTAGAAGACGATCATGCCGCCCGCGAAGAGCACGGCCGCGACGACGGGGTGGGCCATGAACCGGCCCCACGGCGAGTGCACGAGCGCGAGGACCCACTCGCGCGGCCCCCACGACCCGTCCTTGCGGGCGGGCACCGCGCGGACGAGCAGGGTCACGGGCGCGGCGAGCACGAGGAAGATCGGCACGACCATGGCGAGGACCATGTGCTGCACCATGTGCGCGCTGAACAGGACGTGGCCGTACGTGGCCGCGCCCCCGTTGGTGGCCCAGAACAGCACGACGACGCCCAGGCACCAGGAGATCGTGCGCCCGACGGGCCAGGCGTCACCGCGGGCCCGCAGGCGCAGCACCCACCGCACGTAGACGAGGAGCGCGGCGGCGCAGCCGAAGGCGAGGATGACGTCCCACTGGAACTCGGTGAACCAGCGCGCGAGCGTGGGCTCGGGCGGCAGCGGGTGGCCGGTGACGAGCTCGGCGGGCGTGGGGTCGGCGATGGGCTCGTCGGGCACAGGCGGCGCCGTCGAGCCGAGCGCGACCGCCACGCCGGAGACAGCCCCCATGACGGCGACCTCGACGGCCGTGAGCCGCCAGAACAGGCCGACGGCGGCGTCCCGCGTGGTGGCGGGCGAGGCCAGCCGTGCGACGACGGTGGTGCGGTGCAGCCAGCCCAGCGCGCCCAGGACGACGAGGAGCACGACCTTGATCAGGAGGAGGACGCCGTAGTCCGTGGTCAGGCCGTCCAGCGAGCCCAGCCGGATCCAGGCGCTGACGAGGCCGGACACGGCGACGGCGAGGAAGCACCACAGCGCGATGTTCGAGTACCGGCGGATGACGTCCGCCGTCGCGGCGTGGCGCAGGCCGACCAGGGCGACGGCCGCGAGGCCGCCGATCCACAGGGCGGCGCCGCCGAGGTGCAGGAACAGGGCCGAGACCGCCAGGTCGTGGCTCGCGGCGCCCGCGGCATGCCCGGTCGAGGACTGCATGCCGAGCGCGACGACGGGCAGCGCGAGCGCGCACAGCGCTCCGACCCGCCCGCGCACGAGCAGCGCGACGGCGGCGGTGAGCGCCGCGACGACGACGATGCCGAGGTAGGTGCGCCCGACGGTGATGGTCGTGACGTACTCCATGAGCGTGGGGCCGAACCCCGGCGCGTCCAGCGGCAGGTAGGTCGACCACGAGAAGCGCAGCACGAGCTGGATCAGGGCCGCGAGCGTCCACAGGCCCGCCGTCACCCCGGCGACGCCGAGGGCGCGGTCCACGAGCGGGCCGCGGGGCAGGACGAACGCCGCCAGCGCGAGCGACCCGATCGTCACGGCGAGCGACAGCTCGGTGACGATCGTCGCGACCGGCGCGCCCCAGCGGACGAGCGCCCCCGGGTCGGTGAACGCAGCGAACGCCGTGAAGGCGCCGGAGAACGCGCCGGCCGCGACGAGGGCGGCGAGCGCGACGAGCGCCGCCGCGGGCAGCGCGACGGCGAGCCAGGGCGGGGCGGCGGGGCCTGCCGCGCCGGCGCGTGCGGGGGTGCCGGTCCTGTTCCGTGCGTCGGTCGGGGTCACCGCTCCAGCCTAGGCGTGCGCCGAGGGGGTTCTGACCGTCTCCGGGTGTCCGGTTGACCACGGTGTGGATCAGGACGAACCGGACATACGCGGAACCTGCGCAAAAAGTTGGGCTGGATTATGCACCAAACCCAACCCTTTAGCCCTCTTCTGCGTTGTGACCAGTGTGGACCTCGCGAACATCATCACCGAGACCGACGACTCCGTGCCGTGCTCGGAACAGCCCGAGCTCTGGTTCGCGGAGCATCCGGCTGACCTCGAGGCGGCGAAGCGCGCCTGCGGCGACTGCCCGCTGAAGGCCCAGTGCCTCGCGGGTGCGCTCGCGCGGCGCGAACCCTGGGGGGTCTGGGGCGGCGAGATCGTCGTCGACGGCACCGTGCGCAGCCGCAAGCGCCGTCGCGGCAGGCCGCGGTCGATCGGTGGTATGCGCGTGGCGTGAGGCCACGCGGCTCCCGGGCGGCGCGCGGCCGTCCGGGTACCCGGCCTGCCCGTGCACAGGACCCCCAGGTCACCGTGGTGACCTGGGGGTCCTGTGCGTCCGGGATCAGCCCCAGACGAGGCCGCGCGACGGGTCCTCCAGAACGCGCGCGACGTCCGAGAGGAACCGGGCGCCGAGCTCGCCGTCGGCCAGCCGGTGGTCGAAGCTGAAGCTGAGCGTCGTCACCCAGCGCGGCTTCACCTTGCCCTTGTGCACCCAGGGCTGCTGCCGGATCGCGCCGAACGCGAGTATCCCCGACTCCCCCGGGTTGAGGATGGGCGTCCCCGTGTCGATGCCGAACACGCCCAGGTTGGTGATCGTGATCGTGCCGTCCGACATGTCTGTCACGGACGTCCGGCCGGCCCGCGCGGTCGCCGTGAGCTCGTTCAGCGCCGTGGCGATCCCGAGCAGGTCGAGCGTGTGGGCGTCCTTGATGTTCGGCACCACGAGACCCCGCGGCGTCGCCGCGGCGATGCCGAGGTTGACGTAGTGCTTGTAGACGATCTCCTGCGCCGCGTCGTCCCACGAGGCGTTGATCTGCGGGTGGCGCTTGACGGCCAGCAGCACCGCCTTCGCCGCCACCAGCAGCGGCGTCACCTTGACGTCGGCGAAGTCGCGGTCCTCCTTGAGGGAGGCCACGAGCTTCATCGTCCGGGTGACGTCGACCGTGTGCAGCACCGTCACGTGCGGGGCGGTGAAGGCGCTGGCCACCATGGCCTCGGCCGTGCGCTTGCGCACCGACCGCACCGGGACACGCGTCTGGCGCCCG
This sequence comes from Promicromonospora citrea, assembly GCF_013004695.1. Taxonomy (GTDB): domain Bacteria; phylum Actinomycetota; class Actinomycetes; order Actinomycetales; family Cellulomonadaceae; genus Promicromonospora; species Promicromonospora citrea. Next base: position 35,077 of record NZ_JABEMG010000002.1, read on the forward strand.
TCCGGCGAGACCACGCCCGAGGCGAGCCACGGTTCGTCGTCGGGGTAGTGGGTCAGCGTGCGCACCGACGACCGCTCGGCGTGGGCGACCACGTCCTCGCGCGTCACGATGCCGCCAGGACCCGTCGCGTGGACGCTCGCCAGGTCCACCCCCAGGTCCTTGGCCAGCTTGCGGACCGGTGGCTTGGCGAGCACCCGTGCCCGCGTCGCGGTCGTCGTCCCGTTTCCTGCCGGCTCCGGGGCCGGCTTGGGCGCGGCCGGTGCGGGCTTCGGCGCCGGGGGCGCCGGAGCGACGGCGACCGCGGCCGGTGCCGCGGGTGCTGCCTGGTACCGGCGACGCCGCCCGCTCGCCTTGGCCTCCGCCGTGCCGTAGCCGACCAGGACGGACCCCGAGGCCTCGTCCTGCGCCTGCTCCGTGGCCGCCCCCGGCTCGGGTGCCGCCGCGGGGGCCGCGGCGCCCGCCGGCTCCGAGACCGCGATCTCGATGATGGGGGTGCCGACGTCGACGGTGGTGCCCGGCTCGACGAGCAGGGCGGACACGGTCCCGGTCCAGGGCGACGGCAGGTCCACGAGCGACTTCGCCGTCTCGATCTCGACGATCGTCTGGTTCACCTCGACGGTGTCGCCGACGGCGACCCGCCACTCGACGATCTCCGCCTCGGTGAGGCCCTCACCGACGTCGGGGAGCGGGAACCTCTGGTTGTTCGAGCTCACTTGGCTGCTGGCTCCTTGCTCAGTGCGCGAAGGCACGGTCGACGGCGTCGAGCACCCGGTCCACGCTGGGCAGGTAGTCGTGCTCGTGCTTGGCCACGGGGTACGGGGTGTGGAAGCCGCCCACCCGCAGCACCGGCGCCTCGAGCGCGTAGAAGCACTCCTCGGTCACCCGGGCGGCGATCTCCGCACCGGCGCCGAAGAACACCGGCGCCTCGTGGACCACGACGCAACGACCCGTCCGGCGGACGCTCGTCACCACGGTGGCCGTGTCCATCGGCGAGACGGCGCGCAGGTCGATGACCTCCGCGGACCGGCCCTCCTGCGCGAGCGCGTCGGCGGTCTTGAGCGCCGTCTCGACGGACGGGCCGTACGCCACGAGGGTGACGTCGGTACCCGCACGCACCACGCGGGCCGCGTCCAGCGTGGAGGAGCCGATCTCGGCGTCGAGGTCGACCTCGCCCTTGGCCCAGTAGCGCCCCTTGGGCTCGAAGAACAGGACCGGGTCCGGGCAGGCGATCGCCTCCTGGATCATCGTGTAGGCGTCCTGCGGGGTGCTCGGCGAGACCACGCGCAGGCCCGCCGTGTGCGCGAACAGCGCCTCGGGGCTCTCGCTGTGGTGCTCGACGGCACCGATGCCGCCGCCGTACGGGATCCGGATGACGACCGGCAGCTCGACCGCGCCGCGCGTGCGGTTGTGCATCTTGGCGAGCTGCGTGGTGATCTGGTTGAACGCCGGGAAGACGAACCCGTCGAACTGGATCTCGCAGACCGGCCGGTAGCCGCGCATGGCCAGGCCGACGGCGGTGCCGACGATGCCCGACTCCGCGAGCGGCGTGTCCACGACGCGCTGCTCGCCGAACTCGGCCTGCAGCCCGTCGGTCACGCGGAAGACGCCGCCCAGCGGGCCGATGTCCTCGCCCATGAGCATGACCTTGTCGTCGCGCCGCATCGCGGCCCGCAGGCCCTCGTTGACGGCCTTGCCGAGCGTCAGGGTCCGCGTGCCCCCGGGGGCGCCGGACGTGGTCCGGGTACGTTCCGCCATGGTCGTCATCGTGCGCCTCCCTGGGCCGTCTCCGCGATCGCGTACTGGTCGGCCGGCGGGTCACCGGCCTCGTAGGCCTCGTACCAGGCCCGCTCGGACGCGACGACGCCGTGTGGCGTGGCGTAGACGTCGTCGAAGGTCGAGACGGGCGCTCCGCCGTCGAGAGCGCGGACGCCGGCCCGGAGCCGGACGCCGAGCTCGTCGGCGGACTGCTGCACCTCGGCGACGTAGTCGTCGTCGAGCTCCTTCTCCGCGCGCAGGAGGGCGGCGAGGCGGTCGATCGGGTCGCGGCGCCGCCACACCTCCTCCTGGTCGGTGGTGCGGTAGCGCGTCGGGTCGTCCGACGTCGTGTGGGCGCCCATGCGGTACGTGAATGCCTCGATGAAGCTCGGGCCCTCGCCCCGGCGGGCCCGTTCGAGGGCCTCCTGGGTCGCCGCGTAGACGGCCAGCACGTCGTTGCCGTCGACCCGCAGGCTCGGCATGCCGAACGCCTCGCCGCGCCGGTAGAGCGGCGTGCGGGTCTGGCGCGTGGTCGGCTCGGAGATGGCCCACTGGTTGTTCTGCAGGAAGAACACCACCGGGGCCTGGTTCACCGTCGCGTAGACCATGGCCTCGTTGACGTCGCCCTGCGAGGTGGCGCCGTCACCGAAGTAGGTGATGACGGCGGTGCCGTCGTGCGCGTCGAGCGGCGTGCCGTCGCGCTGGACGCCCATCGCGTAGCCGACGGCGTGCAGCGCGTGCGCGCCGATCACGACGGTGTACACCTGCGCGTTGTGCTCGTACGGGTTCCAGCCGCCGTGGTCGGACCCGCGGAAGAACCGCAGCCGGTCGACGGTGTCGATGCCACGGACCTGCAGCACGCCGTGCTCCCGGTAGGACGGGAACACGAAGTCCCGCGGCCGCAGCGCGTAGGCACTGCCGACCTGCGCGGCCTCCTGGCCACGAGAGGGTGCGTACAGGGCGAGCTCGCCCTGGCGCTGGAGCGACGTCGCTTCGTCGTCGAAGCGACGGGTCAGGACCATGTCGCGGTACATGCCGCGGAGATCCTCCGCGGTCAGGGTCGCTGCGCGGTCGCGGTACCCCTTGGTGCCGCGCGTGGTGACGCGGCGCCCTTCGGGGTCGAGCAGCTGCAACGTCGGGATCGCCTCGTTGGAGCCGTTGGTCGTAGTCACGCTTCCTCCTTCGACGTCGGACGCGAGCGTCCGCAGTCGCGGAGACGCCCGGCCCGTTCCGGGGACGTTTCCATCCTGGCACGGGTTCGGCCGGAAAAGGACCGTTCCGCAACCTACGCTCTCGTAGCCTACGCAAGCGTAGGCTACGGGTCCGTAGGTTGGTCTGCCGCGATCTCGGCCAACGTCTCGGGGAAGCGTTTGTGGGGATCCACCAACGGGCGCGACCCGGTCTCGGCGCGCGGTCTCCCGTCTCAGGCGCGCGCCGTGTGGTGCACCACGCGGGCCGCGAGGACGGCGAACGCGACGGCGCACACCGCGTGCACCAGGAGCACCCCGGACAGGCCGACGGCGAGGCCCGACCCCGACCCCGTGGCCGCAGCGGCCTGTGTCCCGTCCGCCGCGCGGGCCATCACGTGGAAGAGCCCGCCCAGCACCGCGACGCCCAGCCCGAGCCCGAGCTGCTGCATGGTCGTGAGCAGTCCACCCGCGGCACCGGCGGCCCAGGTGGGCGTGCCCTGCAGCACGGTGTGCAGCGCCGGGCCGAACATCATCGCCTGGACGATCCCGAGCGCGACGAGCAGGGGCTGGAGCACGACCGGCGCCCCGGGTCCGCCGTCCGCCCACACGACCAGCGCGATGCCGACCAGCACGACCGCCTGGCCGGTCCCGGCCCAGACCATGAGACGGGGGCCCGTGCGCTGCAGGATGCGGGTCAGCACGAGCGCCGTCACGGTGAACGCGATGCCGAAGCCGAGCACCAGGAGCGCCACCCGCCAGCCCTCGGCGCCCCAGGCGACCGACGCGTACTCGGCCAGCTCGTAGAGCAGCGCGCCGTACGCCGCGAAGAAGATGAGGGTCATGCCCAGACCGAGCCGCACCGACGGCACGCGCAGCACGCTCGGCGGGACGACGGGCACCAGCCCGCGGCGCTCGGCGCGGAGCTGGGTCACCGCGAACAGGGCGAGCAGCACCGCGGCGACCACGAGCAGCCCGACGGACCACGCGGGCCAGCCCGCGCCCGGGCCTGTCGTCAGCGGCACGACGAGTGCCACCAGGCCCGCCGCGAGCAGCGTCGCACCGGGCAGGTCGAGACCGGGCACGGCCTCCGAGCGGGACTCCGGCACGGTGCGCAGGGCGGGCAGGGCCGCCGCGGCCAGCACCGCCGTGACGAGCTGGACGGCACGCCAGCCCAGGTGGCCGGGCAGGACGGTGGCGACGGCGCCCGCCACGAGCTGCCCGAGGATCGTGGCCGTCGCCGCCGTGGCGGTGAACATGATGACCCCGCGGGCACGCAGCGAGGTGGGCGCCGTGGCCTGGATCGTCGCCAGCACCTGCGGCGTGAACAGGCCGGCCGCCAGACCGAGGGCCGCGCGCAGCACCACGAGGTCGACGAGCCCCTGGGCCAGGCCGGTGAGCGCCGCGAGCACCGTGAACGAGGCGAGGCCGGTCGCGAACAGCCTGCGCCGCCCGTACCGGTCGCCGAGCCGGCCGGACACGACCAGGCCCGCCGCGAAGGTCGTGGTGTACGCGGACAGCACGAGCGCGGCGCTCGACGGGGTCACGGACAGGTCGTCGGTGATGGCGGGGACGAGCAGGTTCACCGCGCCGAACGTGAAGTTGACGGGGCCGTAGCCGAGCAGGAGCACCGCGAGGCCCGCGCCGGTCAGGTGGCGGGCCGGCGGCGCGGCGACGTCGAGAGTGGTCATGGCACCACCCTGCGGGCGCTCCCATCCTGGTACCAGGAGCCTGCTCATACTGGTACCGGCACCACCTGGTTACCGCGCCGCGGCGGGGTGACACTGGTGACGTGGCGACCACCTCCCCCGACCTCAAGACGCTCGGCGCGTTCCTCCGGGAGCGCCGCGGCCGTGTCCGGCCCGCCGACGTGGGGCTGCCCCCGGCGGGCCGCCGCCGCACGCCCGGCCTGCGCCGTGAGGAGGTGGCGCAGCTCGCCGGCGTGGGAGTCACCTGGTACACGTGGCTCGAGCAGGGCCGCGCGACCAACCCGTCCGACCAGGTGCTCCAGGCCGTGGGCCGGGCGCTGCGGCTGAGCCCCGAGGAGCAGCGGCACGTCATGATCCTCGCCGGCCGGGTCGGCGGCTCGACGTCGGCCTGCCGGCTCATGCAGGTCCGGCCCGAGCAGGTCCAGGTGCTGGAGCGCCTGCTGCCGTACCCGGCCGCGATCCAGACCTCGACCTACGACCTCATGGCGTCCAACCGCGCCTACCGCTTCCTGTTCGGGGCCGACCTCGACGCCGTCGACCCGGACGACCGCAACTGCGCCTGGCTGCTCTTCACCGACGAGGGGTGGCGCAACACCCTCGTCGAGCCCGAGATCGTGCTGCGCGACCTCGCCGGGCGCCTGCGCGCCCGGGAGGCCGAGTTCCGGCACAACCCCCGCTGGCCGGGGCTGCTCGGCAGCCTGCGGGAGCACTCACCGGAGTTCGTGCGGTACTGGGACGAGCACGAGGTGCGGGGCGACCGTCCGGGCCAGCTGCGCCACTACCGGTCCAGCCGGGTGGGCCGCGTCGACGTCGTCTTCCAGAGCCTGTGGCTCGACCGGGACCGCGGCGAGCGCATCGTCGTGCTGACGCCCGCCGACGCCACGACGGCCCGGCGGCTCGAACGGCTCGACGCGCTCGTGGGCGCCGCGCCCGCCTGGACCGCGCGGGACGGGGCGCTGGCGGACGCGCTCACCGGGTGAGGGTCAGCGCCAGGTCGCCGCGATCGCGAGGAACGCGTCGTTCGCCTCGACCTCACCGATGGTGACCCGGAGTCCGTCGCCCGCGAACGGGCGCACCAGGACGCCCCGCTCCTTGGCCTCGCCCGCGCGCTGCAGCGTGGCGTCGCCGAGGCCGAACCAGACGAAGTTGGCCTGCGTCTCCGGCAGCTCCCAGCCCTGCTCGCGCAGCGCGCCGGCGACGCGGGTGCGCTCGGTGACGAGTGCCTCGACGCGCTGCATCAGCTCGTCCTGGGCTGCGGGCGCCAGCGACGCGAGCGCCGCGACCTGCGCGAGGTGGGAGACCCCGAACGGCGTGGACACGGCGCGGATGCCCGCGGCGAGGCGCGGCTCGGCCACGGCGTAGCCGACGCGCAGGCCCGCCAGCCCGTAGGCCTTGGACAGCGTGCGCAGCAGGACGACGTTCGGGTGCCGGCGGAGCAGGTCGACGCCGTCGGCCACGCGCGGGTCACGGACGAACTCGAGGTAGGCCTCGTCGACCACGACGAGCACGTGGCGCGGGACGGCCGCGAGGAACGTCTCGAGCTCGTCGGCGTGCACGACCGGTCCGGTCGGGTTGTTGGGCGTGCAGACGAGCACGACCCGGGTCGCCGGGGTGACCGCCGCGGCCATCGCGGGCAGGTCGAGCCTGCCGGTCACCGCGTCGACCGGGACGGTGACGGCCTTCCCGCCGGCGACGGCCACGGCGATCGGGTACGCCTCGAACGACCGCCAGGGGAACACGACCTCGTCGCCGTGCTCGACGACGGCCTGCAGCACGTGGGCGAGCACGGCGACCGAGCCGTTGCCGACCACGACGTTCTCGGCGGCGACCCCGGTGTGCGCGGCGAGCGCCTCGACGAGCTCGCCCGCGTACATGTCGGGATACCGGTTGGCCTCGGTGGCACCGCGTGCGATCGCGTCGAGCACCGACGGCAGCGGCGGGTACGGGTTCTCGTTGGACGACAGCTTCCAGGCCCTGGCCCCGGCGGCGACGCGGGCGCCGGGGACGTAGGCGGGCAGGGCCGACACGGCCGGCCGGAGCGGTACCGATGCTTCTTCCACGGAGGTCAGCATGCCACGATGACCGGATGAAGCTCGTGGCGCGCATCCTCATCACCGCACTCGCGATCGGGCTGTCCGCCCTGATCCTCGGTTCGCACATGGACGTCGTCAGCGACGGGACCACGCTCGGCACGTTCATCGCGCTGGTCGTCGTCGCCGTCGTCTACGGCCTCGTGCACATGATCGTGAAGCCGATCGTCCAGCTCATCTCCTTCCCCCTCTACATCCTGACGCTCGGTCTGGTCTCGCTGCTGGTCAACACCCTCATGCTGTGGATCACGACGCTCATCACCAACCAGTCCTGGTTCTCGGACCAGCCCAACTGGGGCCTCGAGGTCAACGGCGGGTTCTGGTGGTACCTCCTGGGCGCGCTCGTGATCTCGGTGGTGCAGACGATCCTGCTCGCGGTGCTGCCGAAGCAGATCACGGAGTGACCACCCGGGCGGGTCACGGGCCCGCCCGCGTCACGCGGTAGTACGTGGTCGTCGCGGTGGTGCCGGTCCCGCCGGTCCCGCCGGCGAGGTGCCGGCCGATGCGGCCCGTGACGTCAGCGACCCGCGGGTCGCCGGTCGCGAGGGCCACGTCGAGCGTGCGCACATGGGTCGCGACCGCGTGGGCGTCCGGCACGCTGCCCGACGCGGCCCGGTCCGCCGGGTCGGTCGACGCCGTCAGGGACCGCACCACGGTCACCCGGTCGCGACCGCGGGGGTTCTCGGCGCCGGACCGGCCGTCGGTCGCCGAGACCACCTCCTCCGGCGTCTCCAGGTGCAGCACGGGCACGCCCGGCGGCGTGCGCAGCAGGCCGGTCGGTGCACCCGCGGTGACGAGCCCGCACACGCGGTACCGCTCGGCGAAGCCCGGGCGGGCCACCAGCGCGGTGGCCGCGATCCCGCCGAGGCTGTGTCCCACGAGCGTCACGGGCTCGTCGGGCCCGACCCCCGCGTCCGCGAGCGCCTGCTCGATCGCCGCGGTCGCGCCGTCCGGCTGCCCCGCCACGAGCTCGAGGTCGGTGCGGCCGTCCCAGGGGTGGTCGGCGGGCAGGGCCGACTGCGTACCGGGGACGAGGACGGTCCAGGAGGTCGCACCACCCTCCCCCACGACCTGCTGGACCGCGAGCGTGGCCTCGGGCGCGCCGCCTGTGCCCGGGTAGAGGTCGTCGATGCGGGCGAGCGCCTCCTGGACGGACGCCGCGGGGGTGTCCGACCAGTCCGGCAGACGCCCGTCCGCGAAGCCGTCGACCCGGGTCAGGGCCACGCCGCCGGTCGCGTCGCCGACCAGCGGCGCCTCGCGTGCGACATGGGCCAGCACCGCGGCTCCGCCGGGGACACCTGCGCGCCCGCCGGCGAGCGCGGGCCGCGTGAGCGCGACGCCGGCCCCCGCCCCCGCGAACGCCTCGTCGGTGTACGGCGCGACCGCCTGGGTCACGGCGGCGTGCATCCGGCTGGACAGCGGCGCCGCCGCGCCCGTGAACGGCGCGGTGAGACGGCGCCCGCCCAGCTCGGCCGCGCCGAGGACGCCCAGGCCCGCCAGCCCCGCGGCCCCCAGGACGCCGAACCCCGCGCCCGTGCCCGCCGACCAGGCGGTGACGATCCCCCCGACGGCGCGCTGGGCGGTGGACTCCGCCTCCTCGTACAGACCGGCGGCGCGCAGCAGGCGCCAGGCGAGAAGGTCGCACAGCTCGGCGCGAGCCGTGAGCCCGCGCGCGGCCTCACGGGCAGCCGCGGTCGCCTGCGCGAGCGGGCCGGTCAGGGGGTGACCCGTCACGGGCCGGACGCCGGGGAGCGCGAGATCGCCGACTGCCCCGGCGCAGCACGCGACAGCGGCCCGGAGATCGGCGGCGGCGTCCGCCAGGCGCGTCGCCGCGCGACGGACCGCGTCGGACTCCACGACCGAGGCGCCCGCGCCACCGTGGACCGTGACGGTGTCGACCGGGGCGCGGGGGACGGTGGGGGCCGGCGGGTCGGCGCCGGTGACGCTCACCATGCGAGGCCACCCGTCACCCCGGCATCGGCCGAGGCGAGCGCCGCGTACCGGAGCGCCTCGTCGAGCAGCGCCCGGTCGTGCAGGATCGCGCGCAGCAGACCGGCGGCCGCGTCGTCGAACAGCCGGGCCGCCGTCGCGTCCCACTCGACGTGCCGCGCGGTCTGCACGGCGTCGACGGCCTGGTCCGTGTGGCGGGCGGCTTCCGTGAGTGCTGTCGTGAGTGCTGTCGGTGCGGCGAGCCCCGGCGTGTCCGTCCCTTCGCGCATCGGTTCCCCTGTCCTGTCGTGCGGCTCCGTCGTACTGCCTCGACGGTAGGTGGGCAGGCGAGCGCGGCGGAGTGCACCGGCCACCACCTGTGCACAACCACCCCGAGCACGCCCCTGTGGTCACGCTCGCCGGGCCTCCGGACGGGGGCACCAGATCTCAGCGGGCGGCGGGCGCGCCGGTGTCGGTGTCAGGGATGGGAGAATGGGCGCCGTGAACGACACCGCGCCGCAGACCGCCCAGCCCGCCCGCGTGAGCCTCGCCGGGGTGACCCCGCCGATCGCGCTCGGCCCGCTCGACGGCCGCTACCGCGGCGCCGTCGCCCCGCTCGTGGACCACCTGAGCGAGGCCGCGCTGAACCGCGAGCGCATCCACGTCGAGGTCGAGTGGCTGATCACGCTGTGCAACGGCACGAGCGGCGCCCCGGGGGCGGTCGTGCCGGGTGCGCCCACGCTGACGCCCGCGGAGATCGACTACCTGCGCGCGATCCCCGCGACGTTCGGCGCGGACGAGATCGCCGAGCTGGCCGCGATCGAGCGCGAGACCGTGCACGACGTCAAGGCCGTCGAGTACTTCATCAAGCGCCGCATCGCCGCCGCGCCGGAGGCGCTCGGCGAGACGAGCCTGCCCGCCGCGAGCGAGCTGGTGCACTTCGCGTGCACGAGCGAGGACATCAACAACCTCTCGTACGCGCTCATGGTGCGCGGCGCCGTCCGCGACGTCTGGCTGCCGAAGGCGACGGCGCTCGCCGACCAGCTCGCCGGGATGGCGCGCGAGCACGCCGCGGCTCCCCTGCTGTCGCGGACGCACGGCCAGCCCGCGACGCCGTCGACCCTGGGCAAGGAGCTCGCCGTCCTGGCGCACCGCCTGCGCCGCCAGCTGCGGCGCATCGAGCGCGCCGAGTTCCTGGGCAAGCTGAACGGTGCGACGGGCACCTACGGCGCGCACACGGTCGCGGTGCCCGGCGCCGACTGGCCCGCGGTGTCGAAGGCGTTCGTCGAGGGCCTCGGCCTGGACTGGAACCCGCTGACCACGCAGATCGAGTCGCACGACTGGCAGGCGGAGGTCTACGCCGACGTCGCCCGGTTCAACCGCGTCCTGCACAACCTCGCGACCGACGTGTGGACCTACATCTCGCTCGGGTTCTTCACGCAGATCCCCGTCGCGGGCGCCACCGGCTCGTCGACGATGCCGCACAAGGTGAACCCGATCCGGTTCGAGAACGCCGAGGCCAACCTCGAGATCTCGTGCTCGCTCCTGGACACGCTGTCGGCGACGCTCGTCACCAGCCGCCTGCAGCGCGACCTGACCGACTCGACGACGCAGCGCAACATCGGCCCCGCGTTCGGGCACAGCCTGCTCGCGATCGACAACGTGGCGCGCGGCCTGGACCGCCTGGCCGTGAACGAGGACCTGCTGCGCGAGGACCTCGACGCCAACTGGGAGGTGCTCGGCGAGCCCGTCCAGTCCGCGATGCGCGCCGCGTCGGTCGCGGGCGTGCCCGGTATGGAGAACCCGTACGAGCGGCTCAAGGACCTCACGCGCGGCCAGCGCGTGGACGCCGAGCGCATGCGCGAGTTCGTGGCGGGCCTCGGTCTGCCCGACGACGTCGCGGCCCGCCTGACCGCCCTCACCCCCGCCACGTACACGGGGCTCGCGGAGCAGCTCGTCAAGGACTACCTGGACTGACCAGCAGCTCCACCACGGACGCCGGCGCCGCGCCGGAGCCGACCGGCGCCGGCCCGCGCAGGCAGCCGGGCACGACGCCTTCCCTACGATGGACGGCATGCACCGCCCCGCCCTGCCCAGCACCGCCTACCTCGACCATCTGGTCGCCGAGACCGCAGGACGGCGGGAGGCCCTCGCCGGGGAGCCGGAGCACCGGCCCGACGGCGGTGCGACCGCCGGGCTCGCCGCCGCCGCCGAGCGGGCGGCGGACCGGCTGGAGCCGGACCTCGCGGAGGTCGTCCGGCGGTTGCACGCCGATCCCGAGCCCGCGTTCGAGGAGCACCGCAGCGCCGCGACGCTGATCGAGGTGCTCGCGCGGCACGGCGTGACGGCGGAGCTCGGCGCGCACGGTGTGGCGACGGCGTTCCGGGCCGAGGCGGGCACGGCCACGGGTCCGACGATCGCGATCTGCGCGGAGTACGACGCGCTGCCCGGTATCGGCCACGCGTGCGGGCACAACGTCATCGCGGCGGCCGGCGTCGGGGCGTTCCTCGCGGCGCGCGAGGCACTCACCGCGAGCGACGCGCCCACCGGTCGCGTGGTCCTGCTCGGCACGCCCGCGGAGGAGGGGCACACCGGCAAGGAGGTGCTGGCCCGCCAAGGTGCGCTCGAGGGCATCGACGCCGCGATCATGGTGCACCCGTACGGCCTCGACGTGGCCGACCAGGTGTGGCTGGGCCGACGCCTGCTGACCTGGACGTTCACCGGCCGGCCCGCGCACGCCTCCGCCCAGCCGTACATGGGGCGCAACGCGCTCGACGCGGCGACCCTCGCCTACCAGGGCATCGGCCTGCTGCGGCAGCAGATGCCGCCCGTCGACCGGGTGCACGCCACGATCGCGGAGGGCGGGACCCGGCCGAGCATCATCACCGAGCGCGCCGTCGTGCACCTGTACGCGCGGTCCAAGTACCCGGACACGCTGCGCGACCTGTCCCGCCGCCTCGACGACGTCGCCCGCGGCGCCGCCCTCATGACCGGCACGGACGTCGAGATCACCTGGGACGACGGCGCACACCCGAGCCTGCCGGTGCGCACCAACCGGGCGCTCACCGAGCGGTGGGTCGCGGCGCAGCGCCGGCGGGGGCGCGACCCGCTGCCCGCGGGCGTGCTGTCCGAGACGCTCGCGGCCTCCACCGACTTCGGCAACTTCTCCTTCCGCGTGCCCGGCATCCACCCGCTCGTGCAGGTCTCCTCCCCGGACGTGGCCCTGCACACCGCGGAGTTCGCGGCCGCGGCGGCGACGCCCGCGGCGGTGTCGGCCGCCGTCGACGGCGCCGCAGGGCTCGCCGCGACCGCGCTGGACTACCTGGCCGACGCGAGGCTGCGCGCCGCCGTCCACGAGGAGTTCGCCCACGCGGGCGGGCCGGTCGACGTCGAGCACCACTTCGACTGAGACCGCTTCGACTGAGACCGCCTCGGCCGGCGGCGTCGCCGCCCCCGACCCGTAACGGCCGGCTCATCCGGGCGAAACGTCCGGTTCCTAGCGTCGGGAGGGCGCGGCGCACGGTCGCGCACCCTTCCCGAGGAGCGTGGTCCCGTGACCGGTGGCGAGCAACGAGACGGACGGACAGCAGCGCAGACCCTGGTCGCCGCGCTGGGGCGGCGCAGCTTCCTGCGCGCGGCGCTCGGGGTGGGCGCGGGGTCCGCGCTGGCAGCGGGCGCGGCGCCCACCGCGCACGCCGCGCGCGGACACCGCGAGACCGCGCGGTTCACCGGTGTGCTGCAGCCGGGCCGCGGCCGCATCCCGGGTGACACCTACCTGCGGTCGGACGTCGACGACGTGCTCTGGGGCTACGTCCCGTCCGTGCACGCCGCCCCCGTCGCGCGGGTGCGTTCGGGGCGCACGGTCACCATCGACTCCGTGTCGCACGAGGGCATCCTCGAGGACCAGGGCCGCGACCCGGTGGCGTACTTCGCGCAGCACGGCGTGCGGCGCCGCGACGTGCTCGACGACGCCGTCGCGATCGCCGCCGGCTACACGCGCACGGCCCGCTCCTTCGACGTCGACGGCCCGCACGTCGTCACCGGGCCCGTGCTCGTCGAGGGCGCAGAGCCCGGTGACGTGCTCAAGATCGAGACGCTCGCCGTGACGCCGCGCGTGCCGTACGGCGTCGTGTCCTCCCGGCACGGCAAGGGCGCCCTCGCGCGGACGGCGTCCGGAGCGCCCGCTGGCATCACCCTCGACGAGGTCATGCCGCCCGTCGGCACCGACGGGCGCGGCTCCGGCATCCCCACCGAGTACGGCAACGTGTCGGTGTTCGCGTCGGTGCGCGGGTCCCAGGCCGTGATGGGCGCGGGCCGGGCACGGGTCCGGTTCCCGCTGCGCGCCTTCTTCGGCATGATGGGCGTCGCCTTCGCCGAGTCGACGGACCTCACCGCGCCGGAGGCGAACTCGATCCCGCCCACGCTCGGCGGCGGCAACATCGACATCCGGCACCTGGGCGCCGGGTCCACCTTCTACCTACCCGTCCGGGCCGAGGGCGCGCTCTTCTACGTCGGCGACCCGCACATGGCGATGGGCGACGGCGAGGTGGCGCTCACCGCTATGGAGGGCTCGCTGCGGGGCACCTTCCGGCTCACGGTGTGCAAGCCCCGGTCCGGCGACGCGCCGTCGGTCGCGTTCCGCTACCCGTTCGGGGAGACGGCGGACGCCTGGATCCCGATCGGCCTGTCGGACCCGGACGGCTCGGTGGACGGGCAGCTCAGCGACCTCGACGTCGCGATGCGGCGCGCGGTGGTCAACGCCCTCGACTTCCTCGAGCACGACAGGGGCCTGGACCGCGCCGTCGCCTACGCCTACCTCTCGGCGGCGAGCGACTTCGCCGTGTCGCAGGTGGTCGACCGGACGGTCGGGGTGCACGCGCTGATCCACAAGGCCGACCTCCGCTGACCTCCCGGGGTGCTATTCAGCGGGACCGGGCGGACGGGGCGACCGTAGGGTGCGGACATGACGACGCCCGAGACCGCACCGCTCGACACCTGGCTCGCCGTCACCCGCGACGACGGCGAGACGGTCGGCTACCTGGAACCCGTGACCGACGACTACGCCGAGGTGGTCCCCCGTAACCGCCTGGGGCACGCCGTCGGCGCGGCGACCGACTACGACGCGGCCGAGGAGCTGGTGCTGGACCGCGGCCTGCGCGAGCTCGCCGAGCACTGGCTGCTCGACGACGCGGGCGCGGAGCTCACGATCACCGAGCTCTCGCCCGCGGGGATCGTGCTGCGCGACGCGTACGTGTCCAAGGCGCTCGCGACGGTCGCGACCCGGATCCCCTGGCCGGACACGACCCACCGCCTCCGCCCGGCCCCGAGAACCCGCTGAGTGCGGGATCTTCGCCCGTGTCGACGACTGTCGAGGGCGAAGATCCCGCACTCGGCGAGGGGTCAGGCCGTGCGGAGGTCGGCCAGGCGGACCGTCCGGCGACGGGCGACCATGAGGCTCGTGATCACCAGGCCCGCCGCGGCCCAGAGGACCACCGAGGCGACCGCCATGCCGACACCGCCCGTCCCCGCCTCGACCAGCCGTCCGAGGCCGGTCGTCGCCGGGCCGACCGGCAGGAAGGCGGTCAGCCCCTCGAGCACCGCGGGTGCCGTCGACACGACCCCGGTCGCGATGACCAGTACCGCGATCAGCAGGCTGACACCACGCCCGACGTGTCCGAGAGCCGCGGCCAGCGCCTGGTTGACGGCGACGAACGCGACGGAGACGAGCCCGCCGAACGCCATCGTCCCGACCCAGCCACCGACGTCCAGCCCCTCGATGCCGGCGAGGACCGCACCGGTCGCCAGGCCGGACACCAGCCCGACGCCCGCAGGCAGGGCGAACGTCTCGAGCGTGAGCCGCAGCGCGCCGCGCGTCGAGCCGCGGGCGTGCAGCGGCACGGGCGGCACCACGATCATCAGGGCGAGCGCGCCCAGCCACAGCGCCAGGACGGCGAACATCGGTCCCGTCGCGCCCGTGTCGAGGTCGGTCACCTCGCGGTCGGTCGCCACCGGGTCGGCGACGACGGAGGCCAGCGACTTGCGCTCGTCCTCGGTGTAGCTCGGGATCTCCTCGGTGGCCTGGTCGAGCCCGTCGGAGAGCTCCCGCGCACCGCCTGCCAGCTCGCCGACGCCGTCCGCGAGACCGCCGACGCCGGTCGCGAGCTGACTGGTGCCCGTCTCGAGCTGACCGACACCGTCGGCGAGCTGCGTGGCACCGGACGCGATGCCGCCCGCGCCGCCGGAGAGGTCGCGGGCGCCGGACGCGAGCCCGGACGCGCCGGAGGCGAGCTGCGTGGAGCCGTCAGCCAGCCGGACGGCACCGGTCGCGAGCTGCGTCGAGCCGCCCTCCAGCTGGCCGAGACCATCTGCGAGGTCGCCGGCGCCACCGGCCACGACATCGATGCCCCCGGCGAGCTTCTTCGCACCATCCGCAAGCTTCTCGGCGCCGCCTGCACTCTGCGAGGCACCGGCAGCGAGGGCGTACAGGCTCTCGTCGCTGCCCTTGTCGGAGAGCGCCGACAGACCGTACGCGACGGTGGTCGCGTCGACAGGGAGCTCGCCGTGCTTCGCCAGCGTGGCGCAGAGATCAGGGACCTGGGCGAGCAGGAGCGGGTCCTTACACACCTCTGCGACCTCGGTCACCAGCTCTGTGGCACCGTCCGCAGCGTTCGATGCCTTTTCGGCCAGTGTGCTCACACCGTCGGCCGCCTTCTCAGCGCCCCCGGCGAGCTGTCGAGATCCCGCGGCGAGCTCGGACGCCCCCTCGGCCAGACCGGTTGCGCCGTCGGACAGCTGCTCGGCCCCCGTCGCGAGCTGTCGCGCACCGGCCGAGCTCTGGCCGACACCCGCCGCTACCTGGTTCGCGCCCTCGGCGAGGCCGGACGCGCCGGAAGCCAGTCCGGAGACACCGCTCGAGACCTGGTCCGCCCCTGCGGCCCACTGGTTGGCACCGGCGGCCCACTGGCCCGCGCCCCCGGCCAGGCCGGACACGCCGTCACCGAGACCGGCGACGCCCTCGGACGTCTGGCGTGCGCCGTCCGCGAGCTGCTGCGCGCCGTCGCCCGCCTCGTCGGCGCCGTCGGCGAGCTGGCCCGCGCCGTCCGCGGCCTTGCCGAGCTCCTCCGAGAGCGTGGAGAAGCCGACCAGCACGTTGTCCACGTAGGTCTCGGTCAGGGTGCTGCCGAGCACGCCCGTCGCGGTCTGGGCGACGACCTGGGCGAGCGCGTCGTCGAGCACCCGGCCGTTGGCCGGCGTCGCGACGTCGATGGTCGCCTGGCGGGCCTCCGCCGGGTCGTCGCCACCGAACGAGGTCGCCGCGGCGGAGAAGTCCTCGGGGATGGTCACGACGGCGGCGTACGTGCCGTCGGCCAGACCATCGGCGGCACCTTCCTCGTCGGTGATCTCCCAGTCGTAGCTCGCGTCCGAGGCCGGGACGGCTGCCGCCTGGCCCGGCTCGGCGTCGGCGGTCTCGCCGCCGCTCACGAGACCGGCGGCAAGCTGCCGCCCGAGCGGGACGGTCTGACCGTCGACCTCGACCGGCTCGTCGAGGTTCACGATCGCGGCCTTGACGGTGTCGAGGCGCTCCTGCGGGTTCCACAGGGCCGAGATGAGCAGCCCCAGGATCATCAGCGGGAGCAGCGCCACCGCCACGGCACGCCACGGGTTGCGGAACGGCTCGGGCCGCAGCCATCTCGTCGCGGTGCTCATGCCCGCACCTCCTGCTCGGTCACGGTCGTCTGCTGGTCACGTTCTGTGGTGTCGGGCCCTGGACTGACGTCGAGCATCGGTGTGCCCGCCGGCGCCAGGTCGGTCGCCGCGACCCCCGTCGAGCCGAGCAGCACCGCGACGCCGTCGCGCTGCGCCGTGGCCAGGGCCTGGGCGAGCTCGGCACGGGCGGCGAGGTCGCCGACCGTCTCGGTGGCATCCACGACGAGCACCGCCGGCCGGTCGCGCAGCGCCTGGCGGACCGCTCCGGCCGGCTGCCCGCCCTCGGCCGCCGAGTCCACGACGGCGACCCGGCGACGCACCGAGGACGACCGCTCCGGCAGCACGAGACCCGCCGTCTTGGCCACGCCGCCCGTGAGGGCCAGACGGCCCGAGACCGCGAGGAGGAACGCGCTCACCGGCGCCGTGGCGTCGCCGCGTACGAGCAGGGCTCCGCCGTCGGGCACCCGGACGCTCACCGGGCCCACGACCGCACCGGAGCGGCCGGCCACCTCGAGGTCCTGCGTCGCGACCGCGTCGGTGGCGCCGGGCTCGGGCCAGTCCGCGAGCGACAGCTCGCGCGTGAGCCCCTCGCCCTCGACGTCGAACGACGGCAGCACGCGGTCGAGCCAGCGGGGCATGTACCAGGCCTTCTCGCCGAGCAGCGCGAGCACCGCGGGCACGAAGACCATGCGCACCACGAACGCGTCGACGGCCACACCGACCGCGAGGCCGAGCGCGATGGGCTTGAGGTTCATGTCGCCGTGCGGCACGAAGGCGACGAAGACCGCGATCATGATGACCGCCGCGGCGGTCACGACCTTCGCCGAGCCCTGGAAGCCCGTCGTGATCGCGTGCCGCGCGCTGCCGCCGTGCACGTAGTCCTCACGCATGCGGGAGACGAGGAAGACCTCGTAGTCCATCGCCAGGCCGAACAGGATGCCCATGAGGACGATCGGCATGAAGCTGATGACTGGCCCGGTCCGCGTCACGTTGAGCGCCTCGGCGAAGACGCCGTGCTCGAACACGAGCGCCACGACACCGAACGCGGCGCCCACGGAGAACAGGTAGCCCACGGTCGCCTTGATCGGCACGGCGATCGACCGGAACACCATCGTGAGCAGGATCAGCGAGAGACCGACCACCACGAGGGCGAAGGGCAGCAGGGCGTCGCCCAGCTTGTCGGAGACGTCGATGCCGACGGCCGTGAAGCCGGTGACCGCGAGGTCCACGCCGTACTCGTCGAGGAAGTGGTCGTGCAGGCCGCGGATCTCGCGGACGAGGTCCTCGGTCTCCGCCGACGTGGGCCCACCCTCCGGCACGACCTGGATGATGCCGGTGTCCGCCGTCTCGTTGGGCGTGGCGAGCGGCACGTCCGCCACGCCCGGCAGGTCCTCGATCTCGTCGCCCACCTGCTCCATGAGGGCCAGCGGATCGGTGCTCGTCACGATCGAGCCCGTGACGATGAGCGGGCCGTTGAAGCCGTCGCCGAAGTGCTCCGAGACGAGGTCGTAGGTGAGACGGGCCGGGTCGTCCTCCTCCATGACGCCCGCGTCCGGCAGGGCGAGCCGCAGGTCGAGCGCCGGGTAGCTCAGGGCTCCCATCGCCGCGATCACCAGGACCACCGTCAGCGCGGGCACCTTCGTCACGGCGCGGACCCAGCCGGTGAAGAACCGGTTCGGGCGCGCCTCGGGCACTGCGGGGGCCGGCGCGCGCCGGCGGGTCACCTCGGGGTCGTCCGTCTCCTGCGCCGCGGCGGCCGCCGCGGCGGCGCGACGGGCCCGGCGCGAGGGCTTCGGCCGCAGCCGCTCCCCCGCGAACCCGAGCAGGGCGGGCAGCAGCGTCAGCGACACGAGCACCGTGATGCCGACGGTCACGGCGGCGGCGACGCCCATGATCGTGAGGAACGGGATCCCGGCGACGCCCAGACCCACCAGGGCGATCATCACGGTCAGGCCGGCGAACACGACGGCGGAGCCCGCCGTCGCCGTCGCCCGGGCGACCGACTCGGTCACCGACAGCCCGGTGCCGAGCTGCTCGCGGTGGCGGGACACGATGAAGAGGGCGTAGTCGATGCCGACCGCCAGGCCGAGCATCACCGCCAGCATCGGCGTGGTCGAGTTGATGGGCCCGAGCGCGGTCGCCGCGAACAGCAGGCCCATCGACGCGCCGACGCCGAGCAGGGCGTTGAGCAGCGGCAGACCTGCGGCCACGAGCGAGCCGAGCGTCAGCACCAGGACGACGAGCGCGACGAGCAGGCCGATGCCCTCCGTCAGCGTCATCTCGGGGAACTTCGAGGAGAAGAGCTGACCGCCCAGGTGCGCCTCCGCACCGTCGGGCAGCGAGCGGGCGAGCGCCGTCGTCTCGGTGGCGAGCGCGTCCTTCGTCTCGTCCGTGATCGACCCGAGGTCACCGTCGAGCTGGATGGTCAGCAGGGTGGCGCGCTCGTCGTCGGACACGGACGCGGCCATCTGGTCGTCGTAGGGAGAGGTGACGACCTCGACCTGCGAGACGTCCCCGAGCTCCTCGACGCCGTGCTCGATCGCGCGCCGCACGGCCGGGTCGTCGATGGTCCCGCCCTCGGGAGCGACGACGATCACCTGCGCCGAGGCACCGCTGACCTGGGGGAACGTCGCCGCGAGGCGATCGAGCGCCTCCTGTGACTCCGTCCCGGGGATGGAGACCTCGTTGTCGAGGCCCTGCTGCAGCAGGCCTGCCGCGCCGCCCACCAGGACGAGCGCGACGACCCAGACGGCCACGACGAGCCTGCGGGCGCTGACGGCCCAGCGGCCGAGCGAGTAGAGGACGGAGGACACGCACACTCCTGGGGACGAGGCGGTACCGGATGGGATGTTCGATGCACCACTGTATCCGATACGTCGGTGCATCGGATACACGGGTGTATTGATAGACTGGTCACCCGTCCCCTAAGGAGCTGCCGTGACCACCGGACCCGCCAGCGACGTCGGCTCGGAGTCGCCGGTCGAGCGCGCGTTCGCCGCTGCCCTGACACCGCGCCGCGAGCGCACCCGCGAGCGCCTGCTCGACGCGGCCTACGCCGTGTTCGCCCAGCACGGCATCCACGGCGCGTCGATCGAGGCCGTGTGCGAGGCCGCCGGCTTCACGCGCGGAGCCTTCTACTCGAACTTCAGCAGCAAGGAGGAGCTGTTCCTCGCGCTCGCCGAGCGGGCGATGCGCAGGCAGCTCGGGGCGCTGGAGGAGATCACGCGGAACCTCGAGCCCGAGGTCGTCCGCTGCGGTGCGGTCAACCCGGACGCGATCAGCACGATCCTCTCGGTGATGGTGCCGGACCCCGGTGACGCCAGGCAGTGGGCCCTCATGCGCGCGGAGCTCGAGCTGCTCGCGATGCGCGACCCCGACGTGGGTCGGCCGTTCCTGGCGCAGGAGGAGATGATCCGGACCGAGCTGGGGGCCGCGATCGCGCGCATCCTCGACGACTTCGGCCTGCGGTTCACGATCGACCAGCGCACGGCGGTCGACCTGCTGCTCAGCACCTACGAGTCGTCGGCGCGCGCCGCGGTCACCGCCGGTCAGGCGGTCGGGCAGGACGGCGACGCCGCACCGGGCACCGCCGTCCTGAGCCAGCTGGTCAACCTGCTGATGACGACGACCGACTGACGGTCAGCCGAGCACCTCGCCGACGAGCGTCTTCGCGGCGTCCTGCACCTCGGCGAGGTGCTCGGCGGACACGAACGACTCGGCGTAGATCTTGTAGACGTCCTCCGTGCCGCTCGGCCGGGCGGCGAACCACGCGTCGGCCGTGGTCACCTTCAGCCCACCGATCTTGGCGCCGTTGCCCGGCGCCTCCGTGAGCGTCGCGGTGATGTCCTGCCCGGCCAGCGTCGTCGACGTCACGTCCGACGGCGCGAGCGCGCCGAGGCGGGCCTTCTGCTCGCGCGTGGCGGCGGCGTCGACGCGGGCGTACCAGCTCTGCCCGTGCCGCTCGACCTGCGCGGCGTGGTGCTCGGACGGGCTGCGGCCCGTGGTGGCGAGGATCTCGGAGGCGAGGAGCGCGAGCAGGATGCCGTCCTTGTCGGTGGACCAGACGCGGCCGTCCTTGCGCAGGAACGACGCGCCCGCCGACTCCTCGCCGCCGAACCCGACCTCGCCCGAGAGCAGCCCTGGCACGAACCACTTGAACCCGACGGGCACCTCGACCAGGCGCCGGTCCAGGCCCGCGGCGACCCGGTCGATGAGCGCGGACGACACGAGTGTCTTGCCGACCGCCGCACCCGCGGGCCAGCTCGGGCGCGCCCCGCCGAACAGGTACTCGATGGCGACGGCGAGGAAGTGGTTGGGGTTCATGAGGCCGTCGGCCGTCACGATGCCGTGGCGGTCCGAGTCGGCGTCGTTGCCGGTCGCGATGTCGAACGGCGCGTCCGCCGCCATCTTCTCGACCAGCGACGCCATGGCGTACGACGAGCTGCAGTCCATGCGGATCTTGCCGTCCCAGTCGAGCGTCATGAACGACCACCGCGGGTCGACCTGCGGGTTGACCACCGTGAGGTCGAGGTCGTAGCGCTCGGCGATCGCCGCCCAGTACTCGACCGACGCGCCGCCCAGCGGGTCGGCGCCGATGCGGACGCCCGAGGTACGGATGGCCTCGAGGTCGAGCACGTTGCTCAGGTCGTCCACGTAGGTCGACAGGTAGTCGTGCCGGTGGGTGCTGTCCGCGGCGAGCGCGGTCTCGAGCGGGACCCGCTTCACCTGGCCGACGCCGGTGCGCAGGATCTCGTTGGCGCGGTCCGCGATCCACCCCGTCGCGTCGGACCCGGCGGGCCCGCCGTGCGGCGGGTTGTACTTGAACCCGCCGTCGCGCGGCGGGTTGTGGGACGGCGTGACGACGATGCCGTCGGCCAGCCCGGAGCCGGGCGCGGCGAGGCCGGGGGTCCCCTCGGCGAACCGGGTCTGGTTGTGCAGCAGGATCGACTGGCTCACGGCGGGCGTCGGCGTCCACGAGTCGCGCGCGTCGACCATGACGTCGACCTCGGCGGCCGCCAGCACCTCGAGGGCCGTGCGCCAGGCCGGCTCCGACAGCGCGTGGGTGTCGCGCCCGATGAACAGCGGGCCGTCGGTGCCCTGGTCGCGCCGGTACTCGACGATCGCGGCGGTGATCGCGACGATGTGCGCCTCGTTGAACGCGTGGTCCAGGCTGGACCCGCGATGGCCGGAGGTGCCGAAGACGACCTGCTGGGCCGGGTCGTCCGGATCCGGTGCGAGGTCGTAGTAGGCGCCGACCACCTGGTCGACGTCGATCAGGTCACTGGGCTGGGCAGGAGTTCCGGCACGCGCATCCATGTGGTCGATACTGCCAGGAACGGGCCACCGACACTGCCAGGAACGGGCCTCCGACACTGCCAGGAACGGGCCACCGCCACTGCCGGAGCAGGCGTCGCGCGGGGTGGGTCCGCCGCGCGACGTAGGCTGGCGGCATGTTCCCGCCCATGCAGCCCGAGGTCCCTGCGGTCCACCCGAGCGAGCTCGACCCCTCCTCCCCCGTCCCGGACGGGTCGACCCTTCTCGACGTGCGCGAGCAGGACGAGTGGGACGCCGGCCACGCCCCCGGTGCCGTGCACATCCCGCTGGGTGACCTGCCCGCGCGGTTCGGCGAGCTCGACGCCGACTCACCGATCCTGGTCATGTGCCACTCGGGCGGCCGCTCGGCGCGCGCCACGCAGTGGCTCAACGAGGCGGTCGGCTACGAGGCGACGAACCTCGACGGCGGCATCATCGCCTGGGAGGGCGCGGGCCTGCCGGTCGAGCGCTGAGCGCTCGCGCTCACCGGACCGTGGACGGCCGGCTCGGGCCGGACTCGTTCCACACGCGGTCCAGCGCGGTGACGGCGTAGGTGTACGGCGTCCCCGGCTCCGCCGTCGTGTCCAGCCACGTCTGGATGCGGCCACCCGTCGCGCGGAAGGTGCCCACCAGGTTCGTCGGGACGTCCGTGTCCACCGAGTCGGCGACGCCCCGCACGCGGTAGACGGCGAACGACGTCGCGCGCGCGATCCGCACCCCGATGTCGGCGACGTGCAGCCGGACGCCGCCGTCGACCCGGCGGGCGTTCGCCAGCACGGGGCTCACGACGGGGTCGGCGGGCAGGTGCGGCATGGGCGGGACCAGCGCCGGCTGCTGGTAGTGGTCGGCCACGACGCGCGACATGCCACCCTGCGGGTCGGCCGGGACGTGCACGGCCGAGTAGTAGACGTTGCCGTGGACCGGGCCGACGTCGCGGCTGACCTCCCGGCAGAGGTCGAGGTGGTTGGTCAGCTCGTCGGGGTCGGTGAACACGCCGCTCGACATCTTGTAGAGCGCCTCGCCCACGTAGAGCTGCGTGCCCGACTGCGCCGCGAGCTCCGCCCACCACGGCACGAGGGCCGCGTAGTCGGCGACCGCGAGCCCGATCTGCCAGTAGATCTGCGGGTTGATGTAGTCGAGCCAGCCCTCGAGCACCCACTTGCGCGTGTCCGCGAACTGGTCGTCGTACGACTGCGAGCCGCCCGTGTCCGAACCCAGCGGGTCGGTCGAGGAGTTGCGCCAGATGCCGAACGGGCTGATCCCGAACTTGGCCCACGGCTTGGCCGCCTTGACCCGCGAGCTCATCGTCTCGACGAACCGGTCGACGTTCGCGCGGCGCCAGTCCTCGATCGAGTCGAAGCCCGCGCCGTACCGCTCGAAGGTCGCGGCGTCGGGCAGCGTCTCGCCCGCCACGGGGTACGGGTAGAAGTAGTCGTCGAAGTGCACGCCGTCGATGTCGTAGGTCTCGACCGCGTGCAGGATCGCCCGCTGGATGTGCTCCTGCGCCTCGGGGATGCCCGGGTCGAAGTAGAGGCGGCCGCCGTACGCCCACACCCAGTCCGGGTGCTGCCGCGCCGGGTGGTCGGCCACGAGCTGCGCCGGGTCCGGCTGCATCGAGACGCGATACGGGTTGAACCAGGCGTGCAGCTCGATGTTGCGCCGGTGCGCCTCCTCGACCATGAACGCCAGCGGGTCGTAGCCCGGGTCGACGCCCTGCGTGCCGGTCAGGTACTGCGACCAGGGCTCGTACGGGCTGTCCCACATCGCGTCGGCCGTGGGCCGGACCTGGACGAAGACGGCGTTCAGCCGGTTCTCCCGGGCGACCTCGAGGTGGCGGACGAACTCGGCCTTCTGCGCCTCGGCGTCCAGCCCGCTCGCCGACGGCCAGTCGATGTTCGCGACCGACGCGATCCACATGCCGCGCAGCTCACGCTTCTGGTTCAGCGCCGACGGCGGCTCAGGGGACGCGTTGCCCGTCATCGCCGTCGCACCGAGCGCCGTGGCGGGGTCGAGGGCCGCGATCGTGACGCCGATGGCCGCCGCGGCGGTACCCGCCGCCGCCATCGTGAGGAACTCCCTGCGGCCGAGCCCTGCGGCGGGCCCCGCAGGCCTCGCCTCCTGCCGTTCCGGTGAGAGCGACCTGGTCCGCGCCCAGGCGGGCATCGGTGTCGTCTCGGTACGGACGGGGTGCCTCACGTGCTCGACCTCCGGTACTGGCTGCTGGGGGTTGGTGCCGTGGTGCTCAGGGTGAAGTTGGCCGGCGTCGAACGGCCACATCGAGGTGACGAACAATGCCACCGGCCGACGCCGTGGGGAAACTCTCGCACATGTGCGGTCGGATGTGAAGTTGCAGGGCGAATCCTGATGTGGAAAGAATTTTCACACAGTGGCAAGAGCGCCGGTCAGAGGCCTGCGGATCGGTGGCCCGCTCAGGGCGCGAGGGGCTTGCGGAGCAGGTCGTCGTACTCCGGCGCGTGCTTCCGGACGTAGGCCCGGACGTACGGGCAGAGCGGGACGACCTTGCGACCGGACGCGCGGACGGCGCTCAGTGCCGCCTTCGCGAGCCGGCCCGCCAGCCCCTGGCCCTCGAACCGTTCGAGCACCTCGGTGTGCAGGATGGCGACGATGCCGGGCTCGCCCGCGTCGTACTCCGCGTACCCGGCGAGGACCCCGTCGACGACCACCTCGAAGCGGGACTCGTCGCTGTTGTCGGTCACCGTCACCCGGGATTCGGTCATGGAGCCATCGTGAGCCCTTCCGACGGCGGAAGCCAGCCCCGGCCGGGGCGGCGCCGGCCGGCCCGGCCGTGTCAGTGGTCGGTGCGAGGATCAGGACGTGCCAGGAACCGCCCTCCCGTCCCGCTCCAACCCGTACGTCGCCGTGCTGCGCACCCCCGGTGCGCTGCGGTTCTCCGCGGCGGGCGCGCTCGCCCGCCTACCGATGTCGATGGTCGGCATCGGCGCGGTGCTCATGGTCCAGGGGCTGTACGGCAGCTACGCCATGGCGGGCCGGGTGGCGGCCGTGCTGGGTCTCGCGCAGGCGTTCCTCGCGCCGCAGATCGCGCGCTGGGTGGACCGCCACGGCCAGCGCACCGTGCTCCTGCCCGCCCTCGTCGTCACCGCGGTCGGGCTCGGCGGCCTCGTCACCGCGGCGGTGCTGGGCGCCCCGGAGTGGGTGCTGTGGCCGTTCGCCGCGGTCGCGGGCGGCAGCCAGGGGTCGTACGGGTCGATGGTGCGGGCGCGCTGGAACGGTGTCCTGGACGACCCACGCCGCCTGCACACGGCGTACTCGCTGGAGTCCTCGATCGACGAGCTCGTCTACATCGTGGGTCCCGTCCTCGCGACCACGCTCGCCACGGCGGTGGCCGCGCCGTCGGGCCTCGTGGTCGCAGGGTTCGCCGCCGTGGTGGGCGGGCTGCTGTTCGTGGTGCAGCGCGCGACGGAGCCGGCCGTCGTCGTCCCGGAGACCGAGGAGCGGCGGCGGCCGGTCGTGCTCGTCCCCGGCATGCCCGCGCTCGTGCTGGTCTTCGTGGCGATGGGCGTCATCTTCGGCTCCATGGAGGTGGTGACCGTCGCCTTCGCGGAGGAGCTGGGCAGCAAGGGTGCCTCGGGGCTCGTGCTCGCGGTGTTCGCGCTGGGCTCGATGATCGCGGGCCTGGTCTACGGCGCGCGCACCTTCACCAGCCCGGCCGTGCGCCGGTTCGTGATCGGCATGGTCGCCCTGGCGCCCGGCGTCTCCCTGTTCCTGCTGGCCCACTCGCTCTGGGTGCTCGCGGGCGTGATGTTCGTGGCGGGCCTCGCCATCGCGCCCACGGTGATCACCGGGAACGGCCTCGTCCAGGAGATGGTCGGCAGGCACCAGCTCACCGAGGCGCTCACGTGGGTGGGCACGTCGATCGGGATCGGGGCGTCGCTCGGGGCGTCGCTCGCCGGCCTGCGCGTGGACCAGGCGGGGGCGGACGCCGGCTTCCTCGTGCCCGTCGTCGCCGCCTGGTTCGCGGCCCTGACCACCCTGGCGGCGAGCCGCACGCTGCACCGCCAGGCCGCGGCGCGGTCGTAGCCGGAACTTCACCCCGTTTCACGACCGACGGCGGAGCCGTTCCTGATAACTTTCAGAACACTTCCAGACTCATCGAACGGACGCGCATGCTCGTCTTCATCGTCATCGGCCTGCTCGGTCTCGCCCTCGCCGTGACGTCGCTCGTGCTCGGCGACTTCTTCGACCTGGCCGACGGCGCCGTCTCCGGCACGTCGCTCGGGGCAGGAGCGCTCCTGTTCGGGGCGACCGGCACGGTGATCCTGTCCGCCGGCCTCGAACCCTGGGTCGCCTACCCCGCAGGTGTCGTGGTGGGCCTCCTCGTGATCGTGCTGGTGAACGTCCTGATCAAGCGCCTCAGGGCCGGTGACGACGGCGCGCCTGTCTCCCTGGTCGGCACGCAGGGCAGCGTGACCTCCGACGTCGACACGGCGCACGGCGAGGTCTCCCTCGACGCCACGAGCGAGCTGGAGACCCGGCTCGCGTTCGCCGACGAGCCGATCCCGCAGGGCACCCGGGTCGTCGTCGTCGAGCAGCACGGCGCACGTGTCAAGGTCGAGCCCGTCCCGCGCTGAGTCCTGTCCTGAGTCCTGCGCCCCCGGGCGCGGTCCCCGCTCTCGTCCATCCCTCGGCCGGGACCGCCTCGACGGCCTGGTCGGTCCACCACACCCCAGGAGTCGATATGCCCGGTCAGGTCATAGGCATCATCGCTGTCGCCGCAGGCGTCGTCGCGATCTTCCTCGTGCTCGCGTTCGTCGCGAGCCGCATCCGGCGGGTGCCGCCCAACGAGGCGCTCATCGTGGTCGGCCGCGGCGCGGGCAAGTCGGAGGCGCAGCTCGCGAGCCAGCGTGTCGTCGTCGGCGGCCGGACGTTCGTGTGGCCCGTGCTGCAGCAGGGCTTCGCGATCTCGCTGGAGCAGCGCCAGATCGGCATCACCGTCGAGGGCGTGGACAAGAACCGCATCAAGATCGCGATCAAGGCGTCGATCAACTTCAAGGTGCGCGGCGACGAGGAGGGTGTGCGGCGCGCCGCCCAGCGCTTCCTCTCCCAGCAGCACCTGCTCACGGAGATCATCAAGGAGTCCCTCGAGGGCTCGCTGCGCTCCATCGTCGGCGACATGACGATCGAGCAGATCATCTCGGACCGCAAGGGCCTGTCCGACCGGGTGGTCCAGTCCACGAAGACGGACCTCTCGGAGCAGGGTCTCCAGGTCGACCTGCTCAACATCTCCGACATCTCGACCCCGGGGTCGGACTACCTCGCGAACCTCGGCCGCGCCGAGGCCGCCAACGCCCGACAGCTCGCCGAGGTGTCGGAGGCCGAGGCCAAGCGTGCCTCCGAGTTCGCCGTCATCGAGGCGGCCGAGCAGATCGCCGAGCGCCAGAAGGCCCTCGACCTCAAGAAGGCCGCCATCAAGGCCGAGACCGACCGTGCGAACGCCGAGGCCGAGGCGGCGGGCCAGCTCGCGCGCGCCGCGCAGGACCGTCTCGTCGCCCAGGAGGAGCGCGAGGCCATGGCCGAGAAGGCCCGCGTCGAGCAGGAGCGCCTCGACATCGAGGTCCGCAAGCCGGCGGAGGCGCAGGCCTACGCCGAGGTGCAGAGCGCCAACGCACGCCGCGACGCCAACAACGCCGCCACCGAGGCGGAGGCGTTCAAGCGCACGACCATCGCGCAGGCGAACAAGACCGCCGCCCTGCAGGACGCCGAGGCCGCCGCCGAGGCCGTGCGTCGCGCCGGTGAGGCCGACCGCGACCGGCAGGTGGCGCTGGCCGCCGGTATCGAGGCAGAGGGTCGCGCCCGCGCCGCCGCGGTCGAGGCGGAGGGTCTCGCCGAGGCCGCCGCCACCGACGCCAAGGCCGAGGCCCTGCGCAAGTACGGTGAGGCGGCCCTGGTCCAGGAGCTCATCGAGCGGCTGCCCGAGATCGTGCGCGCTGCCGCCGAGCCGATCAGCTCCATCCAGGGCATGACCATGATCTCGACGGACGGCGCCTCGGCGGTCACCAAGAACGTGGCGTCGGTGCTCGGCGAGGGTCAGGGCGTCATCAAGCAGCTCACGGGCGTGGACATCAACCAGCTCATCTCGGCGCTGGCGCCCCGGTCCGAGGAGAAGAACGGCACCGCCGCGCACTGATCAGGCGGTACGACGCACAGGACGCCCGGGCCGTCACGGCCCGGGCGTCCTGTCGTGTGCAGGGGGTTCGCGGCGTCAGGGCTCCGGGTGGCGCGCGTCGTAGCGCCAGAACCGGGGCGTCAGGCGGACCACCAGCCACAGCAGCACGATGCAGGTGAGGCCGCCCCCCACGGCCGCCCAGCCCTCGCCGAACCACGTGGCCTCGGCACCGAGGACCATCTCACCGAGGCGCGGCCCGCCGGCCACGACCACGATGAACACGCCCTGCAGACGGCCACGCATGTGGTCCGGTGTCGCGGTCTGCAGGATGCTCTGGCGGAAGACGGACGAGACGCTGTCCGAGCCGCCCGCGAACGCCAGCGCGACGCCCGCCGCCACCACCGCCCAGACGACCGGCGCGTCCGGCGACCCCCGGCCGACGAGCACGAGCACGAGGCCGAACGCCGCGATCGACGCGCCCCAGGCGGTGATGGCCCAGACGATGACCTGACCCTGCCTGCGCATGCGGGTCAGGCCGCCGGAGAACACGCTCGCCAGCACCCCGCCGACGGCGAACGCCGCGGCGAGCACGCCCGTGGTCGCCTCGCCGCCACCCAGGTAGATCACGCCGGCCGCGGGCCACAGCACGCGGGGGAACGACAGCACCATCGCGATGATGTCGACGACGAACGTGGTGCGGACGTTCGGCTGCGTGGCCAGGTAGCGCAGCCCGTCCAGCACCGAGCGCAGCCCGACGGCGCCCACCCGCGCGCGGCCCGTGCCGTCCACCGGCTTCTCGGGCGGCACCGGCGGGAGCCGGAACACGGCCCAGAGGGCGGCCAGGAACAGCACCATGTCGAGCGTGTACGCCCACGAGTACCCGAGCCTGGCCACGAGGACGGCGCCGATGAGCGGACCGCCGGTCAGCGCGACGTTCATCGACAGCGTCGTCAGCGCGTTGGCCGCCGGCATCAGCTCCTTCGGCAGCAGCCGCGGGATGATCGCGGACCGTGCCGGGTTGTTGATCGCGAACGCCGCGCTCTGCACCGCGATCAGGCCGTACAGCAGGTGCACGGACTCCACGCGGAACCAGGCCTGGGCCGCGATCGCCGCCACGACGACCCACAGCACGAGCGAGGACACGAGCGAGACCGTGCGCCGGTCGTAGTGGTCCACGAGCGCACCGCCGTACAGGCCGAGCGCGACGAGCGGCACCAGGGAGAACAGCCCGAGCACGCCCACGGCCAGCGTGGAGCCGGTCAGCGCGTAGATCTGCAGGCCCACCGCGACGATGGTCACCTGCGTGCCGATGTTCGAGATCGACAGGCCCACCCAGAGGCGCCGGTAGTCGGGAGACACCGTGAGCGGCGTGGTGTCCGCGAGCAGCTGACGCATGATCCTCGATCGTAGGCCCCGCCCCGACGGCGGACCGGCGTCGCCCCTGTGACGTGCGCCTCCCGCTGCCGGAAGACGGCGGAGCGGGAGCCCTGGCACCCCCCGATGCCGTGAGCTCCCGCTCCGTCGTGTCAGTTCCGGTCCGCGGACCGGGGCGCCCCCCAGCGGCGCCCCGACCCGCGGGCCTTGCGCTCCGGACGGTGGTCGGTCCTCGGCCGGAAGTCACCGTGGTGCCTCCCGGCCGGGGTCCGCGCCCGGATCGCTGTCACCGGTCGATGCGTGGTCGTGCCACGCTCACCGGCGACGAGTGCGGAGCGCCGCGATCCCCAGCCCCAGCAGGACCGAGATCAGCGAGAGCTGCCCCGTGAACATGTGGCCCATGAGGAGCGGCTTCTCGCCGGGAGCCGGGACCGGCTCCTCCTCGTCGGGCGTCGACCTGGGCGACGGCAGGTCCGTCGATCCCAGGAAGCTGCGGCTCAGGTCGCCCGAGAGGCTGCCCTCGCCGTGCATCGGCCTGTCGGGCAGCGACTCCCCGTCGCCCCAGCGCAGGTCGACGCTGCTGTCCGGCTGGTCGGCCGCCGGCCGCTCGTCCGCGACCGGGACCTGCACGGCCGGGACGTCCGCCGTCCGCCGCACCGGACCCGTGGACGACGGCGCGCTCGGGCTCGTGAGGTCGTGCCGGGACGCCGAGGTGAGCTCGACCCCGGGCACGGTCTCGGGCCGGTCCGCGGTGGCGCCGGGACGGGGCCCGTGAACGGCGCCGCCGGAGTCGGGCCGGTCGGTGCTCGGGCGGCCGTCCGGGTCCTGGTGCCCGCCGTGGCCCGGGCGGGCAGGGCCGTCGAGGTCGGGCAGGTCGATGATCCCGGTGCCGGGGCCGTCCGTGGCGGGCTCTTCGGCCGCAGGCTCCTCGGTCGCGGGCTCCTCGGTCGCGGGCTCCTCGGCGCCGGGCTCCTCGGTGCCCGGGATCTCCGTGCCGGGCAGGTCGATGCCGGGCACCTCCGTGTCAGGCAGGTCGATGCCCGGGAGGTCCACGCCGGGGCCGGTGCCCGGCTCGTCCGCACCCGGCTCCTCAGCGCCTGGCTCCTGGGTACCGGGCTCCTCGGCGCCGGGCTCCTCCGGGGCAGGCTCAGCATCGGGCTCCGCCGGGGCGGGCTCCGTGCCGGGCTCGTCCGCGGCCGGGTCCTCCGCGCCGGGCTCGGCCGTCTCGGGCACGCCGGGGCCGGGCTCCGGGGCGTCGGGCAGCAGGTCGTCGACAGTGTCACCCTCGCCGAGCACACCGGTGACCACGCCGGCGACGTCGGCCCGCGCGAGCGCACCGAGCACGCCGTCGTCGGCGGTCAGGCCGTCGAGGAGGCCGGTGCGGTCGGCGCGTGCGCCGGGCACGGCGGCGGCGTCGACCGCCCCGGTGGCCGCGGTCTCCGCCGGGGCCGCCTCCGCGGCGTGCGCGGCGGAGGCGCCGACGACGGCGAGGCCGCCCGCCACGAGCGCCGTGCACAGGGCGCGTCGGATGAATCTGTCCATAGGGTCTCTCCTTGCCAGGCCTGGGACCGACGGCAGGCTCGCCGTCGGGTGGAACCGCACGCGTGAGCGCGGTGCCCCAGGTCAGGCAGGAGAGACAGGGATGTCGGCGTAGCTGCTCGACAGCTTGGCGCGCGACTCGTCGGCCGCGACGAGCCAGGCCCGGCCGCGGAAGACCAGGAGGGCGGAGAGGACGGCGAGCGGCTCGCCGCCCAACTTCTGCGGGGCGCCGCCGCTCGACGGGCCCGAGCCGGCGCCCATGGCGACCGCCCCGGCGCCGCCTGCGACGAGCGGGAGGCTCCCGCCGAGGGCGCCGGCACCGCTCCCGTCGGTGGCCGTGGCGACGACGTCGCGCACGGTCGCGGTGTCGGCCGGCGCCTCGTGGGACGCGGCGGTCAGGACGGACGCCGTGTGCCGGACCTCGGAGGAAGCCCGGTCCACGACACCGGCGGCGGCACCGGAGGCCTGCAGCGACCCCGGGTACGCCGGCTCGATCGTGACCCCGTCACGCACGGTGGGGACCACGGGGACCAGCCCGCCCGGCGCCGAGGGCGCGGCGGGAAGCACGGGTGCCGACATCTCGGGGAGCGGCACGAGGGGAGTCACGACAGGGCTCAGCGGCTCGACGACGGGCACGAGCGGCGTGATCACCGGTGCGACCACCTGACCGACCGGCGTGAGCACGGGCGCAAGGGCGTCGGTGAGGGGGGCCGTGACGGGCGTGAGGGATCGCAGGATCGGGTCGGTGACGCCGCCGAGCGCCTCCGTGATCGGGCTGACGACGCCGGCCACCGGCGACAGCAGGCCGGAGGTCACCGGCGCGAGCGGCTTCGTGACGCTGCTGAGCACCGGGGTCAGCGGCGACAGCACCTGGCCGACCAGGCCGGTCACGGGGCTGAGCACCTGGCCGACGGGCTCGGTCACGGGCTTCAGCACGCCGCCGACCAGCTCGCCCACGGGGCGCAGCACGGGGTCGGTCACCGCGCCGACCACACCGGCGGTGTGCTTGACGGGCTTCTCGGTGACCGCGCCGACCACCGTGCCGAGCGGCTCCGTGACGGCCGTGCGGACCGGCTTCGTGACGGGCTCGAGCAGACCCTCGGACACGGCACCGACCACGCCGCCGACGAGACCTGACGGCTTCGGCGTCGCGCCGTCCTCGGTGGGGGCCGTCGGAGTGTCCGCGCCCTTCGCGGGCTCCTCCGCCTCGGGCGCGGGCTCGACGTCGGGCGCGGCCGTCCCGGGCATCGCGTCGACCGGGGCCTGCCCCTCAGGGTCGGCGGCCTCCTCCGCGGGGCTCTCCTCGGCGGGAGCCTCCGGCGTCGGCGCCTCGGGCAGCTCCACCTCAGGCAGCTCGACGTCCGGCAGCTCGACGTCCGGCAGCTCGACGTCCGGCAGGGCACCCGCGGGCTCGTCCCCGGGCACGCCACCCGGCGCGTCCGCCACCCCGGCGTCCGGCACCGTCGTCTCCGGCGCTGCCGACCCGGGCTCCGTCGCCCCGGGCGTGCGGTGGGTGGAGGTCAGCCCCAGCAGGTCTGTCGTCGCCGTCACCAGTCGCGTCGTCGCGTCCAGCGTGTCCGAGAGAGCGGAGCCGCGCGGGCCGTCGACCGTGCGGACGACCTGCTCGCCGGTGCCGCCCTCCGCGGCGGCCGACGGGGCGGCCAGGGTCACGCCGAGGGCCAGACCGGCGGCACCGAGCGCGACCGTCCCGGCGGCGCGCGCGACGAGGCGACGGAGGTGCTCCCCCGTGCCCGACCGCGCGTCCTTCGCCATGCGTCTTCCCGCTCCTGCTCCGGCTCTCGCCGGCACGGGCGTGCCGGCAGAGATGTATACGCATTCAATCTGCGCGGGCGTCCCGGTTTCGGCAACTGCATACCTGCGGTTTGCGCATCGAGAATTTTGTGCTTAGGACTGCGACATGTCGGAAGAGCGGCGTTATCTCGGGCTTCTCAGGACATCTCACCAGGACAAACACCCGGAAAACGGGTGCGGGTGATCTTCTGCGGCTCAGCCGACGGTGGCACCGAAGACGAGGCCGAGCACGTACGTCACGCCCGCGGCGCCGAGGCCGATGGCGAGCTGGCGCAGCGCCCGGGTGAGCGGCGACGTGCCCGACAGCAGCCCGACGACGGCTCCGGTGACGAGCAGCGCGACCCCCACCAGGCCGACGGCGACCAGCACAGCGGCGAGGCCGTCCAGGCCGAGGAGGTACGGCAGCACCGGGACCACGGCGCCCGACGCGAAGAAGCAGAAGGAGGAGAGCGCCGCCCCCCACGCCGTGCCGTGCGTCTCGAGGTCGTCGCCGGCCTCGGCGTCGGCGGGCACGCCGTCGTCCTGGGGGTGCAGGAGCGGGCTGCGGTGCTCCCCCGGCGGCACCGCGAGCCGGGCGAGCACGGCGTCGGCGTGCGCGGTCGCCTCCTCGGTGCTCATGCCGCGGGCGCGGTACACCAGGGCGAGCTCGTTGGCGTCGACGTCGAGGTGCGGCAGGGCCGCGGCGGCGTCGGCCGACGGGGTCGACGCCTCGAGCAGCTCGCGCTGCGACCGCACCGAGACGAACTCGCCCGCGCCCATCGAGAGCGCGCCCGCGAGCAGACCGGCCAGACCCGAGAGCAGCACGGTGCTCGTCGCGACGCCGGAGGCCCCGATGCCGAGCACGAGGGCGAGGTTCGAGACAAGGCCGTCGTTCGCACCGAACACCGCGGCGCGGAACGTGCCCGACAGGCGGTTGCGGCCCCGCGTCGCCAACGCGCGCACGACCTCCTCGTGGATCTGCTCGTCGGCAGCCATGGTGACGGTGGCGTCGGCGTCGTGCGCGTAGGACGAGCGCGCCTCGGCGCGCTGCGCGAGGGCGAGCACGAACACGCCGCCGAAGCGGCGCGCGAGAAACCCGAGCGCGCGCGTCCGGAGGTCGCCGCGGACGGGCGTGCCGACGTCGGGGCCCAGCAGGTCCAGCCAGTGCCGCTCGTGCCTCTTCTCCGCGCGCGCGAGGGCGAGCAGGATCTCTCGCTCCTCGCCGGTGCGCCGGCCGGCGAGGTCCCGGTAGACGGCGGCCTCGGCGCGCTCGTCCGCGAGCAGCCGGCGCCAGCGCCGGATGTCGGCGGGCGTGCGGGTGCGCGACGGGTGCTGGCCGAACGAGCGCTCGGCGGGCGTCGGCACGCCCCCGGCGGGTCGGCGGGACGGGTCGGAGGGATGGCGGGACACGTCGTCATCATGCCCAGGAAACGGCGCCGCCGGGTTTCGTGGCGCCGGGCAGGCGCGTTCGCCGGGCCGAACTCTTCCGTCCGGTCGTCCGGCGCCGCCACGCCCTGGGCGGCCGTTCGGGTTCCGCGCGGAACCATGCACAATGGACGCCGTGATCATCGTCAGCACGCACGGGTCCACCGCGCCCGGCGGCGCGGTCGGATGGGCATGGATCAACCACGCGGGCGGTCAGTTCGACTCGGGCGGCGCTGCCCGGGGCACGGACCAGGTCGCCGCGCTCTCGGCCCTCCTGCGCGCGATCGAGGCGCACCCCGGGGACGAGCCCCTGCTCGTGGAGTCGAGCTCGCAGTACGCCGTCCGGTCCGTGTCCGAGTGGTCCGAGGCCTGGAAGCGCAACGGCTGGCGCTCTCCCTCGGGCGACCCCGTCCCCAACCTCGAGCTCGTCCGCGACATCGACGGCGCCGTCGACGCGCGCACCGGACCCGTCCGGTTCCACTGGGTGCGCGGCCACGTCGGCAACCCCTACAACGAGCGCGTCGAGCAGCTCGCCGGCTTCGCCGCCGAGGAGTGGGACGCCGGCCGGGGCGGCGTCGGGGAGATGCTCGTGCCCGACGCCGGCATGATCCCCGACGCCGAGCTGCGCGGCGGGAGCGTGCCGGCCGAGCCGGCCGAGGCGCCGTCGGCCCCTGCGCCCCCTGCCGCGGCGACGACGGGCCCCACCTGGGAGTCGGTCACCCTCTTCTGACCGCCCGGCGGGTGGGTGGGCTCAGAGGCCGACCAGGACGCGGTCCGGTGCCGCGACGGGCTCGGGGGACGGCTCGCGGACCGAGAGGGGCACCGGCTTGGCCACGCGGGCGCTGAACTCCAGACGGTCGGCGACGGCACGCGCGTGCTGCGCCATCTCGTGCGCGATCGTGATGCTCTCGCCGAGGTAGGCCCGCGGGTCGATGAGGCGGCGGATCTCGTCGCGGTCGAAGTAGGCGCTGACGGTCGCGTTCCGCACCAGCAGGTCGAGGAACGGCGTGTCGCCGACGGCGGACTCCTGCGCCACCTCGTACACGACCTCGTGGGCCTGCTGCCGGCCGATGCGCTCGCCGAGCTCCATCATGAGCGACTCCGAGCCGATGAGGCCCTCGCTCAGCGCGAGGTTGGCGCGCATCCGCTGCTCGTCGAGCTCGAGACCGTCGACGATGACGTCCAGCCGGGTCAGGATGTCGCCCGCGAGCACGGTCGCCCGGGCCACCGTCTCCTCGAGCAGGTCGGTCATGCCGCCGTTGGCCTCGTGGTCGTGCTGCATCGACTCCAGTGCGGGCGCGGCGAGCGCGCGCAGCTGAGCGCTCATGGACAGCAGGTCGAGGGCGAGCTGCGGGTTGCGCTTGTGCGGCATGGTCGACGAGCCGACGGTGCCCTCGGGGATCGGCTCGAAGGCCTCGCCGAACTCCGGCTGCATCATCGAGTAGATGTCCTTGCCGATCTTCCCGGCCGTGCCGGCGATCTGGGCGAGGGTGAGGACGAGCTCGACGATGCCGTCGTTGATGGCACGCGACGGCACCGGCATGGTGCCGAGGTCGAGGTGGTTGGCGACCCGGCGCTCGACCTCGCGGCCCGCCGGGCCGAACGACGCGAACGTGCCCACGGCCCCGCCCATGAGCACGCGGAACAGCCGGTCCTCGAGGCGCTCGAGCCGGTCGGTGTGCGCGGTGAGCTCGTCGATCCAGACGGCCACCTTGAAGCCGAACGTCACCGGCACCGCGTGCTGGCTGTGCGTGCGGCCGGCCATCGGGACGGCGGCCGACGCCTCTGCCTGCTTGGACATGCCGCGCAGCACCCGGGCGATGAGGTCCTTGAGCGCGCGGTGCGCGTCCCGCAGCACGAGGACGTCGGCCGTCTGGGTGATGTTCTGGGTGGTGGCGCCCCAGTGCACCCAGCCGCCGTGCTCGCTGCCGACCACGCGGGCGAACTCCTCGATGAGGGGCATGAGGGGGTGGCTGGCCGAGGCCGTGCCCGCCGCGACCCGGGCGAGGTCCAGCTTCTCGACCTGCGCGTGCCGGGCGATCGCGTCGCCGGCGGGCTCGGGGATCAGGCCGACCTCTGCCTCGGCGAGGGCGAGGGCCGCCTCGACGTCGAGGCGCGCCTGGAATCGGTTCTCGACGCTGAAGAGGCACGCGATGCCGGCATCGGGCACGCGACCGTCCGTGTAGTGTCGAATCGATTCGTTGATCATCCCTGGATTCCCCGCTCGAGTGTGTCACCGACCGGGCTTTCGCATCTCCGGGCGGAACGTCGTACCGAATTCTGGAAGATGGAGCGCCATCCAGCCTAGCGGAAATGTTTCCGGCATGTAACAGACGTGATGCCGATCACACCGGGGACGGTCGGGATGTGGCCGCGATCAGGGGCTTCACGCGGGAGCACACCCGATCGGGTGAACTTCGAGCCGTCTCGCCAGGCGGACACCGCCACCGGCCGAAAAAGACCCGGCGCCCCCGGATGTCCGGGGGCGCCGTGGGATCTCAGGCCGCGGGCTGTTCCTCGGCGGCGTCGCGCTCCTCGCGATGGGGCGCGAACGCGTCGAGCGCGCTCCGATGCAGGAGCGTGGTGCGGCGCGGGTTGGCGATGGAGTGGTACTGAGCGTCGTCGGCGTCCGTCATGGTCCTCCTCCGGTGCAGGTGTTCTGTGGCGCTGCACGGTGTTCACCGCTGATGTGCGGATCATCTATTTTCCGTGGTGGGCGCCCATAGCGTCGACACCGGGAGGTGTGATATCGGACTCACACGCTCAGTCGGCGGCCCGCCCCAGCACCGCGCGCAGCGCCTCGCCGAGAGCCCGCTCCGGGTCGTCGGCCAGCGACTGCACCCGCCACGCCACGTGCGTGTCGGGCCGCACCAGCACGGCACCCGACTCCTCGACGCCCCGGATCCGCGCCCAGTCGTAGTAGGTGTCGATCACCTCGCGGCCCGGCCCGATCACCACGGTCTCCAGCGGCACGCCGAGCTCGGCGGCGACCTTCGCCGCGGCGTCGGCCCACGCCTCGCCCGCGATACCCGTCACGAGGGTGAACCGCCCGTACGGGGCGAGGTCGTGCGTCGAGAGCTTGTGCCCGGCGGTGTCGGCCACCCAGACGTGCGGGAACCGCGCGCCGGGGACGGTCGACGGCACGTAGTACAGCTCGGGGTCGCGCTCGTCGTCCGGCTTCGGCGACCCGTCGGGGACGACGGCGGACGACGTGTAGAACTGCCCCATCTCGACGCCGTGCGCGTTGAACTCGTAGTGCTTGAGGTCCATCGCCTCGACGAGCGCCGCGCGCTTGGCGGCGCCCGCCGGGGTGTTCGCCTTGCGTTCGTCGATCGCGGCCTGCATCTCCTCGGGCGACCCGGCGTCGAGCACCCCGAGCACCTCGAGGAACCGGAACTCGCCGCCCGACTTGTTGGCGCGCAGCACGATCTGCTCGGCCACGGGGGCGCGCTCGGCCGAGTAGGTCTCCAGCAGGGACGGCGCGGCGTACCCCCGCAGCACCCCGGCGATCTTCCAGGCCAGGTTGTAGGAGTCCTGCACCGACGTGTTGGACCCGAGGCCGTTGCTCGGCGGGTGCCGGTGCACGGCGTCGCCGACGCAGAAGACGCGACCCTCCTGCAGGTGCGTCGCGTACATGCGGTTGTTGCCCCACAGCGAGTAGCCGGTGATCTCGACGTCGAGGTCCTCCTGGCCGACGAGCTGGCGGACGATCGCCGCGGCCGCGTCGTCGTCGAGCTGCGGCGGCTCGCCGGCGATGTCGTAGCCCCACACGACCAGCCACTCGTCCCACGGCCGCACCATGCGGACGAGGCCCGCGCCGATGCCGCCGACGTCGGAACCCGGCTGGAGCACCCAGTACAGGACCGAGGGCCGGTGCGCGACGAGGTGGGACAGGTCCGCCGTGAACGTGATGTTCATGGAGCCTGCGATGTCCATCGCACCCTCCATGGGCAGGCCGAGGTCCGCCGCGACCTGCGAGCGGGCGCCGTCGCCGCCGATCAGGTACCTCGACCGGATCGTGTACTCGGCCCCGGTGAGCCGGTCGCGCACGCGGGTGCTGACGCCGTCGGCGTCCTGGGTGTGGCCGAGGTACTCGGTCGAGAAGCGCGACTGGGCGCCGCGCTGGGACGCGTTCCGGACGAGGATCGGCTCGAGGTAGGTCTGCGGGATGTCGACGGTGAGCGACGGCGAGGCGAGCCGCGCGTCGGCCTCGCGGGCCGGATGGGTCTCCCACGTGAGGATGCGGCCGATCTCCTCCCCCGCGATCGACGTGCAGAACACGGTGTCGCCGACGAGCTCGTGCGGCGTCGCGTCCGCGAGCACCTGGTCCTCGATGCCCAGGTCGCGGAAGATCTCCATGGTGCGCTGGTTGGTGATGTGCGCGCGGGGCGTGTTCGCCGTCCACCGGTACTTGGTGATCATGATCGTGTCGATCCCCAGGGACGCCAGGAACAGCGCGGCCGAGGCGCCGGCCGGTCCTGATCCCACGACGAGCACCTCGGTCTCGACCGTGGTCTCCGTGCTGGGGGCTGCGGGGCTGGGCGGTGTGGTCGGGGTCTGACCGTCGTCGAACTCAGGCATGCGCCCCAGGATGTCGCGCCTGGCGGGGACATAAAAGGGCAAACCAGTAATATTTGCCCTGCTCCGCGACGGCGTGACGGGTGCGAAGCGCCTCCGGACGCAGGATGCTCGTGTCATGCCCGATGACGCGACGCCCCAGCCCCTGACGCCCCCGCGCGACCCCCAGCTCGTGCTGCTCCGGCACGGCGAGACGGAGTGGAGTCGCAGCGGTCAGCACACCGGGCGCACCGACCTCCCGCTGACGCCCGCGGGCGAGGAGCAGGCCCGGGTCGCCGGGCAGACCCTCGCCCGGTACGAGTTCGCCGCCGTGCGGACGTCGCCGCTCGCCCGGGCGCGACGCACCGCCGAGCTCGCCGGCTACCCCGACGCCGTGCCGGACGACGACCTCATGGAATGGGACTACGGCCCCGTGGACGGGCGCACGTCGCGCGACGTCTCCGCCGAGCTCGGGCGGGAGTTCCAGATCTTCGACGACGGCGTGCACGTGCTGCCGCCGTCCGCCGACCACGGCGACGGGCGCGCCGGCGAGACGCTCGAGGAGGTCGCGGAGCGCGCGGCCCGTGTCGTCGCGCGGGCCGAGGAGACGCTCCAGGCCGGGGGCGACGTGCTGCTCGTGGCGCACGGCCACCTGCTGCGCGTGCTGGCCACGGTGTGGCTCGGCGTCGACCCGCGTCTGGGCGCGCGGTTCGAGCTCGGGACCGCCGCCGTCTGCCTGCTGGGGTACGGGCACGGCCTGCGGACCATCGAGGGCTGGAACCTGGCCGCACAGTAGATCCCCTTGGCGCAGTAGGGCAGTATTCGCGGAATGAGGGAAGAGCACCTCGCCGAGGGCGAGACGATCGTGATGCAGCTCCGCACCCACCCCAAGAAGATCGTCAAGCCGGTCTTGCTGCTCCTCGTGCTGGTCGCCGTCCTGGTGGCGGTGTGGGTGCTGCCGCTGCCCGTCGACGCGGTCGTGCTGTGGTTCGCGACGGCCGTGCTCGTGCTGCTCGGGATCGTCGCCGCGGCCGGGCCGTTCCTGCGCTGGCGCACCACGCGCTACGTCATCACCAACCAGCGCGTGGCGCTGCGCACGGGCATCCTCACGCAGACCGGGCGCGACATCCCGCTGTACCGGATCAACAACGTCACCTTCGAGAAGCAGCTCAGCGACCGGTTCTTCGGCTGCGGCACCCTCGTCATCTCCGACGGGACGGACCAGCCGGGCATGGTGCTCGACGACGTGCCGGACGTGGAGCAGGTGCAGCGCACGCTGCAGGACCTCGTGCGGCAGGGGCAGCAGCTGAGCGACGACTGAGGCGGGGTCCGGCCGCTCGCCGGGAACCGAGGAGCCGCGCGTCAGCCGGGAGCGGCCAGGGCAGCGACGTCGGAGCCGGCGCGGAGGAGAGCCAGGGTTCGTGTCGCGATCCGCCGCAGTCGGTCGTCGAGGATCTCGCGGGCCCGGTCGACGCCCGCACCGGCGTCCAGCGAGCGGATCACCTCGCGGACCGCCGGGACGCCGTACCCGCCGGCCCGGAGCGCCGCGACGACGCGCGCCTCCCGCACCGCAGCGGACCCGTACCGGCGGGCGCGCAGGGTCGTGACCCGCTCGGGGTGCACGAGGCCCTCCTGCTCCCAGAACCGCAGCGTCGACGTCCGGACGCCGAGCGCGGCGGCGAGCTGGGTGATCGTCAGGGCGTCGGGGTGCTCGTCGGCCGCAGGACCCTCGCCCCGGATCGCGTCGAGCGCCGCGAGGGCGCGCAGCACCTCCTCGCGCTCGCGGGCGAAGCGCGCGTGGACGGCGTTGACGGCGGCGAGCGCGTCGGTGAGGACGGACGGTGCGGGGTCGGCCGCGGCGCCCCGAGGCTGGGCCGGTGTGGGATCGGACGGTCCGGCCGCCGCGTCGCGGGCCGCGACGAGAGCCCCGAGCAGGCAGCGCGCGTCGACCGGTCCTGCGGCCGCGGCCAGCCCGCGGTAGGCGTGCAGCGCGCGCACGTGGTCGGCCGTGTACGCCCGGTAACCGTTGGGTTCTCGCACCGCGGGCGGCAGGACGCCGAGCCGCTCCAGGTCCCGGACCTGCTGCGCGGAGTACCCGGTCGCCCGGACGACGTCGGCCGTGCGGAGCGGTCCGTCGGCACGTGATGTCATGCGCAGAACCCCACAGAAGCACTTGAAGGTGATGCTTGAAGCATGGATCACTCGCAGAGTACCGACCCGAGCATCGACCGGATCGTCGAGGAGGTGCGCGGCCTCGAGGGTGCGCTCGTCGTCGCGCCCGTGGCAGGCGACCCGGACGTCCCGGAGCCGGCGTGGGGCGACGCCTTCTTCTACTACGCGCCGGACGGGCAGATGCCGACGAACGTGCAGCCCTACGGCACGGTCGTCACGAAGAACTACCCGGAGGACACGTCGTCCGACCTGGACGGGCCGGGCCGGTGGCGCGTGAACATCCACGTGGGCCGGACGGCGGCCGCCGAGCTCGTCGACGCCGGCACGAGCGACTTCTCCACCGCCGACGTGCTGCTGCCGCACCCGGTGTACGGCTCGATGGGCTGGGTGTGCGTCGTCACCCCGGGACCGCGGACCACCGCGACGGTGCTCCGCCTGCTGCGCGAGGCCCACGAGGCGGCCCGCGCCCGCTACGCCCGCAGACACTGAGGGCGCCCCGCGGCGCTGAGGTGGGCGCCCGGCGGCGCTGAGATCTGGTTCTTCGGCCGAGATCTGGTCGTGCACGAGCAGATCTCGACCGGAATGCCAGATCTGAGCGACCCGCCGGCGCCAGGCAGGCGCCGCCGTCAGCTCGCCGGCGTCGCCGCGCGGGTCAGGGCGCGCTCCGTGCGCTGCTGCAGATCGGTGCTGAGGCGGATCTCGCCCGCGGCCTGCGCGTCGACCAGGCGGCGGGCGATCGTCCCCAGGGCGACGCGGTCCCCCGCGCCGCGGACGGCGTGGCTCGCGCCGAACCAGTCGGCGACGGTCACGCCGTGCGCGGGGCGGGACACCACGTCGACGGCGTCGCCCGCGCCGAGCTCGCCGTTCTCGACCACCCGCAGGTAGGCACCGGTGCGGTTGGCCTGCGTGAACCGGCGCACCCAGTGGTCCTCGCCGAGCCGGCGCGCGAACGTCTGGCAGGGCGTGCGTGGCTGGGTCACCTCGAGCAGAGCGGTGCCGACGCGCCACCGCTCGCCGATCACCGCACCGTTCACGTCGATGCCGCGCGTGCGCAGGTTCTCCCCGAACAGCCCGGGCACGACCTCGCGGCCGAGCTCCGGCGCCCAGTGGTCGGCGTCCTCCTGCGCGTAGGCGTAGACGGCCTGGTCGTACCCGCCGTGGTCGGCGCGGTTCGCCTGCAGGTCGGCGTACAGGCCGAGCGGGCGCACCGCGACGCGCCCCTCGACGGCGCGCTTGTCGATGGCCGTGACGCCGACCGAGCCGCTGTCGGGGAGCAGGGCGTGGACGCGGCAGACCGCGAGAAGCTCAGCCATGGGCAGATCTTCTCATTCCCGGCAGGACGGTCCGCCCGGTGATGTTCGCCGGAGCGGACCGCCCGGTCACTTTCGGCGGGGCAGCGGCAGCGGCTCCATCCACTGGTCGTCGGCCGTCAGGTCGATGCCGAACTCCGAGGCGAACCGCATGCGGGTGCCCGCGAGCACCCCGTCCACGGACTCGTCGAGGTCGTACACGCGCGCACCGCGCAGCCGGTTCCGCTCCGCGCCGGACAGGCCGTAGGTACCGAACCCGGTGTTCCCCGCGTACCCGAGGAGCACGCCGTAGTAGTCGCCGCTGTACGTGTTGACGTGGTCGTGCCCGCAGAACACGCCGCGCACGTCGCCGCGGTGCCGGATCGCCGAGAACATGCCGGAGTTGAACGGGCCGGGGCACTCCTCCTCGTTGCGCTCCCCCTCGATCCGGTGCCGCACCCGGCCGCGCTCGTGGTCGGCGTCCGTGCGGCCGTCGACCGAGCCGAACCACATGAACCGGTACTCCCACAGCGGGATGTGGATGAACATCAGCGACGGGATGGGCCGCCCGTACCGGCGCTCGAGGCCCACGGACGTGTCGAAGTACCACTTCACCTGGTCCATGCGCAGCCAGTCCCACGTGGGGTAGCCCGCGAAGTCCTGCCCGCCCAGCGTCTCGGGCGCGTAGCGGCCGGAGTCGAGCAGCCAGACGTTGAACGCCGGGCGGCCGTCCCGTCCGTCGATCAGCAGGTGCGAGTTGCCCTGCCCGGTGACGCCCCGCGCCGTCGGGCCGTTCACGTTGTGCCGGTAGGACCGGTAGAAGGCGAGCATGTCCGCCTCGTCCACCCCGCTCTCGGGCGTCGAGTCCTCGTCGTGGTTGCCGAACGTCACGGCCCACGGGATGTCGCGCTCCTCCAT
This sequence comes from Promicromonospora citrea, assembly GCF_013004695.1. Classification (GTDB taxonomy): domain Bacteria; phylum Actinomycetota; class Actinomycetes; order Actinomycetales; family Cellulomonadaceae; genus Promicromonospora; species Promicromonospora citrea. The sequence goes on from NZ_JABEMG010000002.1 coordinate 77,977, forward strand.
CGGCTGCACCACGTTGTTCATCGCCTGGTGCATCTCGAGCGGCGTGTCGCACCCGCCGGTGATGTTGTCGCCGTTGAGCACCACGAGGTCGGGGCGCTCGTCGTCGAGCACCGCCCGCATCAGCTCGAGCGTGCGGCGGTCGATCTTCTCGTCGTCCTGCGTGTCGTTGAACTGGACGATGCGGAAGCGCCCGTCCCGCCCGAACCGCAGTCCCCGCCGCGGGTGCCTGCCGAGCTCGCGGCTCTGCTCGGCGGCCTGGGCAGGGGGCGCGGTGGCCGCCGCCGCGACACCCGCGGCGCTCAGGGAGAGGAAGGTACGGCGGTCGACGCCGGAGTTCTCGCTCATGCCGACGACGATCCGGGACGTCGCCGACGACCGTCCGACCGGCGGGTGGACGCCCGGTGACGGTCTGCTGAACGCCGCGGCTCAGCGCTCGGCGGGTGCCCGCCGCACGGCCCGCGTGATCGCGTAGACCGCGAGGATGACCACGACCAGACCTGCGGTGGCGGCGATCTGCGGACGGGCGGCGGCGTCGGACAGCATGAGACCCACGACCGCGACCAGGGCGACCAGGGTGGCCCACGAGAGCCACGGGTACCCCCAGGCGCGCAGCGGCAGCCGCTCGCCGCGCTCGGCGGCGGCCGCCTCCAGGCGCGGCCGCAGCCGGAGCTGGGAGACGACCACCAGGAGCCACACCACGAGCAGCGCCGAGCCGACGGCGTTGAGCAGCACGCCGAGCAGCGACTCCGGCAGCAGGTAGTTGAGCAGCACGGCGACGACGCCGAAGAACACCGACACCAGCACTGCCACCCACGGGACGTCGCGGCGCGAGACCCTGGTCGCGAGCGCCGGTGCGTCCCCGCGCCCGCCGAGCGAGAAGAGCATGCGGGACGTCGCGTAGACGTTGGCGTTGAACGCGCTGAGCAGCGCCAGCACGACGACGACCTCCATGAGCCGCGCGGCGCCGTCGAATCCGGCCATCTCCAGGACGGCGACGAAGGGCGACTCGAGCCGCGCGGCGTCGGTCCACGGGATGAGGGCGACCATGATCGCCACGGAGCCGACGTAGAAGAAGAGGATGCGCCACAGGATGGTGCGCGTCGCGGCCGCGACGGCCTTCTGCGGCTCGCGGGCCTCCGCCGCGGCGATCGTGACGATCTCGATGCCGCCGAAGGCGAAGACGACCGTGAGCAGGCCGGCGGCGATGCCCGGTAGCCCGGCGGGCGCGAAGCCGCCGTGGGCGGCCCAGTCGCCGAGGATGCTGCCCGTCACGGGGACGACGCCGACCACCACCAGCACGCCGAGCACGAGGAAGCCCACGATGGCGGCGACCTTGATCGCCGCGAACCAGAACTCGGCCTCGCCGAACTGGCGCACGCCGACGAGGTTGATCGCGCCGAACACGGCCACGACGACCGCGGCGACCGCCCACTGGGGCACGGCGGGCCACCAGCCGTGCACGATCCCCGCCACGCCGGTCACCTCGACGCCGAGCACCATGACGATGGTGAACCAGTACAGCCAGCCGAGCAGGAACCCGGCCCAGCGGCCCAGCGCGGTCTCGGCGTAGACGGAGAAGGAGCCGCTGGAGGGGAGCGCGGCGGCCATCTCGGCGAGCATGCGCATGACGAGGACGACGATCGCGCCCGCGATGGCGTAGCTGAGCAGGACGGCGGGGCCCGCCGCGGCGACGCCCAGCCCCGAGCCGAGGAACAGGCCGGCCCCGATGGCCGAGCCGAGGCCCATCATGGTCAGGTGGCGGGTGCGCAAGCCGTTGGCGAGCGTGCGGCCGGTCGTGTCAGAGGTGCTCACGACCGACCACGGTAACCCGGGGTGCGCCGGGGAACCGCAGCGGATGTGAGCGGTCCCGGTCCGGTGGAGACTCATGTCTGTGACGGATCCAGCGCATGCCACGCCCGAGCCGGAGGCCCCGGACGACGAGTACGGCCTCGAGAGGGCCCTGACCGGGCCGTCCGAGCCGCTGCCGCACGTGGTCGTGGTGGGTGGCGGGTTCGCGGGGATGGCCGCGGTCAAGGCGCTGCGCGACGCACCCGTGCGGATCACGCTCATCGACCGCCGGGTCTACAACACGTTCCAGCCGCTGCTGTACCAGGTGGCCACCGGCGGGCTGAACCCGGGCGACGTCACCTACTTCCTGCGCGGCCTGCGGCTCAAGCAGAAGAACCTGCACGTGGTGCACGAGCACCTGGTCGAGGCGGACCACGAGGCGAAGAAGATCCGGCTGCTCAACGACCACTGGATCAGCTACGACCACCTCGTGGTCGCCACGGGCGTGACCACGAACTTCTTCGGCACGCCGGGCGCGAAGGAGTTCGCGTTCCCCATGTACTCGCGCTCGCAGGCGATGCGGATCCGCGACAACCTGTTCATCCGGCTGGAGCGTGCCGCGAAGTCGAAGCGGACCGACGACGGGCTGCGGGTCGTCGTCGTGGGTGGTGGCGCGACCGGCGTGGAGGTGGCGGGCGCTCTGGCGGAGCTGCGCACGGCGGGCCTGCGGCCGGCCTACCCGGAGATCCACGGCGACGCGTTCGAGGTCAAGGTGGTGCAGCGGGGCGGGGAGATCCTCAAGTCGTTCGCGCCCCAGCTGCGGACCTACGCCGCGCAGGAGCTCAAGCGGCGCGGGGTCTCGCTGCACCTGGGCGCCGGTGTCGCGGCGGTCGAGAAGGACGCGGTGGTGCTCACCGACGGCACGCGCATCCACGCCGACCTCACGGTGTGGTCCGCGGGCGTGCACCCGCACGAGGAGGTGGGCGGCTGGGGCCTGCCGCAGGACGACAGCGGCCGCATCCGGGTCGGCGAGGACCTCCAGGTCGAGGGCCTGCCGGGCGTGTTCGCCGCGGGCGACGTCGCGGCGTCACCCGCCGACCTGCCGCAGCTCGCCCAACCCGCCATCCAGGGCGGCGAGCTGGTGGGCCGCAACATCCGCGCGCTGCTCGAGGGCCGGCCGACCGCGGCGCTGCGCTACGTGGACAAGGGCACGATGGCGGTGATCGGCCGCCGTGCCGCGGTCGCGGAGATCAACCTGCCCGGCGGCCGGGCGATCCGGCTCACCCGGGGTGTCGCGTGGCTGGTCTGGCTGTTCGTGCACATCATGTCCCTGGTCGGGCCGCGCAACCGCGTCACGACGCTCGCGGGCCTCGTGACGCGCTACGGGTTCCCGTTCCACCGGCGGCCGGTGCCGATCGTGGGCGACGTGCCGACGGTGCGCCCGCCGAAGCCGCGCCCGCGCCAGGACGTCGGCTGAACGCACCGCGTCAGCCGAAGGCGCGGTACCCCGTCGTCTCGGTCTCGGCGCCCCACGCGTCGAGGGCCCACACCGCGGCCTCACCGAGCGCCGTCGCCAGCGCGGGCAGCTCGGGCACCGCGGGCTGACCAGGCTATTCACAGGTCTGTGGACAATGCCTGTGGACAGCGCGGCGGACGGCAGCGGTCCGGTGGGGGGTGTCAGTGGCTCGGTGCACAGTAGAGGGACCAACGACAGGACAGGACACCGCCATGACCGAACAGACCCCCGCCGGCGTGGGGACGCTCGACACCGTGGTCCTCGACGTGCCGGACGTCGCCGCAGAGGCCGGCTTCTGGAAGGCGCTCACGGGTGGCAGCGTGTCGTCGGAGTCCGACGACTGGATCACCGTGGTGACACCCGACCGCTGGGGCATCGGGTTCCAGCGCGCGCCCGACCTCGTGCCGCCGCAGTGGCCGGGACAGGACCACCCGCAGCAGGCGCACCTCGACCTCTACGTACCCGACCTGGCGGCGGCGAGCGCCCGGGCGGTCGAGCTCGGTGCGACGGTGCTGCGCGAGAACGAGCAGTGGGTCACGCTGGCGGACCCGGCCGGGCACCCGTTCGACGTGTGCCTCAAGGAGGGCGCGGACGGCGTGACCGTGATGGGCGCGACGTTCGACTGCCCGGACGCGTCGGCGCTCGCGCGGTTCTGGTCGGGCGTCGTGGGCGCGCCCGTGACGTACGACGCCGACGGCGTGGCCATGCTGGGCGGCCCGAGGCCGCTGCTGTTCCAGTCCGTCGAGGGGTACACCGCGCCGCGGTGGCCGGACCCGGCCTTCCCGCAGCAGGTGCACCTGGACATCGAGGTACCGGACCTGAACGCCGGCGAGGAGGCCGTGCTGGCGCTGGGCGCGACGCGGCTGCCCGGCGGGGAGGACGGCTTCCGAGTGTTCGCCGACCCGGTGGGCCACCCGTTCTGCCTGGTGCGCTGACCGGCGCGCCGACCCTGGTCAGGCGTGCACGAGCGCCGGGTGGTCCGGGTGGTCGACCCGGACCACCAGGTCGGGCACGCCCTCGATCTCGCGCAGGTACCGGTCCCACGCGGGCAGCGCCCAGGCGTCCTCGGGCGGCGTGCGCCGGCGCAGGGTGCCGGGCTTGAGCTCGAGGTGGACCGTGAGGTCGACGTCGAGGCCGCGCCCGGCGGCGAGCGTGCCGTCGAGGAGGACGACGGTGCCCGGCGCCGCGTCGATGTAGGCGGCGCGGGTGGCGCGGTCGGTGTCGGGGTCGCGGAGGCTGGGCAGGTACTCGTGTCGTTCCGCGACGCGTGTGAGCACCTCGCGGTTGAGCGCGCCGACGTCGATCCGGTCGTCGAGGAGGCTGTCGGGGTCCTCGCGCCCGCGCTCGAACCGCAACGAGCGCGGGCGCAGGAAGTCGCGGACGCTGACGCGCGCCGTCGGCCGCCCCGCCGCCTCGAGCGGGGCGACCAGCGCGTCGGCGAGCGCGTCGGGCCGGGCCGTCGGGTGCCCGTCGACCAGCAGCCGCACGGGCTCGTCGCCGGAGGCCCGGCCGAGCACGAGCCCGACGAGCCGCTCCACGAGGAGGGCGGTGCTGACGGGTTCGACGTGGGGGCTCATCGGGGCACGACCCTACGCCTCGGTCACCGCTCCGCCCGGCGCGAGCTGATGACGCCCGTGTCGAAGCCCGCCAGGTGCAGGCCGCCGTGGAACCGGGCGTGCTCGATCTTCACGCACCGGTCCATCACGACCTCCAGCCCCGCGGCCTCCGCCCGGCGCGCGACGTCCTCGTGCCACGAGCCGAGCTGCAGCCACAGCGTGCGGGCACCCACCGCGAGGGTGTCGTCCAGCACGGACGGCAGGTCCTCGTGCCGCCGGAAGACGTCGACGAGGTCGGGCACCACGGGCAGGTCGGCGAGGCTCGGGTACACGGGGCGGCCGAGGATCTCGGTGGCCCGCGGGTTGACGAAGTACACGTCGTAGGACGAGGACGACAGCAGGTAGGTCGCCACGAAGTAGCTCGCGCGCGCCGGGTTGGCCGACGCGCCGACGATCGCGACCGACCGGGTCGCCCGCAGGATGCGCCGTCGTTCCTGGGCGCTGGGGCCCTGCCAGGTCCGCACCGTCTCGCTCATCGGGCCACCCCCGTCGCCGCCGTCAGCGCCTGGTCGAGGTCCCAGAGGATGTCGTCGACGTCCTCCAGACCCACCGAGATGCGTACCAGGTCCTCCGGCACGCCCGCCGCCTCGAGCTGTTCGGCCGAGAGCTGCTGGTGCGTGGTGGACGCCGGGTGGATGACGAGCGTGCGCGCGTCGCCCACGTTCGCGAGGTGCGAGGCGAGCTGCAGCGCCTCGATGAACCGGCTGCCTGCCTCGCGCGCGGTCGGCGCGGGCGCGTCGCCGGACGTGTCGGGCACGCGCAGGCCGAACGCGAAGACCGATCCCGGCCCGAGCGGCAGGTACCGGCGGGCGCGGTCGTGGTGCGGGTGCGACGGCAGGCCCGCCCACCGCACGGACGAGACGCGCGGGTCGGCCTCGAGCCACTCGGCGACGGCCCGGGCGTTGGCCAGGTGCGCGTCCATCCGGTACGGGAGCGTCTCGACGCCCTGCAGGAGCTGGAACGCCGCCTGCGGCGAGAGCGCGGGCCCGATGTCGCGCAGCTGCTCCGAGCGCAGCTTGGTGAGGAACCCGTACTCGCCGAAGTTGGCCCACCAGCTCACGCCGCCGTAGGACGGCACGGGCTCGGTCATCTGCGGGAACTTGCCGTTGCCCCAGTCGAACCGGCCGGACTCGACGACGACGCCGCCGAGCGTGGTGCCGTGCCCGCCGAGGAACTTGGTCGCGGAGTGGATCACGATGTCGGCGCCGTGCTCGATCGGTCGCACGAGGTACGGCGTCGCGAGCGTCGCGTCGACGACGAGCGGGACGCCGGCCGCGTGGGCGACCTCCGCGAGGCCCGCGAGGTCGGCGACCTCGCCGGACGGGTTGGCGACGACCTCGGTGTAGACGGCCTTGGTCCGCGGCGTGATCGCCGCGGCGTAGTCCGCGGGGTCGGTGCCGGGCACGAACGTGGTCTCGACGCCGAATCGTCGCAGGGTCACGTCGAGCTGTGTCACGGTGCCGCCGTAGAGCTGCGCGGAGGCGACGACGTGGTCGCCCGCGCCCGCGAGCGCCGCGAACGTGATGAACTCGGCCGACATGCCGGACGCCGTCGCGACGGCCCCGATGCCGCCCTCGAGCGAGGCGAGGCGCTCCTCGAGCGCTGCGACGGTCGGGTTGCCGATGCGGGAGTAGATGTTGCCGTACTTCTGCAGCGCGAAGAGGTTCGCGGCGTCGTCCGTGTCCTGGAACACGAACGACGTGGTCTGGTAGATCGGCACCGCCCGGGCCCCGGTGGCCGCGTCGGGGATGCCCCCGGCGTGCAGGGCCCGGGTGCGGAACCCGAAGGTGTGCTCGGTCATCGTGCTGCTCTCTTCCGGTCGACGGGTGCGGAGGCCATCATGCCCACCTGCGCAGCAGGCGCCGTTCCGCGAGCCCGATGAGCGCGTCCGTCACCTTGCCCAGCAGCGCGAGCAGCACGATCGCCAGGAGGATGCGGTCGACGCGCCCGTTCTGCTGCGAGTCGGTGAGCAGGAAGCCGAGGCCCATGGACGACGCGATGAGCTCCGCGGCCACGAGGAACAGCCACGCCTGCGCGAGCGCGAGCCGCAGCCCGGCGACCAGCGACGGCAGCACGGCGGGCAGCTGGACGACCGAGAGCAGCCGCAGGCCGCGCAGCCCGAACGCGCGCCCTGCCTCGACGAGGTGCGGGTCGACGTGCCGCAGCGCGGCCGCGACGGTCGTGTACACGGGGAAGAAGGCGCCGATCGCGATGAGCGTGATCTTGGACTCCTCGCCGATCTTGAGCCACAGGATGAGCAGCGGCACCCACGCGAGCGACGGCACGGCGCGGATCGCACCCAGCGTGGGGGCGAGCAGGAGGTCGCCGAGCCGGGACAGGCCGACGAGCGCGCCCACGGCGAGCCCCGCCGCCGCGCCGACGGCGAACCCGACGAGCACGCGCTGCGTCGAGATCGCCACGTGGTGCCAGAGCTGGCCGCGCTCGACGAGGTCGACGGCGGCGTCCCACACCGCCACGGGGCCGGGCAGCTGGTAGGGCGGCACGAGGCCCGCCGCCGTCGTCCCCCACCAGGCGCCCAGGAGGGCGACCGGGACGAGGAGGCCCAGCGCCACGCGGCCGGCCCGGCCGAGTCGGGCGCGTCCTGCGGCCGTCGCCGGACCGGCAGGACCGGACGGTGCGGTCACGGCCGCCCGGTCACTCATCGGTGACCGCCTCCTGCGCGAACTCGGGCGCGAACAGCTCGTCGAGCGCGGTGTCGACGTTGGTCTGCGCGGGCACGTCGCCCGAGTCGACGAAGATCGGGCCGACGACCTCGAGCACCGCGCGCTGCTCGTCGCCGGGCACGGGGTCCAGGTCGAGCACGGTGCGCTCCTCGATCACCGTGGCGGCGACCTCCGGGTCGATCCCCGCGACGTCGGCCAGCAGCGCGGACAGCTCCTCGGGGTGCTCCAGCGCCCACGCCCGGGCCCGCTCGTAGGCGTCGACGACGGCCTGCGTCACGTCGGGGTGCTCCTCGACGAACTCCTCGCGCGCGTTGAGGAATCCGTAGGTGTTGAAGTCGATGTTCCGGTAGACCAGCCGGTCGCCCGCCTCGGCCTCGGCCGCCGCCATGATCGGGTCGAGCCCCGCCCACGCGTCGACCGAGCCGTTGTCGAGCGCCGCGCGGCCGTCGGCGTGCTGCAGGTTCTGCACCTCGACGTCGTCGAGCGCGATGCCTGCCTCCTCCAGCGTCTGCAGCAGGAAGAAGTAGGGGTCGGTGCCCTTGGTCGCGGCGATCGAGGTGCCCTCGAGGTCGGCGACGTCGGTGATGTCCGAGTCGCCGGGCACGACGATCGCCGACCACTCCGGCTGGCTGTAGATGTCGACCGTGCGGATGGGCGAGCCGTTCGCCCGCGCCAGGAGTGCGGCCGATCCCGCCGTTGAGCCGAAGTCGACCGCCGCGGCGCGCAGGTTCTCGTTCGCGGTGTTGGACCCGTCGGACTGCACCCAGGTCACCTCGACGCCGTCGAGCTCCTCCTCGAGCCAGCCCTGCTCGCGGATCACGAGGCTCAGCGGGTTGTAGGTCGCGAAGTCGACCGCGACGGCGTCGGTGCTCCACCCGCCCGAGCCGGCGTCGGAGCTGCCCGCCGCGGCGCTCCCCTCCCCCGCGACACAGCCGCTCAGCGCCAGCACGGCAGCGGTCAGGCCTGCCGCCACCGGCGCTGCCGTCGAGGTCAGGGTCCGGCCGGGCGTCGTGATCGTGCGGTCGCGCATGGTTCGTCCTCTCGCTGCCCGACGGCGGTCGGCGGGCTGGTGTGTTCGGAAAGCTTCAGCGGTCGTGGTGGGTCGGGACGCCGAGGCCGTCGAGCAGCTCGGCGCGGAGCTCGGCCAGGTCGCGCGCCGCGCGGTCACGCGGTCGTGCGCCGGGCACCTCGACGACGCGGGCGACGCTGCCGGCGGGGGCGGCGCCCTGCCCCAGCGTGCGCAGCAGCACGACGCGGTCGGCGAGGTAGAGCGCCTCCTCGACGTCGTGCGTGACCAGCAGCACCGTGGCGGGCTGCGCGGCGTGGACGTCGAGCAGCAGGTCCTGCATCCGCAAGCGGGTCAGGGCGTCGAGCGCCCCGAACGGCTCGTCGAGCAGCAGCACGCCGGGGTCACGGGCAAGGGCCCGGGCGAGCGACGCCCGCTGCGCCATCCCGCCGGACACCTGCCGCGGCCGCAGCTCCGCCGCCCCGGACAGGCCCACGAGGTCGAGCAGCCGGGCCACGCGCTCGCGGCCCGCCGGTCGTGGGGTCCCGGCGGGCAGCCCGAGGGCCACGTTCTGCGTGAGGGTGCGCCACGGCAGCAGCCGAGGCTCCTGGAAGGCGACGGCGGTGCGCGGGTCGGCCCCGGCGACCGGGGTGCCGTCGACCGTCACCCGGCCTGCCGTGGGCGCGTCGAGCCCGCTGACCTGCCGCAGCAGCGTCGACTTGCCGCAGCCCGACGGGCCGAGCACGGCGACGATCTCGCCGGGCGCCACCTCGAGGTCGACGCCCGCGAGCACGGTGCGGGGCGTGCTGCCCCGGCCCGCGGGGAACGCTCGCGCGACGCCGTCGAGACGGACCGGCAGCGCGCTCGTGCCCCGTCCGCCGCCCGGGCTCGTCGTGGGCACGGGCGACGGCAGGGCCGTCTGCTCCGTGGGCAGAACCATCGTCGTGCCTCCCGTGCGCTCGGTCCGGTGCCTCGCGTTCACGAGGCACCGTCGATGGCTCTCATCGAAGCGGACGATGTGTCGGTGAGACCAGGGCGTTCCGCGATGTGAGACCACGATGCGGACGCACCTCGTCCGCCGCGGGACCCATTTCCGATGACGGGTGTCGGAGGCCGCGAGTACGTTGGCCGGGTGACCCAGCCCACTCTCCGGCCCTATCTCCGATACCCCCACGTCCACGGCGACCAGGTCGCCTTCGTCGCCGACGACGACGTCTGGCTCGCCCCGGTGTCCGGCGGGCGTGCCTGGCGGCTGACCAGCGACCACGTCCCGGCGACCACGCCGCGCTTCGCGCCGGACGGCACGAGGCTCGCCTACGTCTCCCACAAGGACGGCCACCCCGAGGCGTACCTCGTCGACCTGGCCGACGGCGCGACGCGGCGCCTCACCTGGTTCGGCGGCACCAGCCTCACCGTGCTCGGCTGGGACGAGGAAGGCCGCGTGCTGGTCTCGTCCAACGCGGGCACCCCGGAGCGCTCGCTCACCGTGGTGCGCGCCGTCGCGCTCGACGGCACGGTCGAGACCCCGCGCCGCTACGGCCCCGCCTGGGGCGTCGCCGAGCACGTGGCGGGCGACGGCGCCCGCACCACGGCCCTCGTCTCGGCCGGCTACCGCACCCCGGCCTACTGGAAGCGGTACCGGGGCGGCACGGCGTCGGTGCTGTGGCTCGACCGCGGCACGGGCGACTGGGAGCGACCCCTGCCCGACGAGACCGCGGGCGTCTACGACCCGATCTGGATCGGCGACAGCCTGGTGCTCACGTCCGACCGGGGCGCGACCTTCCCCGACCACGCCGACGAGCAGGCCAACCTCTGGGTGCTCGACGGCCTGGCGGGCGCCGACGGCACGCCCGAGCCGCGGCAGCTCACCCACCAGGGCCCGGCCGAGGGCTACGTGCGCGACGCCGCGTCCGACGGCTCACGCATCGTCTGGCACAGCCGGGGCGACCTCTGGCTGCTCGAGGGCCTGGACGGCACCCCGCGCCGGCTCGACATCACGCTCACGGGCGCGCTGCCCCAGCCGTACTCGACCGACCCCGACTCGAGCCCCGTGCCCGTCGACGGGATCGCCGTCGACACGACCGGCGACGCGAGCGTCGTCGGCTGGTTCGGCACGGCGTGGTGGGTCACCCACCGCGCCGGGCCTGCCCGCGCCCTCGTCGCCGACCCGGGTGTCCGCGTGCGCGAGCCCGTGCTGCTCGGCGACACACGCCGTGCCGCCGTCGTCACGGACGCGCCGCGCACCACGGCCGACGGCGTGAGCCGGGAGGACGCGCTCGAGATCCACGCGCTGCCCGGCACCTCGGCCGGCGTGCCGTCCGACGATCCGCAGCGGCTCGCGGCCGGTGAGCTCGGCCGGGTCCTGCACCTCGCGGCGAGCCCGTCCGGCGACCGGGTCGCCGCCGTCTCGCACGACGGCCGGATCAGCGTGGTCGCGACGCCGGACACGTCCGGCGACCAGGAGCCCGCCGTCGCACCCGGCACGGTGACGGAGGTCGGCCGGTCCGCCGACGGCGAGGCGCTCTCGCCCACGTTCTCGCCCGACGGGCGGTACCTCGCCTGGTCGAGCCCGACGGGCACCGTGGGCGACCACCACCAGATCATGGTCGCCGACCTGCACGCCGAGCAGCCCGCGGCCGTGCCGCTCACGTCGGGGCGGTTCCACGACTTCTCGCCCGCGTTCAGCGACGACGGCCGGTATCTCGTCTTCCTCTCCGACCGCACGTTCGACCCGTCCTACGACTCGCACGAGTTCGGCCTCTCGTTCAGCGCCGCGACGCGGCCCTGGCTCATCCCGCTGTCCGCGACCGAGCCCGCCCCGTTCGGCCCGAGCGCCGACGGCTGGCGGCTCGCCAAGGCGGAGGACAAGGCGGAGGGCAGGGCGGACGAGAAGGCCGACGACACGACGAAGGGCACGACGAAGGAGACGACGAGGGACACGGCAGACGACGCCAAGGACGCCTCGCCGGCGACCCCCTCCCCCGAGATCGACCTCGACGGCGCCGAGGAGCGCGTCGTGCCGTTCCCTGTGACGTCGGGCCGCTACCGCGACCTGCAGGCGGTCAAGGGCGGCGTGCTCTGGGTCCGGGAGACCGACGACGCGGGCGTGCTCGGCTCCCGGCACGCCGGCGCCGAGGAGGAGCCTGCGCCCAACGTGCTCCAGCTCTGGTCCTTCGAGGCCCGCAGGGTGACGGACGTCGCCGAGAAGGTGCACTTCTACGCGGTCTCGGGCGACGGCGAGCGGATCGTCGTCCGGTCCGGGTCGGGACTGGCCACGCAGTCGGCGACGAGCAAGCCGGGCGACGGCGACCCGACCGCGTTCGACATCGACCTGTCCCGTCTGCGCCACGAGGTGGACCCGCGCAGGCAGTGGCACCAGATGTTCGACGAGAACGCCCGCATCATGCGCGACCACTTCTGGCGTGCGGACATGGACGGCGTCGACTGGGCCGGCGTCGTGGAGCGGTGGCGGCCGCTCGTCGACCGGGTCGCGACCCACGCCGACCTGGTGGACGTGCTGTGGGAGACGGTCGCGGAGCTCAACACGTCCCACGCGTACGTCCGGGCGCCGGGGCCCCTGGGCGACGAGTCGCGGCGGCTCGGCCTGCTGGGCGCCGACCTTGCACGCACGGCGGACGGCTGGCGCATCGAGCGCGTGCTGCCGAGCGAGTCGTCCGACCCGGGCGCCCGGTCGCCGCTGCGCGCGGCGGGCGTCGACGCCCGCCCGGGCGACCTGGTCGTCGCGGTCGACGGACGCCCCGTCGACCCCGTGGCCGGCCCGGCGGCGAACCTCGTCGGCGCGGCGGAGACGCCCGTCGAGCTGACCCTGCGCCGGCCCGCGGGCGGCGACGGCGACGCGGCAGGCACCGACCGGCGGGTCGTCGTCGTGCCGCTGGCCGACGAGTCCGACCTGCGCTACCAGGACTGGGTGCGCTCGCGCCGCGAGTACGTCGCCGAGAAGTCCGGCGGGCGGCTCGGCTACGTGCACGTGCCGGACATGATGAGCACGGGCTGGGCCCAGCTCCACCGCGACCTGCGCCTGGCGACCGAGCGGGAAGGCGTCGTGGTCGACGTGCGGTTCAACGGCGGCGGGCACACCTCGCAGCTCGTCATCGCGCGCCTCGCCGCCCGCGTGGTCGGCTGGGAGCTGAACCGGCACTACGGCAGGCCCGCGACCTACCCGGACCGCGCGCCGCGCGGACCCGTCGTGCTGGTCACCAACGAGTACGCAGGGTCGGACGGCGACATCGTGAACGCCGCGGCGCAGGCACTCGGCATCGGCCCGGTGGTCGGCGTGCGCACGTGGGGCGGCGTGGTCGGCATCGACGGGCGGTTCGGCCTCGTCGACGGCACGGGGATCACCCAGCCGCGCTTCTCGTTCTGGCTCGACGGCAAGGGCTTCGGCGTGGAGAACCACGGCGTTGACCCGGACATCGAGGTGCGGCACACACCGGCGGAATACTTCTCCGACGTCGACCGGCAGCTCGACACCGCGATCGCCGAGGCGTTCCGGCGCCTCGACGAGCGCCCGGCGGCCACACCGCCCGCGTTCCCGGAGCCGCGGGTCCGCCGGGCCTGAGCCGCGCCCGGTCCGGCGTCAGGCCCGGGTGGCCTGGACGACCGTCAGCGGGCCGAAGCGGTGCTCGATCTGTGCCACCTCCCGGGCGTCGGTGAACCCGGCGTCCGCGAGGAGGCGCAGCACACCGCCCTCCCGGTTCAGCGCGGCGCGGGGATCCGCGGTGGCGGACCGGCCGTGCCGGTGACCCCGGGCGTGGCCGTGCCCGTGCCCACCGGTGCCGTGACCGTGGCCTTCGGCGTGCCCGTGACCGCCCCCGGCGGTGGTCCCGGCACCCGCCTCCCCTCCCGCGCTGCCGAAGTCCGCGATCGTCACGCGCCCGCCGGGCCGCAGCACGCGGAGCGCCTCGCGCCCGAACTGCTCACGGGCCCCGTCGGGCACGTGGTGCAGCGCGAGCGCTGACACGACGTGGTCGAGCGACCCGTCGGGGGCGGGCAGCCGGTCGGCGAAGCCCTGGACCAGCGTGAGCGGGACCCCGCGCCGGGCGGCCTTGCGGGCCGCGACCCGCAGAGCGGCGCCGTCAGGGTCGAGGCCGGTGACCCGGGCCGCCGACTGTGCCCGCAGCACCGCGAGCGACAGGTTCCCGGTGCCGCAGCCGACGTCGAGCACGGACTCCCCCGGGGCGACGTCCGCGAGCGCCGCCGTCCGGTCGTGGATGCGCCGCACGCCGGCGAGCCGGGAGAACAGGTCGTAGAAGGGCAGCAGCCACGGTCTGCCGACACCGGGCAGGAACTCGCGGTCGCGCTCCTCGGCGGTGCGGTGGTCGGTGATGGTCGTGTCGTGGTCCATCGGGTCCCTCCTCCGGTCGGCGGCCTCCCGCCGTGCTCCTCCAGCGTCGGACATCCTTCGGCCTCACGGCCGGACAGATGTCGGTTCCCGTGGCACGATCGTCGGCCGCTGCGGCGCCGGTCCCTGGGCGAACCGGTACGGGCGGAGGTAGCGTCGCCCCGGGGACGGGAGGACGCATGGCGGACGACACGGCGACGAGCACGGCACGGCCCACGGGCTCCGCGCTGACGGTGGTGATCGCGTTCGCGGCGAACTTCGCCGTCGCGGTGGCGAAGACGATGGCCGCGGCGCTGACGGGATCGGCCTCGCTCGTCGCGGAGGCCGCACACTCGTGGGCCGACACGGGCAACGAGGTCTTCCTCCTGGTCGCCGAGCGCAAGGCGGCGCGGGCACCGGACCGGGACCGGCCGCTCGGCTACGGCCGCGAGGCGTACGTCTGGTCGCTGCTGGCGGCGATCGGGCTCTTCGTCGCGGGCGGCGTGGTGTCGGTCTACCACGGCATCCAGGAGTTCGGCCCCGGCGAGGGGTCGACGTCCTACACGGTGGGCTACCTGGTGCTCGCCGTGGCCTTCTGCCTCGAGGGGGCGTCGTTCGTCCAGGCCTTCCGGCGCACCCGGACCGAGGCCCGCGCGCTGGGGCGCGACCTCCTCGACCACGCGCTGGACACGTCCGACCCGACGCTGCGTGCGGTGCTCGCCGAGGACTCGGCGGCGCTGGCCGGGCTCGTCGTCGCCGCGGCGGGGATGGGCCTGCACCAGGCGACCGGCGATGCGCGGTACGACGCCGCCGGGTCGATCCTCGTCGGCCTCCTGCTGTGCGTCGTGGCGCTCGTGCTGTTCGACCGCAACCGGCGGTTCCTCACGGGAGAGGTCGCCGACGAGCGCATCCACGACGCGGTCCGTGCGCGGATCGAGTCGCTGCCCGGCGTCGACCACGTCGGCTACCTGCGGCTGGAGTACGTGGGGCCGCGGCAGCTCCTGCTGGTGGCCAGCATCGACCTGCCGGGCGACGACACGGAGTCGCACGTCGCGGTCCGGCTGC
The DNA here is from genome assembly GCF_013004695.1 of Promicromonospora citrea. GTDB lineage: Bacteria > Actinomycetota > Actinomycetes > Actinomycetales > Cellulomonadaceae > Promicromonospora > Promicromonospora citrea. Next base: position 92,993 of record NZ_JABEMG010000002.1, read on the forward strand.
GGGAGCTGGAGCGCCGGCTCGAGCAGGCCCCGCAGATCGTCGACGCCGTCCTCACGCCGGCCGTCCCCACGGACACCGGGGACACGCGGTGACGTCCGCACCCGACCGGCACCCGGGCGGCTTCCGGAACCGGCTGCGCACCGTCCGGCCGGACGGCACGCCGGTGTACCGGCACGCCGCTGCGCCCGGGTCGCCGCCGGTCTGCCTCGGCCGGAACGACCTCGAGGAGGGGCTGCCGCACCAGCCGCCCGGGCAGCCCCACGCGCACGACTTCCTCGTGCTCGTCTACGTGGAGCGAGGCGGCGGCACGGTCGGCATGGGCGGCTCACCCACACCCCTGCGCGACGGCGACGTGCACGCCGTCCCGCCCGGCCGCACCATCGACGTCGGCCGGGCGGCGCTCGACCACGGCCGGTCGTGGAGCGTGTCGTTCACGCCCGACGCCGTCCCGTCGCTCGCGTCCGTGTCGCCGCTGGCCTGGGCGCACCACCCGCTGCTCGCGCTGTTCGCGGCGGAGCCGACGCCGGGCGGCGCGAGCGCGAGGGTGCCGGAGGCCGAGCGCCCGAGCTGGACGGCGTGGCTGACCGAGCTGGCCGACGAGCTGGCGTCGCCCGAGCGGGTCGGGACGCGCGAGGCGGTGGCGGCGCTGCTCACCCGGCTGCTCGTGGGGGCGGCGCGGCTCGCGCCGTCGGCTCCCGCGCCGCTGGACCCGCTGGTCGGCCGGGTCTTCGAGCAGATCGAGGCGACCTACCGGGACCCGGTCTCCGCCGGGGACGTCGCGCGCGCCCTCGGCTACACGCCCGGGCACCTGACGACGGTGGTCCGCGAGCGCACCGACCGCACGCTCCTCGACTGGATCACCGAGCGGCGCATGACCGAGGTGCGCCGGCTCCTGCGTGAGACCGACCTGCCGCTCGGCGTCGTCGCCGCGCGGACCGGCCTGCGCGACGCCACCTACCTGGTCAGACGGTTCAAGGCTCGGTACGGCGTGACGCCGGAGCGGTGGCGGCGGGGCGAGCGTGCCCGAACCGCGAGACGCTGAGACGGCGAGGGTGGGTCCGCCCCGCGCCATCGGCTAGTTTGGGGGCACGCATCGGCACGACCGATGTATGTCGACCCGTCGAACGGAGCATCCATGTCCAGCACCCGCGCCCTTCTCTCGGCCGCAGCGGCCACCGCCGCCCTCCTGGCCCTGACCGGCTGCGGCGGCTCCGGCGAGTCCGGCGGGGCGGGCGACGACCTCGGGCTCTCGGGCGACACCCTCGTCGTGGCGACGGAGGGCACGTACCGCCCGTTCAGCTTCCACGACGAGTCCGGCGAGCTGGTCGGGTACGACGTGGAGGTCGCCGAGGCGGTGGGCGAGAAGCTGGGCGTCGAGGTCGAGTTCCAGGAGACGCAGTGGGACGCGATCTTCGCGGGCCTGGACGCCGGCCGGTTCGACACGATCGCCAACCAGGTGACCATCACCCCGGAGCGCGAGGCCGACTACGTCTTCTCCGCGCCGTACACCGTCTCGACCGGCGTGCTCGTCGTCGCGGCCGACAACGACGAGATCCAGGACTTCGCGGACCTCGACGGCAGGACCACCGCCCAGTCGCTCACGAGCAACTGGAAGGACCTCGCGGAGGAGAACGGCGCGACGGTCGAGGCCGTCGAGGGCTGGGCCCAGGCGGTCGCGCTCCTCGAGCAGGGCCGCGTGGACGCGACGATCAACGACAGCCTCACCTACCTCGACTACGCCACCACCGACGACGCCTCGGGCATCCGGGTCGCGGCGGAGACCGAGGAGCAGTCGGAGGCGGCGTTCGTCGTCACGCCCGACAACGAGGCCCTCGCGGAGGCGATCACCGGGGCCCTCGACGAGCTGCGCGCCGACGGCACTCTCGCCGAGCTGGGCGAGAAGTACTTCGGCGAGGACGTCTCCGAGTAGTCCGCACCCATGGACTGGCAGCTCGTCTCCGAATCCTTCTGGCCGCTCCTGCGCGGCGCCCTCACGGGCACCATGCCGCTCGCTCTCGCGTCGTTCGCGATCGGGCTCGTGCTGGCGCTGTTCGTCGCGCTGCTGCGACTCTCGCCGAACCCGGTGCTGTCGTGGGTGGGGCGCGCCTACATCTCGCTGATCCGCGGCACGCCGTTGCTGGTGCAGCTCTTCATCATCTTCTACGGCCTGCCACAGCTCGGGATCCGCATCGACCCGTGGCCCAGCGCGATCATCGCGTTCTCCCTCAACGTGGGCGGCTACGCGGCCGAGGTGGTGCGGGCGGCCATCCTGTCCGTGCCCAAGGGCCAGTGGGAGGCGGGCTGGACGGTCGGCATGTCACCGGCCCGCACGCTGAGCCGGATCATCCTGCCGCAGGCCGCGCGCGTCTCGGTGCCCCCGCTGTCCAACACGTTCATCTCGCTCGTCAAGGACACGTCGCTCGCGACGCTCATCCTGGTCACCGAGATGTTCCGCGTCGCGCAGCAGATCGCCGCGTTCTCCAACGAGTTCCTGCTGATCTACAGCGAGGCGGCCCTGATCTACTGGATGTTCTGCACCGTGCTCTCGGCGGGACAGAACGTGCTCGAGAAGAGGCTGGACCGCTATGTCGCCCACTGACCGCGCGCCGCTCCTGACCGCCCGCGGCATCGAGAAGTCGTTCGGCGACAACCACGTGCTCCGCGGCGTCGACCTCGACGTGTGCCGGGGCGACGTCGTCGCGCTCATCGGGCCGTCGGGCAGCGGGAAGACGACGGTGCTGCGTTCGCTCAACGGCCTGGAGACCCCGGACGCCGGCGTGCTGGAGCTGGACGGCGGCCCGACCGTCGACTTCGCCGCCCAGGCGGGCGCGACGAGCACGGGCTGGTTCTGGAACCGGACCGCCCGCCGCACCGCCGCCGCGAACCGCGCCGCCCTGCGTGACCGGTCGGCGATGGTGTTCCAGCACCACAACCTGTTCCCGCACCGCACGGTGCTCGAGAACGTCGTCGAGGGGCCCACCCAGGTGCAGCGCGTGCCGCGCGCGGCGGCGGTGGACCGCGCCGAGGAGCTCCTGGCCCGCGTCGGGCTCGCCGAGAAGCGCGACGCCTATCCGCACGAGCTGTCGGGCGGTCAGCAGCAGCGCGTCGGCATCGTCCGGGCGCTCGCCCTGCAGCCGGACCTCCTGCTGTTCGACGAGCCGACGTCGGCCCTGGACCCCGAGCTCGTGGGTGAGGTGCTCACGGTGATGAAGGACCTCGCCGCCGAGGGCTGGACCATGGTCGTGGTGACGCACGAGCTGTCGTTCGCGCGTCAGGTGGCCAACCAGGTGCTGTTCCTCGACGGCGGCGTGGTGGTCGAGCGGGGCGCGCCCGAGCACGTGTTCACGGACCCGGCCGAGGAGCGCACGCGGCGCTTCCTCGACCGGATCCTGCACCCGCTGGACTGACCCGCGGCGTCAGGCCGGCGGAGCCGCCACCCGGCGGCGCACGACGTACCCGAGCGCGAACAGCGCCAGCGCGGCGGCCGCCGCGCCCGCGCCCACCAGGTCGAGCCAGGCCGCGCCGTAGGGCAGCACCGACGCGCCGACGACGGGGGCGAGCGCGATGCCGAGGTACATGGCCGTCGAGTACCAGGACAGGGACACCCCGGCGACGGCGGGGTCGCAGTCGACGAGGCGGTGCTGGATGGGCACGAGGGCCGCGGCGCCGCCCAGGCCCCAGACGCCGAAGAGGGCGGCGGTGCCCACGTAGGAGTCGGTCACGCCGTAGAGTGCGGCGAGCGAGAGAGCCACGAGGCCGAGCGCGACGAGCGCCGTGGGGCGTGCGCCGAGCCGGTCGGTCAGCACTCCCCCAAGCGTGTTGCCGATGACTCCTGCCACGCCGAAGACGAGCAGGAGCGTCGCCAGCGCTGTGCCGCTACCGCCGGTCACCCCCTCGGTGACGGCGGAGCTGAAGATGTAGACCAGGTTGAACGCCGCCGTGAAGAGCAGCGTGGTCAGCAGGGCGAGTCCGATGCGCACGTCACGCAGCACGGCGAACCGGGCGACGAGCCCTGGCACGACACCGGTCGGCACGGTCCGCGTCGCCAGCGCGAGCGCGACGGCGAGCACCGCGGCGAGTCCGGCGAGTGACCCGAGCGCCGCGCGCCAGCTCCCGAGGGACGCGAGTGCGGTGCCGAGCGGAGAGCCGATCGCCGTCGAGAGGATGAAGCCGAACCCGACGACGCCGAGCGCGCGCCCACGCTGCTCGGGCGGCACGAGCGCGGGCGCGGCCGCCATGGCGGCCGGCATGAGCGCCGCACCGCCCAGCGCGGCGACGACGCGGCCCGCGGTGAACAGCGCGAGGTCGCCCGCGAGCGCCGAGAGGGCGATACCGGCCGCGATGAGCGCCATGCCGGTGCCCATGAGGGCGGCGCGCGACGCGCGGGCGAACAGCACGGAGACGATCGGCGCGAGCACCGCCACGACGACGGCGTACCAGGAGATCGAGTAGCTGACGGCCCCGGGCGAGGCACCGATCCCCGCCGCGATCTGCGGCAGGACGCCCGCGATGACGAACGCGTTGGTCCCCACCACGAACAGCGCCGCTGCGATCACCGTGATCCGGAGGTAGGCACCGCGCAGCGGGTATGATTGTTCGATGAACGTCATACCGTCGAGCGTAACCGAACGGTTCGATGGTTGTCGAACTGTCTTGGGGAGGGGTCCGTCGTGAACGAGTACCCGTCTCCCGACATCGCCGACGTCGAGCTGGTCGACGTGCTCCGTGCGCTCGCCGACCCGGTCCGGCTGCAGATCGTCGGCATGCTGGCCGACGGGAAGCCCTACCCCAAGGGCGACTGCCTCATGGGGCTCGACCTGTCGAAGTCGACGGCCTCGCACCACTTCCGCACGCTGCGCGAGGCGGGCCTGACGCGCACGATCGTGCACGGCCGCACCCACGACATCCAGCTCCGCCGCGACGAGCTCGACGAGAAGTTCCCGGGCCTGCTGCCGTCGGTCCTCGGCTCGGCCCCACCGACCTGACGCTGCGGGGCTGCCGGCCGGTTGCCGGCACGCCCGCTGAGATCTGGTGCTCCCGGTGAGATCTGGTGGTGCGCGACCAGATCTCACCGGAAACACCAGATCTCGGCAGCACCACCACACCCAGGCGCCAGATCTCAGCGGCGCCTACCGCGTCACTCGCCCGGGTAGCGGAGGCCGATCTGGGCGCGGATCTCGTCCAGCGTCGCCATGATCGCGACCGTCTCCGCGCGCGGCAGCAGGGGGCTGTCGAGCTCGCCGGCGGCGACCAGGCGCTCGGCCTCCGCGGCCTGGAAGTGCATGCCGCGACCGGTCACCTCGGCGGTGAACGTGTCGGTCTCGGTGCCCGCGGCGTCGAAGACGTGGACGACGGCCGGGTTGTACCAGGTCGCGTCGATCTCGATGCGACCCTCCGTACCCAGGATCGAGGCGCGGTTGGGCCCGCGGGTGTCGGACGCCGAGACGGTCGTGGCGACCCGCCCATCGTCGTACCCGAAGATCGTGGCAATCGTCGCGTCGGCGCCGGTCTCCTTGAACGTCGCGTGCGACCGGATGCTGGTCGGCTTCCCGAACAGGTCCCACGCGAACGAGACCGGGTAGATCCCGAGGTCGAGCAGCGACCCGCCGCCCAGCTCGAGGGCGTTGATGCGGTGCGCGGGGTCGTCGGGCAGGTCCTGGGTGTGATCGACCATGAGGGTGCGGACCTCACCGAGCGCACCCGAGGCGATGATCTCGCGCACCCGCGCCATGTGCGGCAGGAACCGGGTCCACATGGCCTCGAGCGCCACGAGGCCCTTGGCCTCCGCGAGCTCGGTGACCTCGCGCGCCTCGGCGGCGTTGAGCGTGAACGGCTTCTCGACCAGCACGTGCTTGCCCGCCTCGAGCACGAGCCTCGCGGCCTGCGCGTGCATCGGGTGCGGCGTGGCGACGTAGACGATGTCGACCTCGGGGTCGTTCGCCAGGTCCTCGTAGGAGCCGTGCGCCGTCGGGATGCCGAACCGGTCGGCGAAGGCCTGGGCCTTGTCCAGGGAGCGCGAGCCCACGGCCTGCACGGTGAAGCCGTTGTCGTTGAGGTCGGAGGTGAAGGCGCCGGCGATCCCGCCGGCCGCGAGGATGCCCCATCGCAGGTGTGTCATGCGTCGGAGCGTAGTGCGTCCCGTCCGGAGACGGCTGTGGCGCAGCCTCTCGCGAGACCGCGCCACAGCGTGCGTCCGACCGGGGTCAGTTGACCTGGATCGTCATGTGACCCTTCTTGTCCTGCGTGAGCACCTTGATCGTGGTGCCGGTGCCGCCGACCTTGACCGAGTGGCCGGGGTTGGCCGGGTCGTAGTAGGCGTTCGGGTCAGTGTCGTCGAACGTCGTGACGGCCTTCTGCTTGCCCACCTTCAGCGTGGTGAGCGAGCCCGCCTCCACCTCGCGGTGCAGCGAGATCGGGTCCGTCTTGTCGCGGCCGAAGGTCGCGTCGAAGGACTGGATGCGGTTGCGGGCGATCGTGCCGTCCGACCACTTCAGGGCCTTCGCCCGCGCGTCGACCGGCAGCGCCTGGCCGCCGCCCGGGTGCTGCGACGTGTTGTTGTCACCGAACCGGCTGTTCACGTACCAGACCAGCAGGCCGTCCTGGTACGGGTAGTGCTCCACCTTGTCACTGTTGGAGAAGGTCCAGCCGAAGTTGTACGGGCCGGTGCGCAGCGTCTGGTCGTAGCCGCCGTACACGCGGTTCTCCGCGACGTAGTAGTGCTCGTAGGTGACCTCGTAGGTGCCGTCGGCGCCCACGGTGACGAAGCCGTCGGCCGTCCAGTCGGTGTCCGTGAAGTCCTCGGTCAGCGCGTCGCCGACGGCGACGTCGTCGACCAGGATGCCGGTCTCGTTGGCACCGCCGTCGCTCGCGTAGCGGAAGCGGACCTGCGCGGTCTCGCCCGCGTAGGAGCCGAGGTCGGCCGTGAGGTCGATCCAGGCGCCGCCCGAGTCACCCGTGATGCCGCCGCCCGGGTTGGTGCCGTTCGGGTCCTCGTCGGTCGAGAGGTTGTTCGGCAGCGCGGCCCAGGTGGAGCCGCCGTCCGTCGAGATCTCGGCGAACGCGTAGTCGAAGTCGTCCTCGATCGCGTACTGGACCTTCGCGGTGAGCGACGCACCGTCGGGGACCGTGAACGACGGCGAGGTGATCGTGTTGTTCAGGTTGTTGCCCGTGCTCGAGTAGACGAACTCGCCGTCGTACGCCGCGATGCCCAGGTCCTCGGTCGCCACGCCGTCCGGCAGGGTGACGACGGCGGCCTGCGCGCTGGTGGTGGCGTGGAACGACGGGCCGAGCTTGACGCGCTCGCGCTCGCCGGGCTCCACCGTCTCGTAGTCCAGCCAGCCGAGGAACAGCTTCTCGGTGGCACCCATGTGGTTCGGCGTGGTGCCGATGGTGCCCGTGCCGTGGCCCATCCACGAGCCGGAGCTCATGAGGTTCCAGAACCCGGTGCCGTTCTCGCCGCCCGCGGTGTCGTAGTAGTCGGGCAGGCCGAGGTCGTGGCCGAACTCGTGCGCGAACACGCCGAGGCCGCCGTTCTCCGGCTCCGTGGTGTAGTCACGGATCCAGATGTCGGAGTCACCGATCTTGATCCCGCCGAGCTTCTCGAAGTCGGCCGGGCCGTCACTGCCGAGACCGCCCTGGTTGACCGCCCAGCGGTGCGACCAGATGGCCTCCTCGGGCGCGCCGGCCTCCTCGCCCTCGCCGGCGTGGATCGCCTGGAAGTGGTCGATGTAGCCGTCGGGCTCGGCGGTGATGCCGTCGCCGTCGACGTCGTAGCGGTCCCACACGTCGAACGACTGCAGGTACGCCTCGATCTCCTCGGCGCTCTTGCCCGCGGCGACCTGCTGCTCGTACCAGGCGTTCGCCGTGTCCTGGATGAACCGCGTCATGTCGGCGCCGGACTCGGTGGTGCCGTACGACGCGGTGCTGTAGGGCACGGTCACCCAGTCGGACACGTCGCCCTGCAGGTCGAACCGGCCCGACGACATCTCGTCGTAGACGCCGGCGAACGACTCGCCGCCCTGGTCCTCCAGGCCGGTGAAGAACATCTCCTGGAAGTGCTCGCGGGAGAAGTCCGGCTCCCAGTACGTGGAGTTGTCGCTCCGGCGCGGCTCCGGGATCTGGTTGTGCACCGGGCCGGCGGACGCGTCGGGGTAGCGCTCGTCGACCTCGTCGCCGAAGTCCACGAGGATGCTGAAGAGCTGAGCCGTCTCCTCGACGCCGTACTCCACGTACTCGCGCGGGGAGATCTCGACGACCTTCGACTTGTGCTTGCCCTTGCCACGGGTCTCGACCTTGGCCTTGCCGGTGGCGACCATCTCCACCGCGCGCTGGCGCTTCTCGTTCCGCTTCTCGGCGAGCGGGTCGGGCCGGTTGTCCTCCTTGGCCGGAGCGGCCTGCTGCGGCACGTCCTCGACGGGCGGTGCTGCGGAAGCGGTGATCGGTACGACGGCAGCGGAGAGCAGCAGGGCTGCTCCCGCACCGACGGCACAGATACGTGGGTTCATTTCTTCCTCCGTGGAGAGAGCCGCGTCCGGGACGGGGAGGTGCTGCATGTACGGGTCCCGAACCTGCTGGACACCTTTGTCCACGCAGGAGGAAACCAGGGAAATATTACGACAATGTTGCCTAGGACACAGATGCGGTCACCCGGCGTGCACGGGCACGCGTGCACCGAATCGGTTCGACGCCGCGTACCGTTGCAGGGCACCCGCCCCGTCTGACCACTGCTTTCACCCGGAACCGAGCCCTGGAGAGCGCATGACCCCGAACCGGCCCGCCGCCGCGGAGTTCGCCGCCGCCCCGGTGGACCCCCGGCGCGCCGTCGTCGCGCTGGTCGCGCTCTCGGTGAGCGCCTTCACCTTCGTCACCGCCGAGAACCTGCCGGGCGGCCTGCTGACGCTCATCGCCCCCGACCTCGGCCGGACCACCTCGGAGGTCGGGCTGCTCGTCACGGCGTACGCCGTCGTCGTCGTGCTGGCGTCCCTGCCGCTCACCCGGCTCACGCGGCGCTTCCCCCGGCGGTGGGTGCTCGCCGCGACGACGGCGGTGTGCGCCGCCGGCTCGCTGTGGTCGGCCCTGGCCGTCGGTTACGCCGACCTCATGGCCGCCCGCATGGTCACGGCGCTCGGCCAGGCCCTGTTCTGGTCCATCGTCACGCCGGCCACCGCGAGCCTGTTCGCGCCCGCCGTGCGCGGCCGGATGATCGCCCGCCTCGCTGTCGGCAACTCCCTCGCGCCGCTGCTCGGCGTGCCGCTCGGCACCTGGGTGGGTCAGCAGGCGGGCTGGCGCACGGCGTTCCTGCTGTTCTCCGCGGTCAGCCTGGTCGCGTGCGTCACGATGGCCGTCGCGATGCCCCACGTGGACGCCGAGCAGAGCGGCACCGCGCGCGGCACCCACCCGGACCTGCGCCGGTTCGTCATGCTCCTGCTCGTCACCGTGCTGCTCGTGACCGGCGGGTTCACCATGATCACGTTCGTCACGCAGTTCCTGCTGGAGACCGCGGGCTTCCCCGACCGCTGGCTCAGCGGTCTGCTGCTCGTCCAGGGCACCGCGGGCCTCGTCGGCACCCTGCTCATCGGCCAGGTGCTCGACAAGCAGCCGTGGCACACCGTCGTCGTCGCGCTCTCGGCTCTGACCGGCGCGCTCGTGCTGCTGGGCACGCTCGGCCACGTCCCCGCCGTCGCCCTGGCCGGCCTCGCGCTGTTCGGCCTCGCGTTCAGCGCCGTGCCGCCCGCCCTGTCGTTCCTGTCGCTGCGGGTCGCGCCCGGCGCCACCGAGTCGGCGACGGCGATCTCGAGCTCGGTGTTCAACATCGGGATCGGCGGCGGCGCCGCGCTGGGCGCCCTCGTGGTCGCGACGACCGGCATCCACGCCGTGCCCCTCGTCGGGGCGGCGTTCGTGCTGGCGGCGCTCGTCGTCCTCGGCCTGGACCTGTGGACGACGAGGCGCGCCCGCACGACGAGGACTACTTCGCGGCGCCCTTGAGGGTGCCCGTCACCGGCTCCTCCGCGCTGACGATGCACTGGAGGGTGCGGTCGTCGAGCATGTCCCAGGTCTGCTGCGTCGGGTAGAAGCCGGTGTAGCCGTACACCGACTCGTCGTAGGAGATGCCGACGAACTTCTCGAACTCGCCGTAGCACCACTCGTCGAACTTCGTGGCGATGCCCTCGTCGCCGGGGTACTCGTCGGTGTCCATGACCAGCTCGGCGAACACCTCGCCCGTGTGGGGCTCGTCGCACGGCACCACAGGCACGGTCTCGACCTCGTACTCCTCGCCCGCGGACGCGTCGCCGTAGCCGGCCATCGCCTCGAGGTCGATGCAGTCTCCCTTGAGGATCTCGAACGCGTCCGCCTCGGCCGCGGCGGTGATCTCGCCGCCGGGCTCGTCGCGCGGGGCGTCGCCGCTCGACGTCAGCTCCTCGAGCAGGCCGCAGCCGGACAGCAGGGTCAGCGAGACGGCGGCGGCGGACACCGCCGCGAGCAGGCGGGCGGGGCGGGCAGTACGGTTCATCAGCTCTTCCTCGACGGGGACCCGCGGCGGACGGCGCGGGACGGCGCTGGGCCGCCCCGGAAACCTACCGCCGGTCGGGCCCCTGAGCGGGCCGTTCATCCCGAATTCACCCCGCCGGGCCGGGTCAGGGCCTACGCTCGCTCACGCGCGCACCGGCGCGCGGCACGACGACCCGACGAAGGAGCAGCCATGCGAGCCAGCACCCCCTGGCGCCTGACGAGCGCCGCCGCGACAGCGGCCCTGCTCGCCGGCACCGTGGTCGCGGCGGGCGCGGTCCCGGCCGGCGCGAGCGCGCGCCCCGGGCACCCGGGCCAGCCCGCGCACCGCGACCTGCGCGTCGCCACGTACAACCTCTCGCTCAACCGCGCCGCGGAGGGCGAGCTGCTCGCCGACCTGGCCACGGGCGACGACGCCCAGGCCGCGACGGTCGCCGAGGTGATCCAGCACGCCGACCCCGACGTCGTGCTCCTCAACGAGTTCGACTACTCCGGCGACGCCGACCCGTACGCCGCGGCCGACCTGTTCCGCGAGAACTACCTCGAGGTGCCCCAGGGCACCGGCCGGCCCGTCGAGTACCGGTACGCGTTCGTCGCGCCGGTGAACACGGGTGTGCCCAGCGGGTTCGACCTCGACAACGACGGCACGGTCGGCGGGGGCGACGACGCGCTCGGTTTCGGCACGTTCCCCGGCCAGTACGGCATGCTCGTGCTGTCGAAGTACCCGATCGAGCGGCGCCAGGTGCGCACGTTCCAGCACTTCCGCTGGCAGGACATGCCCGGAGCCCTGCTGCCGGACGACCCGGCCACCCCCGCCCCGGCCGACTGGTACTCCGCCGAGGAGCTCGCCGTGCTGCCGCTGTCGAGCAAGTCTCACTGGGACGTGCCGGTGCGCGTGGGCCGCGAGACGGTGCACGTGCTGGCCGCGCACCCGACCCCGCCGTCGTTCGACGGCGCGGAGGACCGCAACGGCCTGCGCAACCACGACGAGATCCGGTTCTGGGCCGACTACGTACGCGGCGGCCGCCACGCCCGCTACGTGTCGGACGACGAGGGCCGCCGCGGCGGGCTGCGCCCCGGCTCGTCGTTCGTGATCGTCGGCGACTACAACGCCGACCCGCTCGACGGCGACTCCGCGGACGCCGCGATCGACCAGCTCCTGCGCCACCCCCGGATCGCCGACCCGCAGGCCTCGTCGGCTGGTGCGGCCGAGGCCGCGGCGCTGCAGGGCGGGGCGAACGCCGACCACCGCGGCGACCCGGCGCTCGACACCGCCGACTTCGCGGACACCACGCCGGGCAACCTGCGCGTCGACTACGTGCTGCCCTCGCGCGACCTGCGGGTCCGTGGCGCCGGCGTGTTCTGGCCGGCCGCCGTCGACCCGCTGTCCCGCCTCACCGGCGTCTTCCCCTTCCCGAGCAGCGACCACCGGCTCACCTGGACCGACCTCCGTCTCTGACCGTCCGCCGAGTGCGGGATCCTCGCCCTCCGCGCACCGCGAAAAGGGCGACGACCCCGCACCCGGCGAGGGCCGCGCCGATAGGCTGACGCGGTGTCCGATGCACTGATCTCGTCCGGGGCCGACGCACCGCCCGTGACCCCCCGCCGCCCCACCGAACGCACCTTCCACGGCGACACGTTCGTCGACGACTACGAGTGGCTCCGCGCCAAGGACGACCCCGAGGTCGTCGCACACCTCGAGGCGCAGAACGCCTGGACCCTGCGGCAGCAGGAGCACCTCGCACCGCTGCGGCAGACGCTCTTCGACGAGATCAAGGGCCGCACCCAGGAGACCGACCTGTCCGTCCCGTCGCGCGACGGCGACTGGTGGTACTACGCCCGCACCGTCGAGGGGAAGCAGTACCCGATCCACGCGCGCTACCCCGCCGCCGGGCCGGACGACTGGACGCCGCGCGTCCTCGAGCCCGGCGTGCCGGTGCCGGGCGAGCAGGTGCTGCTCGACCAGAACGTCGAGGCCGAGGGGCACGACTTCTTCGCCCTCGGCTCGCTCGACGTGACCGACGACGGGACGCTCCTGCTGTACGCGACCGACACGGCGGGTGACGAGCGCTACACGCTGCGCGTGCGCGACCTGGCCACGGGCGAGGACCTGCCCGACGTCGTGGAGCAGACCGCGCCCGGCGCCCTGTTCGCGCCCGACGGCGAGCACGTCTTCTACCTGACCCTCGACGAGGCCTGGCGCCCGTGGCGCGTCTGGCGGCACCGGCTCGGCACCCCGGGGTCCGACGACGTCGTGGTGTTCGAGGAGCCGGACGAGCGCTACTGGGTGGGCGTGGGCCTGTCGCGGTCGAAGAAGTACCTGCAGATCGAGCTCGGCTCGAAGGTGACCAGCGAGTCCTGGTTGCTGGAGGCGGACGACCCGACCGGCGAGTTCCGCGTCGTGTGGCCCCGCCGCGAGGGCGTCGAGTACTCGGTCGAGCACGCCGTGCTGCCCGGCGCGTCGGGCCCGGAGGACCGCCTGCTCATCCTGCACAACCACGACGCGCTCGACTTCGAGCTCGTCAGCTCGCCGGTCCCCGCGCCGGGCGGGAGCGTCGACCCGGCCGCGGCCGAGGTCGTCGTACCGCACGACCCGGCGGTCCGGCTCGAGGGCGTGGGCGCGAGCGCGCGCTACATCGTGCTCCACTACCGCCGCGCGGCGATCTCGCGCTCCGCCGTGCTCCAGCTCCCCGCGAGCGGCCCGGTCACCTGGGACTTCGAGGAGCTCTCCTTCGGCCGGCCGCTCGAGTCGGTCGGCGCGGGCGTCGGCACGTGGGAGCAGCCCAACCTCAAGGTCGGCTACACCTCGTTCGTCACACCGCAGTCGCTCTACCTGCACGACGTCGCGTCCGGCGAGCGGACGCTGCTCAAGCAGCAGCCGGTGCTCGGCGGCTACGACGCCGACGACTACGACCAGCGCAGGGAGTGGGCGACGGCCGAGGACGGCACGCGCGTGCCGATCTCGCTGGTGTGGCGCAAGGACACGGTCGACCTCACGGACGGCTCGCCCGCCGCACCCAGGCCGCTCCTGCTCTACGGGTACGGCGCCTACGAGCACTCGATCGACCCGTACTTCTCGATCGGCCGGCTGAGCCTGCTGGACCGGGGCGTCGTGTTCGCGATCGCGCACGTGCGCGGCGGCGGCGAGATGGGCCGCGCGTGGTACGACGCCGGCAAGCTCGCCGCCAAGCGCACCACGTTCACCGACTTCGTGGCGTGCGGCAGGCACCTGGTCGACGCCGGCTGGACCGCGGCCGACCGCCTCGTGGCCGACGGCGGCAGCGCGGGCGGCCTCCTCGTGGGCGCCGCCGTCAACCTGGCGCCCGAGCTGTTCGCGGGCGTGCTGGCCGGCGTGCCCTTCGTGGACGCGCTGACGTCGATGCTCGACCCGTCGCTGCCGCTCACCGTCACCGAGTGGGACGAGTGGGGCGACCCGCTGCACGACCCGGACGTCTACGCCACCATGCGCTCGTACTCGCCGTACGAGAACGTGCCGGACGACGCGTCGCACTACCCGCGGATCCTCGCCACCACCAGCTTCAACGACACCCGCGTGCTGTACGTCGAGCCCGCCAAGTGGGTCGCCCGCCTGCAGGCCGCGGGCGCGCCCGCGATGCTGAAGATCGAGATGTCGGCCGGGCACGGCGGCGTCTCGGGGCGCTACGCCGCGTGGGAGCAGATCGCGTTCGAGCACGCCTGGGTGCTGGACGTGCTGGGCCTGGCCGACCGCTGACCCCCCGGGTCCGTGCGCGGAGCGCTCCGCGCACGGACCCGCGTGTCAGAGTCCGGCCTTCGCGGCGACGACGCGCGCGGCCGCGGCGTCCACCTTCGCCGCGAACGCGTCGTCGTCGCGCGCCGCCGCGACGAGCGCCGCGACCATGTCGCCCGCGACGGCGGGCTTCGCCGACGCGAGCACGAGGTCCACGCCCGCGTCGACCGCGCGGACGGCGCGCTGCCCGGCGGGGATGCCCGTGACCTGCACGGCGGCCGACAGGTCGTCGGAGATGATCACGCCGTCGAACCCGAGCTCGCGCACGAGGCCGACCGCCGTCGGGCTGAACACCGCCGGCGCGTCCGGGTCGATGCGCGTGTACACGGCCGACGACATCATGACGAGCCCGGTGCCCGCCTCGATGCCCGACCGGAAGACACCGACCGACGGCGCGTCGGGCCCCGTCTCCGTGTCGGTGACCCCCGCGGTCGTGTCGGTGTTGGCGGTCACGCGGCCCAGCCCCGGGAAGTGCTTGATCGACGTCTGCACCCCCGCGGCCCGCTGCCCCGCGGCGAACGCGTTGGCGTGCGCCGTGACCGAGTCGGGCGTGAAGCCGTAGCTGCGCCCGAAGGCGCCGATCGGCGCGTTGGCCGCCGCGGACCCGGCCGGCACGAGGTCCATCACCGGCGACAGGTTGAGGTTCACGCCCGCCGCCGCGAGCTCCTGCCCCCAGGTCGTCGCCCGGGCACGCAGCTCCGCGGGGTCGAGCCTGGCCTGGTCGACGGCGCTCGGGATGTCGCTGAACCCCTGGCCGCGCAGCACCTGCACCTGCCCGCCCTCCTGGTCGGTCGCGACGAACAGCGGCTCGCGCTCCTGCGCCGCCGCGTCCACGGCGGCATCCACGAGGTTCTTCACCGGCTGCCGACCGGCCTGCGTGCGGCCGTGCAGGAAGACGCCGCCGATGTGGTCGTCCCGGACCATGTCGAAGGTCGGCTGGAACGGGCCCTTCACCGGGAGGCCGACCATGACGAGCTGACCGACCTTCTCCTCGAGGCTCCACCCGGCGACGAGGGAGAGGTCGGGCTCCCCGGGTGCCGGCGCCTCGTTCGGCGGGGCGGCCGTCTCCGTCGGGGTCGGCGACGGGCGGCCGGGGTTGGTCGGCGACGGGTCGGCGGACGGCGACGGGGAGGCGACGGACGGCGACGGGGAACCGCTCGGCCTGCCGGTGGACTGCGCACCTGACTGCGCGGGCCCCGGAGCCGCCGTCGGGTCGGGCTCGGCGGGCTGCCCGGCGCAGCCGGTGACCAGCGCCGTCGCGAGAACCGCTGCGGCCACGAGGCCGAGCGGACGATGTCGTGTCATGACCCCCAGTCTCACCCCGCCGCGATCAGAGCGACGACACCAGGGCCGCGACGAACGCGTCGACGTCCGCGTCCGTGGTGTCCCACGCGCACATCCAGCGGACCTCGACCCGGTCGGCCGTCTCCCCCGGGGCCCAGTCGTAGAACCGCACGTGCGCCCGCAGGCGCTCGGCGGCGGTGCGCGGCAGCGTGGCGAACACCACGTTCGCCTCGGTGGGCCGTACCAGCCGGACCGCACCGTCGCCCGCGAGCCCCGCGGCCTCGATCGCCGCACGCAGGCGCGCCGCCGTCGCGTTGGAGCGTTCCGCGTTGCGCAGCCACAGGGGCGCGTTCTCCCCGGCGCCCGCTGTCGGCGTCCCGGGCTCCCCGAGCAGCGCGAGGAGCTGCGCCGAGACGTACCGGGTCTTGGAGGCGAGCTGCATCGTCGCCTTGCGCAGGTACGGGACGGCCGCGGCGGGCCCCGCGGGGTCGTCGTCGGCCAGGACGACCACCGCCTCCCCCAGCATGCCGCCGTTCTTCGCGGCCCCGAGGGAGAGGACGTCCACGCCGACGTCGGCGGTGAGCTCGCGCAGCCCGACGCCGAGCGCCGCCGCCGCGTTGGCGAGCCGCGAGCCGTCGACGTGCACGCGCAGGCCGGCGGCGTGCGCGGCGTCGGCCAGGAGCTTGAGGTCCGCCGGCGAGTAGACGGTGCCGAGCTCGGTGGACTGCGTGAGACTGAGCACCGCGGGCTGCGCGCGGTGCACGTCGCCGAGGTCGCCGGCGTACCGGTCCACGGCGTCGGGCCCGATGCGGCCGTGCGTGCTCGGCACGGCGAGGATCTTGAGGCCGCCCACGCGCTCGGGCGCCCCGTTCTCGTCGGTGTGGGCGTGCGCGACGTCGCTCGCGATCACGCCGCCCCACCGCGGCGTGACGGCCATGAGGCTGACGACGTTCGCCCCCGTGCCGGTGAGCACCGGGAAGATGCGGGCGCGCTCGCCGAACACCTCGGCGGCGCGCTCCTGGAGCCGGGCGGAGACGGGGTCGGCGCCGTAGGAGACGGCCGGGCCGTCGTTCGCCGCCGCGACGGCGGCGAGGACCTCGGGGTGGACGGGGGCGTAGTTGTCGGAAGCGAGCTGCAGCACGCCTCGATTCTCCTCCTGGCTCGCCCCTGCCGACGACGCAGCGCCCGTCCGCACGACGGCGGACGGGCGCTGCGCGGGCGGGGTCAGGACGCCTTGTCGACGTCCTCCGCCAGGGTGCCCAGGTACAGCGAGATCACCTTCGGGTCGGCCTGGAGCTCACGGCCGGTGCCCGTGTACGCGTCCTTGCCCTGGTCCAGGACGTAGCCCCGGTCGCAGATCTGCAGGCAGCGCCGCGCGTTCTGCTCGACCATGACCACCGACACACCCGCCTTGTTGATCATGCGGGTGCGCAGGAACGTCTCGTCCTGGCGCACGGGCGACAGGCCGGCCGACGGCTCGTCGAGCAGCAGCACCGACGGGTTCATCATGAGCGCGCGGGCCATCGCGACCATCTGGCGCTCACCACCGGACATGGCGCCCGCGCGCTGCGAGCGCCGCTCGCCCAGCGTGGGGAACAGGTCGGTGATGAACTCGAACCGCTCGGCGAACGTCTTGGGCCGCAGGAACACGCCCATACGCATGTTCTCCTCGACGGTGAGCGAGGGGAACACGTTGTTGTTCTGCGGCACGAACCCGACGCCCTGGGACACCAGCCTGTTCGCCTTCTGGTTCGTGATGTCGACGCCGTCGAGCGTCACGCTGCCCGAGCGGACGTTGACGAGACCGAACAGGGCCTTGAGGAGGGTCGACTTCCCGGCGCCGTTCGGGCCGATGATGCCGACGAGCTCACCCTTGGCGACCTCGAGGTTGCACCCGTTGAGGATGTTGACGCCGGGCAGATATCCCGCGACGAGATCGGTCGCCCGGAGCAGGACCTTCCGCTCCTGGGCGGGGGCCTCCGGCGTGGTGGTGGCGTCCGGTGCGGCTGTGTCGCTCATCGCTTCTCCTCCTCGGCCTCGAGCCGGGCCAGCACGGCGGGGTCGAGCAGCGAGTCGTCCCCGAGGTCGGTGTCGTGGTGCGCGCCGAGGTAGGCGTCCACCACGGCCTGGTCCTGCATGACGGACGTCGGCGGGCCCTCCGCGACGATCCGGCCCTCCGCCATCACGACCACCCAGTCCGAGATGTGCCGCACGGCGTGCATGTCGTGCTCGACGAACAGCACGGTCATGCCGTCGTCGCGCAGCGCCTGGATGTGCCCGAGCAGTGACTGGACCAGCGCAGGGTTCACACCGGCCATGGGCTCGTCGAGCATGATCATCGCCGGGTCGGTCATGAGGGCGCGGGCCATCTCGAGCAGCTTGCGCTGGCCGCCCGAGAGCGAGCCGGCGAAGTCGTCCTTCTTCTGCGCGAGGTTGAACCGCTCGAGGATCTCGAGCGCCTTCTCCGTGTTGCGCTTCTCCACCCCGGACCAGAGGGGCCGGAACAGCGCGCCGAACAGGTTCTCGCCCGGGTTGTCCGGCGCGGCGAGCAGCATGTTCTGCAGCACCGTGAGGCGCGAGAGGGCCTTGGTGAGCTGGAACGTGCGCACCATGCCGCTGCGCGCGAGCTTCGCGGCGCTGGTGCGGGCGATCTGCTTGCCCTCGAACTCCCAGGTGCCCTGGTTCGGCTTGTCGAACCCGGTGAGCAGGTTGAAGAAGGTCGTCTTGCCCGCGCCGTTGGGCCCGATGAGTGCGGTGATGGCGCCGCGCTGGACCTCGAGGTGGTCGACGTCGACGGCGGTCATGCCGCCGAACCGGCGCTGCACGCCGGTCGCCCGGAGGATCGGGTCGGGCTTGGCGACGCCGACCTTCGGCTCGACGCCGGCCAGCGTCTCGGTGACCTGCCGCGCCGTCTCGCTGTCGACGACGGTGGCCGCGAGGGTCTCGTCGTCGAGCTCGACGGGCTCGGTGGTGTTCTCCGCGGGCTTCTCGGTGGTGTTCTCAGCGGACATCGAAGGCGAGCTCCTTCTTGTTGCCCAGGATGCCCTGGGGGCGGAAGATCACGATGCACATGAGCGCGACACCGACCATGAGACCCGCGAGGTGCTCGACGTTCTGGGCGGGCATGACGTCCGCCAGCCCCGCCCGCATGCCCGTGCGCAGCAGCATGTAGACGAAGAAGAAGAGCATCGCCCCGAGCACGGGCCCGAACAGGGTGGCCGCGCCGCCGAGCAGCATGACCGTCCAGACGAAGAAGGTCAGGGTGCGACCCATGTTGTCCGGGGCCACCGAGATCGGTAGCACGAACAGCAACCCGGCGAGCGAGCCCGCCACACCGCCCAGCACGAGCGCCTGCATCTTGTAGGCGAAGACGTTCTTGCCGAGCGCGCGCACGGCGTCCTCGTCCTCGCGGATGCCCTTGAGGACGCGGCCCCACGGGCTGCGCGTGATGAGCCAGACCAGGAGCACCGCGACGAGCACGACCGACCACGCGAAGATGCGGGTCCACCACGAGTCCGAGCCGTTGTTGAGGTACTCGAGCGGGCCGATGGTGGTGCGCCCGTCGGGCAGCGGCGAGAGCGCCTGGAACGGGCCCTTGTACGTGGAGCCCGCCAGGCCGGACGCGCCGCCGGTGTAGTCGGCCCAGAGCGTCGAGCGCCCGGCGAACCGGATGATCTCCGCCGCGGAGATGGTCACGATGGCGAGGTAGTCACCGCGCAGCTTCAGCGTCGGGATGCCGAGCAGGAGCGCCAGCAGTGCGCCCGCGCCGGCCGAGACGAGGAACGCGAGCCAGAACGGCGCGCCCTCGATCGTGGCGATGGCGAACCCGTAGGCGCCCATGAGCATGAAGCCTGCCTGCCCGATGTTGAGCAGGCCCGTGTACCCGAAGTGCAGGTTGAGGCCGATGGCCGCCAGCGCGTACGCCGCCGTCGCCGGCGCGATGAGCTGCCCGAGGGCCTGGATGAGGATGCGACTCAGTTCGTCCATGACGATTCTCCTTTCAGCCGACCCGCACGGCGCGACCGAGCAGGCCCTGCGGCCTGACCAGGAGCACGAGGATGAGGATCAAGAGGCCCGAGGCGTACCGGAGGCTGCTCGGCATGCCGGGGATGAGGGTGGACATCTCGACGACGATGCCGATCACGATGGAGCCGGCCAGCGCGCCGAACGCCGTGCCCATGCCGCCGAGCGTCACGGCGGCGAACATGAGGAGCAGCAGGATCATGCCGAGGGTCCAGGTGAACGACCCGAACGAGATGGCGAGCAGCATGCCGGACAGGCCGGCGAGGCCGGTCGACATGATCCACACGATGCGGACGATGCGGTCGGGGTTGATGCCCGTGGCCGCGGCGAGCGCCGCGTTGTCCGACACGGCACGTGTCGCCTGACCGATGCGCGTCTGCGTGAGGAACCACGCCATGGCGCCGATCACGACGACGGCGACGGCCATCGAGATCCAGGAGGCGGTGCTCAGCGTGATGCCCGCGAGCTCGAGCGGCTGCGCGTTCGACGGGAGCACGCGCTGCGAGCGGCCGCCGATGAACATCTGGATGACGTACTGCAGCGCCATCGACAGGCCGATCGTGACGATCATGAGCTGCATGACGGGCGTCCCGCGCTTGCGCAACGGCCCCCAGAGCACCATGTCCTGCAACCAGCCTGTCCCGGCGCAGACGAGGATCGTGACGACGACGGCGACCGGGACGGGCAGGCCCCACCAGTTGACGGAGATGAACCCGAGCAGGGCGCCGAGGGTCACCTGCTCGCCGTGGGAGAAGGCCGAGATCCCGGTGGTGCCGTAGATCAGGCTGAGGCCGACGGACGCGAGCGCCAGCAGGAGCCCGAAGCGGATGCCGGAACCGAACTGCTGCCAGACCTGGCTGAAGGCCGGCCAGCCGGAGACGTTCTGGGTGGAGCCGTCGGCGCCGATGCCTGTGTCCTCCCCCTCGCCGCCTGCGCCGGCCCCGTCGGACGTGCCGCCGTCCGCGGGCTCGGTCGGCTCGTCGGTCGCCCCGCCGCCCTCGGGCGCCACGCCCTCGCCGACCCGGAACGCGCCGCGGGCCGTCGAGCCGAGCTGCGCGGTCACCTGGCGCTCGGTCGCGTTCGCCGTGGTGCCCTCCGGCAGCGTGTCCTCGTCGATGGTCAGCGTGTAGGTGCCCACCTCGGGCACGGCGACGGACACCGGCCCGTCGGTGGACGTGACGACCTGCTCGAAGCCCGGCCCGGCGATGGTCACGTCGATGCCGGGCAGGGGTTCGTTGTCGCTGTCGAGCACGACCGGGGAGACGCAGGCGGTGGTCCCGTCGGGGGTGCAGGTCGTGGCGACGTCCGTGGTGGATGCCGCGGCGGGTGCGGCGAGCATCGCCGCGCTCGCGGTCGCGGCCGCGAGCGCCGCCACGCCGACGGCGAGGATTCGCCGTGCCGCGGACGCGATGGGTCGGTCGGCTGTCATGTGCCGGGTCCTCCGTGGTGTCAGGGGCTGGCCCAGAGGTTCGCTCTCGGGACCACCGTTCTCCCCGTGGTGTAGCAGCCCTGAACAGGCCGTGAATCGCAAAGGTTTCGCGAGCGAGCCGAAGTGTAGCCGTGGTTTGTGTCACACCTGGCACGCCCGTGTCACACGAAAGGGTCGTGGTTGATAGTGGTTGATCGGGGCACGTTTCACGGCCGTGCCGGGCCAGGGACGACGACGGCCCGACCACCCTCCGCGCGGAAGGCGATCGGGCCGGTGTCGTCAGGAGGCGCCCGACGGGTGGAGCTCACCCGCCGGGCACCCGAGATGGCGCACTACGGCGCGACCTCACCCTCGATCGAACGCTCGAAGACGTTCACGTTCTTGTCGTCGTACTTGTAGACGCCGATGAACGCGGACGTCGGGTCGTTCTGGTCGTTGAGCGGGCCCACGCCGGACTGACCCACGTAGTGGATCTCGTCGCCGGCCTCGAGCGCCTCGACGCCCTCCTCGAACGAGGTGACCTCGGTACCGCCCTCGGCGCCGGAGACCGCCTTGATGTTCTCCGAGATGGTCGCGCCGTCCGTGCCCTCGCCGCGGACCGCGGCGAGCGCCGCGAGGATCACCGCGTCGTACGACTCGGGGGCGTAGGAGAAGTCGGAGAGCGCCTCGCCCTCGTTCTCCTCGTACCAGCCGCTCACGCGGTCACGGAACTCGTCGGGGGCCTGCGCGCCGGGGATGGTGCCGACCACGCCCTCGAGCGTGCCCGGGTCGAAGTCCTCCTCGTACGACGCGGTGTTGCCGTCGCAGAAGTAGGTGGTCCCGTTGAAGTCCCAGCCCTGCGAGGTCAGCTCCGTGACGATCGCCTTGGTCTCCTCGAACGCGATGACGGCGATGGCGTCCGGCTCGGCCGCGAGGGCGTCGTTCACGATGCCGGAGAAGTTGCTCTCACCGGGCGGGAACTCGTCACCGGCACCCGAGGCGCCGTAGACGACCTCACCGCCGCCGGCCTCGATGGCCTCCTGGATGTTGTCGCGCAGGCCGTTGCCGTAGGCCTCGTCCTGGACGATCATCGCGACCTTCTGGTGGCCGCCGTCGAGGATCAGCGAGCCGAGCGCGGCGCCCTGGACGGTGTCCGGCGGCGCGGTGCGCGTGAAGAAGTCGCTGATCCCGGACAGGTCGGTGGCCGTGTTCGCCGGCGAGATCTGCATGACGCCGGCCTCGGTGAACTGGTCGACCACGTTCAGGCTGACGCCGGACGACGCCGCGCCGATGACCACCTGGACGCCCTTGCTGATGAGGTCGGTCGCCGTCTGCTGGGCGACGCTCGTGTCGGTCGTGTCACCCGAGTCGCCCTGCTCCAGGGAGACGTCGTTGCCGAGCACGCCACCGGCCGCGTTGATGTCGTCGACCGCCAGTCCGACGCCCGCGACCTCGGGCGGGCCGAGGAAGGCGAGCGTGCCGGTCAGGGGGAGGATGGTGCCGACGACGAGCGGGTCCTGCGAGCCGCCTTCGTCGCCGCCTCCGGACTCCGTCGTGGTGGAGCAGGCCGCGAGGCCCACGCTGAGGACAGCCGCGAGCGCGAGACCGCGAGCCGCCGTGGTACGTCGAATCATTTCTGCTGGTCCCCTTCGAGCAAGAGTGAACCTGACGTGGCGACTTGCCTCGTCGTGGCGATGAACGTAGCCACCTTGTGTGACGTTGATGTGTCTAGTCCGTCACACCGCCTCGATCGTTACGAGGATGTTACCCACCCATGCAGCGCCGATGAATCTGGGTGAAACCGGGCGTGGATAGTGCCGGAAAGCACGAAAAGGCGCTTCTGGATTGCGTACAGAGCGCGCTGTGACGGGAGTCGCGGGCGATCTGGCGGCAAGGCGGGTAGGCTTGTCGCGTTGCAGTGCCTCGATCGTTCTTCCTCGAGATGACGACGACACCGTGATACAGCGATCCCGACGGTCGGGGTCGTCGCATCTTGCAAGGAGCAGTACATGGCATTCGGAACCGTCAAGTGGTTCAACGCCGAGAAGGGCTTCGGGTTCATCGCACCCGAGGACGGTGGGCAGGACGTCTTCGCTCACTTCAGCGCCATCCAGTCGAGCGGCTACCGCTCGCTCGAGGAGAACCAGCGCGTCGAGTTCGACGTGAAGCAGGGCCCCAAGGGCCTGCAGGCGGAGAACATCCGCCCGCTCTGATCTTCTGATCGTCACGGCACGCGCGCCGGCCTCCGAGCCGGTACCGGCCGTACGACGTCGGCCCGGTCGCCTCTCGAGGCGGCCGGGCCTTCGTGCATCCCGGGCCGGTTCTCCCGGAACCCTTGGCCCACGTCGGGCGTTCCCCTGGCGGACCGTCACCCCGCGCCATCCACGAAGGGCGAGACCATGGGCTTCCTCGACCGACTGCTCGGCCGCGAGCCGCGCGACCAGATTCCCGGCATGTACTCCGGCGGCTCGGCGCCGCGACAGCAGTACAGCCCGACCCCCGCACCCGCCTACGGCACGCCGCCGGCCTCCGGCTCGGCGGGCAGCACCGGGCGCAGCGAGGACGAGGTCGCGATCGAGCGCTACCGCTACCTGCTGCGCACCGCTCCCCCGGACCGCGTCGAGGAGGCGCACGCCGAGGCGTTCGCCCAGCTCACGCCCGAGCAGCGCAGCCAGGTCCTGGCCCAGCTCAGCGAGACGGTGCCGCCGGCGGAGCGCGCGACGTCGGACGACCCGCGCGACCTGGCCCGGATGGCCACGCGCGCGGAGATGCGCAACCCCGGCACGCTCGAGCGCAGCCTCGGGCGTGGCGGCCAGGGGTTCGGCGGCGGGTCCGGCCCGGGGTTCGGCTCGATGATCGGCGCCAGCATGCTCGGCACGATCGGCGGCATGGTCATCGGCTCGGCCGTGGCGAACATGATGTTCGGCAGCGCCTTCGGCGACCCCGGCCAGGACTTCGCCGGCGGCGAGGAGGGCGCGGCAGGTGCCGAGGAGGCGGGCGCCGAGGGCGGCGACCCGGGCGCCGAAGCCGGCGGCGAACCCGTCGAGGCAGCGGGCGCCGAGGCCGGGGCCGACGCGGGTGGCGACGCCGGCGGCGGGTTCTTCGGCGACTTCTTCGGTGGCGGTGACGGCGGGGGTGACTTCGGCGGCGGCGACTTCGGTGGGGACTTCGGCGGCTTCTGAGGCCGAGCGCCGCCTCAGCCGCCGACGAGCCGCAGGAACGCGCCCAGCTCCAGCAGGCGTGTGACGCCGTTCGCGTCGAGGTCTCCGGGCAGGTAGTCGGTGAGCCGTGGTGAGGAGATCACCACGGCTCGCCACTGTGCCCGCGACACCGCGACGTTGATGCGGTTCCGGGACAGCAGGAAGCCCATGCCCCGCGAGACGTTCTCGGGCGCCGAGGCGGCCAACGTCAGGATCGCCACGGGCGCCTCGCGGCCCTGGAACATGTCGACCGTGCCGACGGGCACCTCGCCGAGGCCGGCGGCGCGCAGCGCCTGACGCACGAGGTGCACCTGGGCGTTGTACGCCGCGACCACGAGCACGTCCTGGGGACCCACCGGCCGCGGCGAGCACCCCGGGCCCGCCACCCAGGACCGGCCGAGCACGGCACGCACCTGCCGCACCACCTCCTCCGCCTCCTGCGGGGAGGTGGACGAGCGGCCCTCGTGCGCGACAGGCACGTGCACGACCCCCGGCGCCACGCCCTCGAGCGACCGCGTGGTCGTCACCGGGTGAGCCGCGAGCCGGCCCGCGTACGCCAGCTCCGACACCGCGGCGCAGACCTCCGGGTGCATGCGCCACGACTCGGGCAGCAGGTACCCGAGCCCCTCGGGCAGCACCGCGCGCCCTCCGGCGAGCCACGCGAGCGCCGACGCGTCGACGGGCTCCGGGTGCCGGCCCTGGCTGACCTGCGGGAGCTGCTGCGGGTCACCGAGCAGCAGCAGCCGCTTCGCCGACCGGGCCACGGCGACCGTGTCGGCCAGCGAGAACTGCCCGGCCTCGTCCACCACGAGCAGGTCGAGCCCCTCGGCCGGCCAGCGGGAGTGCGCGAAGTCCCACGCGGTGCCGCCCACCACGCAGCCGCCGTCGCTCGAGGCGGCGATCTCGGCCAGCTTCTCGCTGCTCACCTCCTGCCACGCCCGCGGCGCCTCGTCACCCGTCGTTGCCGACCGCCGCTTCTTGGCGACCCGGTCGGCCGCCACACCGGCCTTGTGCACGACGGCGGCCAGCATGTTCTCGACGGCCGCGTGCGACTGCGCCACGACCCCGACGCGCCGGCCGGCCGCGACGAGCCGGGCGACGACGTGCGAGCCGACGTGCGTCTTGCCGGTCCCGGGCGGCCCCTGCGCCCGAGCCGACCGAGGAGCCGCAGTACGAGCGGGTCACCCCGGAGGACCTCGAGAACGAGCCCGACCTCGACCGGTCCGCCCGCGACGACGCCACGCGCGACGCCGTCCCCTGGGAGAA
>NZ_JABEMG010000020.1 GCF_013004695.1 Promicromonospora citrea
CGCCCCGCCGCGCGTACGTCGTCGGTGCCCTGCCCCGGCGCGGGCCCGGCAAGATCGACCGCGCCGGGGTGCAGCGCTCCGTCGTGCAGGCGGAGCGGGAACCCGTGCGACCATGACGTTCGTTCACCCGCCGGGGCGCCGCCCCGAACCCGACCAGCGCACCGACGAACGAAGGACTGACTGATGGCCACAGCCGCCGAGTGGATCTCCGGGGCCCGGCCCCGCACGCTGCCGGCGGCGGCGGCCCCCGTCATGGTGGGCACCGGCGCGGCCGCCCAGGTCGACGCCGCGGCGTGGCTGCCCGCGCTGCTCGCGCTCGGCGTCGCGCTCGCGCTGCAGGTGGGCGTCAACTACGCCAACGACTACTCCGACGGCGTACGCGGCACCGACCTCGACCGCGTCGGGCCGATGCGGCTGACGGCGTCGGGCGCTGCCGCCCCCGGGACCGTGAAGCGCGCGGCGTTCGTCGCGTTCGGCGTCGCGGCGGTGCTCGGGCTCGCGCTGTGCGCGGTGTCGGGCCGGTGGTGGCTGCTCGCGGTCGGCGTCGTCTGCGTCGTCGCCGCCTGGTACTACACGGGCGGCAAGAAGCCCTACGGGTACCGGGGCCTCGGAGAGATCGCCGTCTTCGTGTTCTTCGGGCTGGTCGCGGTGCTCGGCACCACGTACACGCAGGCCGGCACGATCACGGCGCCCGCGGTGCTCGGTGCCGTGGGTGTCGGCCTCATCGCGTGCGCGCTGCTCATGGTGAACAACCTGCGCGACATCCCCACCGACGTGCTCGCGGGCAAGCGCACCCTGGCCGTGCGGCTCGGCGACCACCGGGCGCGCCGCGCCTACCTCGTGATGATCTGGCTGCCGCTGCTGCTGGGCGCGCTGTGCGCGTTCTGGGCGCCGTGGACGCTGCTCGTCCTGCTCCTGCTCGGCCCGGCCGTGCTGCTCTCCGTGCCCGTGCTCGCGGGCGCGCGCGGCAAGCTGCTCGTCCCCGTGCTCGCCGGGACCGGCCTGTACGAGCTGGGCTACGGCGTGCTGCTCTGGTTCGGCCTGTCGGTCTGAGCCCGGCCCGGCCCGGGCGTTGTCCGAGCCGTCAGTCCCGCTCGACCCGGAGCACGCACGCGTCGTCGTACTCGTTGAGCCCGTCGCCGAGCAGCGACGACACGAGCTCCCCCGCGAGGGCGCCCGCCGTCCCGAGCGCGGCCTGCGCGAGCTCGTCGAGGCCGGTGAGCAGCGGGCGGTCGTGCCGCTCGACCATGCCGTCCGTGTAGAGCCACAGCACGTCGCCCCAGCCGAGCTCGACGCTCCCCTGCCCGGACGGCTCACCGTCCCGGTCGGTCAGGTGCCGACCGCTCCGGTCCCCCACGACGGCGGCGGGCGGCCGCACCGGCCGGGAGGCCACGCCCAGCGGCATCCAGCGGCCGGTCCACAGGAACGTCGCCTCGCCGTCGGCCCGGGTCACCAGCGGCGGCGGGTGCCCCGCGCAGGCGAACTCGAGCCGCCCGGTGGTCAGGTCGAGCTCCGCGTAGACGAGCGTGGACCCGAACCCCACGTTGTGCCGCTGAACGAACCGGTCCACGCGTGCCAGGACCTGCGCGGGCCCGACGCCGCGCTCGGCGTGGCTGCGCACCACCGTGCGGAGCTGGCCCATCGCGGTCGCCGACTTCAGCCCGTGCCCCACGATGTCGCCGACGGTGAGCGCGAGCACCGTGTCGTCCACCCAGAACGCGTCGTACCAGTCGCCGCCCACCTCGAGCGTGCGCTCGGCGGGCCGGTAGTCGGTGGACAGCCGCGCACCCTCCGGCTGCGGCAGGTGCTCGGTCAGCATCGCGCGCTGCAGCTCGTGCGCCACCGAGACGCTCTGCTCGTGCAGCACCGCGCGGTCCAGGGCGACGCCGCCCTGCTGGCCCGCGGCGGCGAGCGCGTCGCGGTCGAGCTCGTCGTCGCCGGCGTGCGCCCGCGGGACGAGCACGAGCACGCCGTGCAGCGCGTCGGCACCGCGCAGCGGCACCACCACGTGGCCCTCGGGCGTGACCTCGACCTCGTCGACCGGGGTGGCGGCCCCGCGCCCCGCCCCACGGGACGAGCCGCCCGGGGCGGTCCCGTCGCGCAGCGTCGCCCGCAGCGCCGTCGTGAGCTCACCCGCAGGCGGCCCGCCGCCGCACTGCGCGCGCAACTCGGGGGCGCCCGTGGCGTCGACGAGCCACACCCACGCGGAGTCGGCCCGGAACTCCTCGACCGCCGCCCGCACCAGCGCGTCGCACACGCCGTCGACGCCCGCCGCCCGGGCGAGGGCCGTCGTCGTGGTGAGCAGCGTGCGTACGCTCGTGGCGGAGCGCTCGGCCTCGGCGCGCGCCGCGAGGAGCTCACGCTCGTACCGGGACCGCTCGCGCGCGTCGAACAGCGCGACGTCGATGACGACGTCCGCCGGGTCGTCGCCGCCGTGCCGCTCCGCGGAGAGCAGCACCTGCCGTCGCCCGTCGGCCGTGCGCAGCTCGACGGCGATCTCCTCCACGCGGTCCTGGAGCCGCAGCAGCGGGGCCAGGTGCGTCTCCCAGTAGATGCGCCCGCCCACCGACAGCAGCGAGCTCAGGCGCGTGCCGCGCAGGTCCGGCGCGGTGGTGCCGTCGAGCCAGGCACGGAACGTGTCGTTGGCATCGATGATCGCGCCCGCCCCGTCGAGACGGAGCAGAGCCACCGGGGCGGTGTCCCACGACCGGGCGCGACCTGGGGGCGTCACGGTGAGAGGTACTCGCGCATCGCCGTCGTCAAGGCCTCCGGCGCGCTGAGGTTCGGACAGTGCCCGACCGCGTCGATGAGGCAGAACTCGCTGTCGGCGAGGTGCTCGTGGACGTACCGGCCCACCTCGACCGGCGCGATCACGTCCTCGCGGCACTGCACCACGAGGCTCGGTGTGCGCACCGCGGCCAGGTCGGTGCGGTTGTCCGACAGGAACGTCGTGCGCGCGAAGCGCTTCGCGATGGCCGGGTCCGTGCGACAGAACGCGTTGGTCAGCTCCTCGCCCAGCTTGGGCCGGTCGGGGTTGCCCATGATGACCGGGGCGATGAACTCCGACCAGCCGAGGTAGTTGGAGTCCATGGTCTCGAGCAGCTCGTCGATCTCGTCGGCGGAGAACCCGCCGCGGTAGCCGTCGTCGTCGATGTAGCGCGGGCTGGGGCCGACGAGCACGAGGCGGTCGAAGAGCTCAGGCCGGCGGGCGGCGGCGAGCAGCCCGATCATGGCGCTCACCGAGTGGCCGACGAACACGACGGGGCCGAGCGCGAGCTCGTCCAGCAGCTCCACGACGTCGGCGGCGTACCCGTCGAGCGAGGAGTGCCGGTCGGGGTCGTACGCGGAGAGGTCGGAGCCTCCGGCACCGACGTGGTCGAACAGGACGACGCGGTAGGTGTCCTCGAACGCGGGGGCGACGAGACGCCACATCGACTGGTCGCAACCGAAGCCGTGGGCGAACACCATCGCCGGGGCGCCTTCAGGTGCGCCGCTGACGGTGGCGCTGTGGCGTGAGGCGACAGTCATCGAGCCAGTGTAGGCACCGTCCGCGGCCCGCACGGGCGGCGGCGCGGCGGCCGTGCCCGATGTCACCCCTTCCGTCCTCGCCGGGCCACCCGCACGATCGTGCGGGTCCACGGGGGTTCACGGGTCGCTGCGCAGCTCCTCGTCGAGGCGTGCGTCCTCGTGCAACGCGTCCACGTCGTGCTGCCCGGTGGCACGCGCGGCGGCCCGGCGCTCGGCACGCTCGGCCATCCAGCGCGCGGCGGCGTCCCGCGGCCTGCTCAGTGCCAGGTAGGACACCGTCAGCGCGATCACGACGGCGACGACCGGGAGCAGCCAGCCCCGCATCCCGACGAGGTACAGCACGCCGAAGGCCGCGCCGAACAGCGCCAGGCGGAGCAGGGTGTAGATCACGAGGGGCACCTCCCCATGGTAGGCCGGGCGTACGTCACACCTGACCAGACCCTCACCGGACGCTCACCGCAGGGGCCCGGGCCGCCGTAGGCTGGGGGCATGCCTCGCGTACTGCTGATCCTTGCCGTCGTCGGACTCGCGGTCTACGCCCTTGTCGACGTCTGGGGCTCCGAGGAGGACGAGCGTGGCGGCCTGCCCCGCTGGCTGTGGGTGCTGCTCATCGTCCTGCTGCCCCTGCTCGGCGCCATCGCGTGGATCGTCGTGCGGGTCTCCGCCCGCCGCTCGGGGACGAGCGGCCCGGGTTCCGGCGGCCGTCCGACACCGCCCCGGCCCGGCGGCGGTCCCCGGCGCCCGTCCGGCCCCGTCGCGCCCGACGACGACCCGGAGTTCCTCTGGCGCCTCGAGCAGGAGAAGCGCCGCCAGCAGCGCGAGGCCCGCGCGGAGGACGACACGGAGGACAAGTCCTGACCTGACCGGGGCACCTGACCCGGCCCCGGCCCCGCCGGGCCCACCGCGAGAACGACCTCGGGGACCGAATCTCACCGGATTCGGTCCCCGAGGTCGTTCTCGCGTGGCGGTCGGCGGCCTACAGGCCCGAGTAGCTGTGCTTGCCGTTGAAGATCAGGTTGACGCCCGTGAAGTTGAACAGCACGCACGCGTACCCCGCCACGACGAACCAGGCCGCCCGGGTGCCGGACCACCCGCGCGTGGTGCGCGCGTGCAGGTAGGCCGCGTAGACGACCCACACGATGAAGCTCCAGACCTCCTTGGGGTCCCAGCCCCAGTAGCGGCCCCACGCGTCCTCGGCCCAGATGGCGCCGCCGATGATGGTGAACGTCCAGAGCACGAAGGCCACGGCGTTCAGCCGGAACGAGAGGGACTCCAGGGCGGCGGGCGCCGGCGTGTGGTCGAGCCAGCCCCAGCGCGCGCTCCCGAGCACCGGCGAGCCGTTGTCCCGCGCGTCGCGCAGGAGCTGCAGCACCGAGGTGACGAACGCGACCGTGAAGATGCCGGTGGCCAGGATCGCGACACCCACGTGGATCACGAGCCAGTACTTCTGCAGCGCGGGCTGCACGCCCGTGGCCTCGACGAAGAACCGGGTCTGCGCCGTCACGAGGAAGATCGTGCCCAGGAAGGTCACGAAGGCCCCGAGGAACCGCACGTCGCGGCGGGTGCTCACGATCGCGAACACGGCGACGGCGACGAACGCGCCCACCACGGTGAACTCGTACATGTTGGCCCACGGGGTGCGGCCCGCGGCGATGCCGCGCAGCACGACGGCGACCAGCAGCAGCGCGGCCGCCAGCCAGGTCACCGACATGCCGACCCCGGCGAACCGGCGGTCGACGGGCCCGGGCGCACCGTTCGCCGGCGTCCCGTCCTGCGGCGCGTCGACCACCCCGCCGGCGCCCACCGCGACGCGCTCGCGCGTCTTGTCCCGCGCCTCGACCCGGGCGCCCGACAGGCGTGACAGGTCGATCGAGAACGCGATGAGCGCGACGGCCAGTGCCGTCGCCGCGCCCCAGACGAGCAGCACGCTCAGGTTTGCCAGCTCCATGTTCAGTCCTTCTCCGATCCGGTGCGATCAGGGGTGGCCGGTGCGGCCGGTGCCCGTGTCTCTCGCACGTCTGGCTGTCGCACGTCCCCCGGCACGGCGTCCAGGGCGCGGTCGACCTCCGCCTGGAGGCCTGCGTCGTCCCCGCGGGCGAGGCCCGCGACCTCGACCACCGTAGCCCCGTCCGGGCCGGTGTACGCGCGCGCCCACACCCGGCGACGGGGCGTGAACAGCGAGACGGTCAGGCCCGCGAGCGCCAGCAGGGCGAACACGAGCACGAAGGTGAGCGACGGGTCGTGGCGCAGGTCGAGCGCGACGTAGCGCGGCAGGTCCTCGCCGAGGGTGAGCGTGCCGAGCCCGTCCGGCAGCTCGACGGTCTCGCCGGGCCGGGCGAGCACCTTGACGCGCTGCCCCTGCTCGTCGAGCGCGGGCTCGAGCGAGGCGGTGTCCAGCTCGTACACGTTCTGCGGGGTGCCGTCGTCGAGGCCCAGGTCGCCCGTGTAGACCTCGAGCACGAGCAGGGGGTCGACGGGCTGCGGGAAGGCGGAGCGCACGGACCCGTCCTCCGTCGCCTCGGCGGTCGGCAGGAAGTAGCCGACGAGCCCGATCTGGTCGAGGCCGGGCGACACGTCGGGCACCTTCACGACCCCGCGCGACGTGTACATCGTGTCCTCCGGGATGAACGTGACGCGTCCGGAGAAGGCGACCTCGCCCTCGGCGTCGTGCACCGTGATCTCGGGGGCGAAGCCGTTGCCCTGGAGGTAGATCTTGGCGCCGTCGACGACGAGCGGGTGGTTGACCTTGATCTGCTCGGGCCGCTGCTCGCCGGAGGGCTCGGTGACGGTGACGTGGGCGGTGAAGTCGCGGGCCTGGGCGAAGGCGACGGTGTCGCTCGCGAACTCGGAGTCGAACCGGTCGAGCGTCATGGAGAACGGCACGAGCGACTGCGGCCGGAACCAGGCGCCCTTCTCGAAGGTGTCGTAGTCGACGACCGCGTTGGCGAACCCGCGTCCCTCCGTGACGATCGCCTGGCCGCGGTAGTGCTGGAGCTGGCCGGTGGCCACGGAGACGAGCAGGCCGACGAGGGCGAGGTGGAAGACGAGGTTGCCCGTCTCGCGCAGGTAGCCGCGCTCGGCGCTCACGGTCTCGGCCGCGGGGCGGGCGCCACGGGCGGCCTCCTCGCTCCGGTCGACCCGGAACGTCGGCAGCCAGGTGAGGTTCCCGCGCAGGCGGGCGGCGACGGCGTCGGCCACCTCGCGGGGCGAGGCGTCGGTGACGGCGCCGGCCTTGGCGGGGAACCGGGTGAACCGCGAGGGCACGCGCGGCGGGCGGCCGCGCAGGGCGCGGTAGTGCGCTGCGGAGCGCGGCAGGATGCAGCCGACGAGCGAGACGAACAGCAGGATGTAGATGGCCGAGAACCAGACCGACGAGTAGACGTCGAAGAACCCGAACCGGTCGAGCCACTCGCCGGCGGTCGGGTGCTCGGCGAGGTACTCGATGACGCGCGCGGCGTCCTGGTTGCGCTGCGGCAGCACCGAGCCGGGCACCGCGGCCACGGCCAGGAGCATGAGCAGCATGAGCGCGACGCGCATGGACGTGAGCTGCCGCCACGTCCAGCGCAGCGTGCCGACGAGCCCGAGCGCGGGCGCCGCGGGCCGGCCGGGGCCGTCGGGGCGCGCGGGGCCGCCGGAGGCCGGCGCGCCCTGGGTGAACTCGTCCGCGATGCCCTCGGGGACGTAGGTCTCGTTGCCGTTGCGGCCGGCCATCAGATCACCGTCTCGAACCCGCTGATCCACAGCTGCAGGACGCCGGTGAGGCGGTTCCACAGGCCGGTGACCAGCAGGAGGCCGACGAGCACGAGCAGGGCGCCGCCGAGGCGCATGGCCGCGAGGCGGTGCCTGCGCAGGAAGTCCATCATCCGCTCGGAGCTCTGCAGCCCGAGCGCGACGAGCAGGAACGGCACGCCGAGCCCGACGCAGTAGGCGACGCCGAGCAGCGCGCCGCGCCCGGCCGACGCCTCGTCGATGGCGAGCGCCTGCACCGCGCCGAGCGTCGGGCCGATGCACGGCGTCCAGCCGAGCCCGAACACGACGCCGAGCAGCGGGGCGCCCCACAGGCCGGCGCGCGGCGACAGGTGGAACCGCGCCTCGCGCTGCAGGAACGGCACGGCGCCGAGGAAGCCGGCGCCGAGCAGGATCACCACGACGCCGAGCACGCGCGTGATGACGTCCTCCCAGCGGACCAGGAAGGTGCCGAGGCCGCCGAACGCGGCGCCGAAGGAGACGAACACGGCGGTGAAGCCCAGCACGAACAGCGCGACGCCGCCGACCACGCGTCCGCGGGCCGGACGGGGGCGGGTGGCGACCAGGCCCGGCGTCGTGCCGGTCGAGGCGGCCGCCATGCCGCTCACGTACCCCACGTAGCCGGGCACGAGCGGCAGCACGCACGGTGAGGCGAAGGACACGAGACCGGCCAGCACCGCGACGGGCACCGCGAGGAGCAGCGACCCGCTGAACGCGGTGACGGCGAGCCCGTCGCCGACGGCGGCCGCGATCATCAGGCCGCCTCCGCCAGGACCTCGTCGACGAGCGCCTCGAGCGTCGACCCCTCGGCCTGGCCGATGACGCGTGCGGCGACCTTGCCCTCCGCGTCGAGGATCACGGTGGTGGGCACGGCCTGGAGCGGCACGACGCCGTTGAGGCCCGCGATCACCTCACCGGTACGGTCCTCGATGCTCGGGTAGGGCACGTCGAAGGTGCGCTGGAACGCCTGCGCGGCGCCGGCGTCGTCCTCGGTGTTGATGCCGAGCACGCGCACGCCGTCCTTGCCGGTGGCGAGCTCGACGAGGTCGGGCGCCTCGGCGCGGCACGGCGCGCACGAGGCGTACCAGGTGTTGACGACGACGACGTCGCCCGCCCAGTCGGCGCTCGACACCTCGTTCCCCTCGAAGTCTGTGCCCGCGACGGTGACGGGGCCCTTGCGGTCCCCGGCGTCGTAGGTCTGGACCGACCCGTCGCCCGACACGTAGCCCTGGCCGACGACGTCGCCCGCGCCGGAGTCCTCGGGCGTGCAGCCCGCGAGCGACGCGACCAGGCCGACGACGATGCCGACGGCCACCACCCACTGCACGACCTTGAAGGTCCGTCCGCGCATCACGCGCCGGGCACCTTGCTCGCGCCGGGGTAGAGCTCGGCGGCCGGCTCCGTGTAGTGGAGCCCGACGAACCGGTCGCCCTCGAACCGGAGGGACGTCAGGGAGGCCAGGTTGCACTGGCGGTCGCGCGGGTCGTGCCAGAGCGTGCCGCCCTCGAACGCGCGCCGGGTGAGCCAGACGGGGAGCTGGTGGCTGACCAGCACGATCTCGTGCCCCTCGGCGGCTCGGCGTGCGTCGTCGACCGCCTCGCGCATGCGCTCGACCTGGGCGCGGTACGGCTCGCCCCACGACGGGCGGAACGGGTTCCACAGGTGCGGCCAGTGGCGCGGGTCGCGCAGGGCGCCCCCGCCGCCCGCGACCCGCAGGCCCTCGAAGCGGTTGCCCGCCTCGATGATGCGGTCGTCGGTGGCCAGCTCGAGGCCGAAGCCCTCGGCCACCGGCGCGGCGGTCTCCTGCGCGCGCTGCAGCGGGGAGGCGACCACGCGGACGACGTCGCGCCCCGTGCTCGTCAGGTGCTCGGCGACGAGCTTCGCCATCGCCTGGCCGCGGTCGGAGAGTCGGTAGCCGGGCAGGCGCCCGTACAGGATTCCGTCGGGGTTGTGCACCTCGCCATGGCGCAGCAGGTGGACCGTGGTGGAGACCATGGCGCCCAGTCTCGCACCCTGGGCCGGGTGCCCGTGAACTCGGGCGCGTGTGGAGTTGGCCTCAGTCGCAGTGCGCGGCGAGCCCCTCCTGCGTGCCGCCCGCCTCCCGGGCGGACGCCGCGACCTTCGCCATGGCGCGGCCGAGCGCGAGGAACTCGTCGGGCTCGAGGGCCTCGACCAGGATGCGCCGCACCGCGGCGACGTGGCCGGGTGCCGCCGCCACGAGGGCCGTGTACCCCGCGTCGGTCATGCTGCAGTTGACGCCGCGCCGGTCCCCCTCGGCCGCGCAGCGCTCGACGAGCCCGCGCGCCTCCATGCGGGCGACCGTGTGCGTGAGGCGGCTGCGGGACAGGACGAGCCCGTCGGCGAGCGCCGACATCCGCATGGTGCGGCCGGGCGCCTCGGAGAGCTGGACGAGCAGGCTGTACTCGCCGAGCGAGAGGGGAAGGGTACGGTCGTGCACGGCGCCGAGCGCCTCGACGAAGCGGGCGCTGCCCTCCAGGTAGTGCCGCCAGGCGCCCTGCTGCTCCTCGGTGAGCCAGACGTCGCCTTCCTCGACCGTCTCCACCGCCATGTCACCACCGCTTCCGTCCGATCGTGCCGCTGGGACCGCCCCCTAGGAATACGTTACGGGACCCGTTATGTTGGATGTCGTCGTAGGTAGTTGATCCCTCAACTATCCGCCCAAACCGCCACATCACCAAGGAGTTCTCCCTCATGGCCACCCCGCTCCCCGCCGGCCTCACCGCAGGCGTGTACGAGATCGACCCCTCCCACACCGCTGCCTCGTTCTCCGTCCGCCACGCCGGTATCGCCAAGGTGCGCGGCAGCATCGCGGTCACCTCCGGCACCATCACGGTCGGCGAGGACCTGGAGTCGTCGAGCGTCACCGCCGAGCTGGACGCGGCCTCGGTCAGCACGGGTGACGCCGGCCGCGACGGCCACCTGAAGAGCGCCGACTTCTGGCACGCCGACGAGAAGCCGACCTGGACCTTCACGTCCACGGGAATCCGCGCCGACGGCGACGACTACCTCATCTCCGGCGACCTCACGATCAACGGCATCACCAAGGGCGTGGAGCTGGAGACCGAGTTCACCGGCACCGCGAAGGACCCGTTCGGCAACAACCGGGCGGGCTTCGAGGCCAAGCTCGAGATCAACCGCAAGGACTTCGGCCTGACCTGGAACGCCACGCTGGAGACCGGCGGCTTCCTGGTGGGCGACAAGGTCAAGATCGAGCTCGACGTCAGCGCCATCGCCAAGGAGGCCTGAGCCTCGCTCCGCGGTGGGCCCCGGGCGACCGTCGGTCACCCGGGGCCCGTCCGCGTCTAGAGCGCCGCGGCGCGCGTGGCCGCGTGGAAGGCCAGGATCTGCAGCTCGCCGGCGACGTCGACCGAGCGCACCACGACGTCGTCCGGCACCTGGAGCGCCACCGGCGCGAAGTTGAGGACCTCCCGGACACCGGCGCCCACCACGGCGTCCGCCACGTCCTGCGCGCCGTGCGCGGGCAGGGCGAGCACCACCATCGTGACGCGCTCGCGCCGCAGCACCTCCGCGAGGTCGCGCACGTGCTCGACGGTCACGCCGGCGACGCGGGTGTCCACCACCTCGGGCGACGCGTCGAGCAGCGCCACCACCTGGAAGCCGCGCGTCGCGTATCCCGAGTAGTTCGCCAGGGCGTGCCCGAGGTTGCCGATGCCGACGATGGCGAGGCGGTGCTCGGTCTCCAGCCCCAGGGCGACGGTGATGTACGAGGCGAGCGACTCGACGTCGTACCCGACGCCGCGCGTGCCGAACGAGCCCAGGTAGGACAGGTCCTTGCGCAGCTGCGCCGAGCTGACGCCCGACCGCTCGGCGAGCTCCGTCGAGGAGGTGAGGTCCACCCCCTCCGCCGCGAGGTCGCGCAGGGCCCGCAGGTAATAGGGCAGCCGCCCCACCGTCGCCGCGGGAACCGTCCCGTCACTCAGCTCGACCACGTGCTGCTCCCCTCCCCCCGACCACTCCGTCGCGGGCGTACGCACACACTGCCGGGACGATCATGCCAGGAGCCGGGCCAGCCGCGCACCGTCCACGCGCCAGAAGCCCTGCTGGACGCCGTCCACCTCGACCACCGGGACGTACTCCCCGTACCGGTCGCGCAGACCGGGCTCGCTGTCGATGTCGACCTCCTGCCACGCCTGGTCCGCCTCCTCGCAGACCCGCGCGACGACGGCACGCGCGTCCTCGCAGAGATGGCACGCCTCGCGCGTGTACAGGACGACCCGGGGTCCGGCAGCTTCGGTCACGCCCCCGAGGTTACGTCACGCCGCAGGCCGTCCCGGTCGGCCCGGTCCGCGGCCGGGAGCCGGCCGTCCGCGACGCGCACGCCCCACGCCAGCGCCAGGAAGACGACGGCGACGAGTGCCGCGTTCGTCAGCGCCCGCCCGTACCCGAGCTCGGTCACGTCGAGGAACGGGTACGGGTACCAGCCGGTGACGGCGCCCCGGGTGAAGGTGTACGCGAGCCACGCGACCGGGTAGGCGACCGACCACCAGACCGTCCGCCCGCCCACCCGGGGTCGCGGCCCGGCCAGCAGCCACACCACGACCGCGCCGACGGGCGCCACGACGTGCAGCAGCGTGTTGGCGACCAGACCGGCGCCGGCCAGCGGCGTGAGCCCCCGCAGCACCGTGTTGTAGACGATCCCCGTCACCGCGATGCACAGCAGCGCGTCGAGCCGCAGCACGCGGAACACGGCGCCGTCGCACCACGGGTCGGCGGCGAGCGCCAGGGAGACACCGGCCACGAGCAGGTTGGACTGGATCGTGAAGTAGCTGAACAGGCGCACCAGCCGTTCGGCGTGCGTGGGAGCGAGCCCGGGGCCGTCGGTGACGGCCACGGCGAGCTCCATGGCGACGCCGGTCAGCGCCGCCAGACCGACGAGGAGGTGCATGGCCCGCACGAGGGCTGCCCGCTGCCCGGGCCCGGTCCGGAACGTCACGACCCGTGTCTACCAGCGGTTCCACGGGGCCGCCCGGCGAGACCGTGCGGTGCCGTGCGCGCGGATAGAGTGGCCCCCATGCCGTCGACGCACCCCTCGTCCGCCACCGCGGCGTTCTTCGACGTCGACAACACGATCATCCGCGGTGCGAGCGCCTTCCACATCGCCAAGTCCGCGTACCAGCGCAAGTTCTTCGGCACCCGGGACATCCTGAAGTTCGCCCTCGTGCAGGCCCGGTACCTGCTGTGGGGCGAGAACAGGGAGGAGATCGACCAGGTGCGCGACCGCGCCCTGTCGCTCATCGCGGGCCGCAGCGTCGCGGAGATCGCCACCCTCGGCGAGGAGGTGTGGGACGCCGTGCTGTCGCTGCGCATCTATCCGGGCACGCGGCGGCTGCTCGACGAGCACATCGCGGCGGGCCACCAGGTGTGGCTGATCACCGCGACCCCGGTCGAGATCGCGCAGCTCATCGCGCGCCGCCTGGGCGCGACGGGGGCGCTCGGCACGGTCGCCGAGCACAAGGACGGCTTCTACACCGGGCGGCTGCGGGGCGACCTCATGCACGGCCAGGCCAAGGCCGACGCGATCGTCGAGCTGGCCGAGGCCCAGGGGCTCGACCTCGAGGACAGCTACGCGTACGGCGACTCGCTCAACGACCTGCCGATGATGCGGGTGGTGGGCCACCCCTGCCCGATCAACCCCGACCTGCGGCTGCGACGGCACGCCCAGGAGGTGGGCTGGCCGATCCGCGAGTTCCGGGGCCGGTCCCAGCGCGCAGCGGGCCGCGGCGTCCGGACGGCGTCGTGGGCCGGGGCGGCCTGGGTGCTGGGCCTGGTCCTGCGCGCCGCCCGCCGCCGCCTGCGCGGGGGCTGACCGCCGCGCAGCCCGCCGACTGCAGGCTGTGCGCCGGCTGGGGCCTGTCCCCGCTGTCGAGTGCAGAGTGTGCGCCGGTTCGAGCCCGCTCCGGCCGTCGAGTGCAGAGTGTGCGCCGGCTTGGACCCGCCGACGCGTCACGAACTCTGCACTCAACGGGGCGATGCCGGTGTGACGGGCGGTGGCGGGCGAGCGGTCCGGGCCCTGGCTCGGTGCCGCGCGCCACCGCCGCCGCTTCCTCGGCAGCTGACCCGCCCGCCGGCACCCCGGCCGTCGAGTGCAGAGTGTGCGCCGGCTCGGGCCCGCCCCGGCCGTCGAGCGCAGAGTTTGGTCCGGCTGGAGCCCGCCGACGCGTCACGAACTCTGCACTCGACGGGGGGCGACAGCCGTCCGCGGCGACCGCCGCCCCGGGCGGACCGTGTTCGGGGACGACGAAGGCCCGATCCCTCAGGGGACCGGGCCTGCTCGTCACGCGCCCGACGGCGCGTGCGTCACTTCTTGTTGCGGCGCTGGTGGCGGGTCTTGCGAAGCAGCTTGCGGTGCTTCTTCTTGGCCATACGCTTGCGGCGCTTCTTGATGACGGAGCCCATACGTCCTCACAATGTTCGATCGGTCGGCGGCGGCCCGACGACGGGCCGCTCGGCGAAGTGGTCCACGGTTGGTCCGGGACAGTGACGCCTGGATGACGATGCCGACCAACACGGAAAGTAGTCCGCCCCTAGGTTACCTGCTTCACCGCGCGGCCCGTAATCGGCGCCGTGTGACGTCGCGCGCCCCGGGGTCAGGGCCGCGCCGCGAACCGCTCCAGCAGCTCGGCGTGCCCCGAGCAGATGAGGAGGTCGTTGGCGGAGATGCGCGTCTCCGGCGTCGCGTACACGAAGTCCGCGCCCGGTGACTTCACGCCGATCACGGTGACGCCGTAGCGCTTGCGGATGTTCGACTGGCCGAGCGTGAACCCCTGCGCCTCCTTCGGCGGACGCATCTTCACGATGGTGAACCCGTCCTCGACCTCGATGTAGTCGAGCAGCTTGCCGCTGACCAGGTGCGCCACACGCTTGCCCGCGTCGGCCTCGGGGAAGACGACGTGGTGCGCACCGATGCGCGTCAGGATGCGCCCGTGCTCCGCCGAGATGGCCTTGGCCCAGATCTGCGGCGTACCCATGTCGACGAGGTTGCCCGTGATGAGCACCGACGCCTCGAGCGACGAGCCGACGCCGACCACGGCGACGCCGAAGTCGCGCCCGCCGAGCTGCTCGAGGGCCTCCGGGTTGGACGCGTCGGCCTCCACGAGCGGCAGGCGGCCGGACCACTGCGCCACCAGGTTCGGGTCCTGCTCGACAGCGAGCACGTCCTGCCCCAGCCGGTCCAGGGTCGCCGCGATCGCCGACCCGAACCGGCCCAGGCCGATCACCAGCACACCCGCGTCGCGGTCGGGCTTCTTCTCCGCCACGGTCTCCCTCTCTGCCTACCGGTCAGGTCACCCGATGATCGGGCGTTCCTCGGGGAAGCGTACGATGCGTCGCCGGTCGCGGAGCGCCAGCACCGCCACGACCGTCACGGCGCCGGTGCGGCCCACGAACATGAGGAGCGCGAGGATGTACTTGCCCGCGTCGGGCAGGTCCTGCGTGATGCCGGTCGTCAGGCCGACGGTCGCGAACGCCGACAGCACCTCGAACAGCACCTGCGACAGCCCCAGGTGGGTGACCTGCAGCAGCGCCACGCACGAGACGAGCACGATGCTCGCGCCCGTGAACACCACGGCGATCGACAGCCGCAGCACGTCGCGCGGGATGCGCCGGCCGAACGCCTCGATGTCCCGGTCGCCACGCGCCTCCGCGACGATCGCGAGCAGCATGACGGCGAGCGTCGTCACCTTGATGCCGCCCGCCGTCGACGCCGAGCCGCCGCCGACGAACATCAGCGCGTCCTGGATGAGCCAGCTCGACTCGTGCATCGCGCCGATGTCGACGGTGCTGAACCCGCCGGAGCGCGGCATGACCCCCGCGAACAGCGACGCCAGCACCTTGTCCCCGAGACCCAGCGGGCCGAACGTCCGCGGGTTCGACCACTCCAGCACGAGCAGCAGCAGCGCGCCGACGACGAGCAGCACGACGCTGGTCACGATCGTCAGCTTGCTGTGCAGCGACAGCTTCTTGGTCCACCCGCGCCAGCGCTGTCCGGGACGCGGCCACGCGCGCTGGATGTTCAGGATCACGGGGAAGCCGAGCGCGCCCACGAACACGCCGAGCACGAGCGGCAGCACGAGCGTCCAGTCGCCGACGTGCGGCGTGAGGCCCTCGACCGTGGGCACGAACCCGGCGTTGTTGAACGCCGAGATGCCGTAGAACAGGGCGTGCCACGCCGCGGTGCCCACGTTGTTCTCGATGACGACGAAGCGCGGGAACAGCAGGAGCGCGATCGACAGCTCGAGCGTGGTGGCCGTGATGATGATGACCCGGACGAGCGAGCCGACGTCGCCCAGCCTGCTGGTCTTCGTCTCCGACGCCGTGAGCAGCTTCTGCGTCAGGCCGATCTTGCGGGAGACGATCATGCCGAGCAGGGAGGCGACGGTCATGATGCCGAACCCGCCGACCTTGATGCCCGCGAGGATGACGACCTGGCCCCACGCGGACCAGTACGTCGCCGTGTCCTGCACGACCAGGCCGGTGACGCACACGGCCGACACCGCGGTGAACAGCGCGTCCACGAGGCTCGCGCCCCGGCCGTCCGCCGTCGCGAACGGCGTGAGCAGCAGGGCGGCGAACAGCACGATCACGCACGCGAAGACGGTGACCGCGAGGCGGGCCGGGGCGCGGAACGCGAGATCGTCGACCAGCTCCCGGAGACCGAACAGCCTGTGCCGCAAGACCGGCATCCGTCCCGCTCCCTCCGTACTGTGTCCGCCGTACCGTGTCCGCCCGTACCGTGTCCGCACAGCGGTCGCGGTGCACGCCACCGCGACCGCCCTACTCTGCCACGCCACGGGCCGGACCGGCCGCCGCTGCGGACGCGTCGGCCCGTCCGTACGCCGTTCCGTTACCGTGGGCGGGTGCACCTCGCCCGCCTCGTCTGGAGCCCGCAGCTCCTCGAGTACGACTTCGGCCCGGGGCACCCCATGTCTCCCGCCCGGCTCGACCTGACCATGCGCCTGGTGCAGGAGCTGGGTCTGCTCGACCACCTCGACGTGGTCGACGCCGCCCCCGCGTCCGACGCCGTCATCCAGACCGTCCACGACGCCGACTACGTCGCGGCCGTACGCCGCGCCGGGACGACGCTCGAACCCGACCTGGCCCGTGGCCTCGGCACCGACGACGACCCGCTGTTCCCCCGCATGCACGAGGCCGCCGCCCGCCAGCTCGGCGGCTCCGTGGCGCTGGCCGACGCCGTGTGGAGCGGCGAGGTCACGCACGGCGTCAACGTCGCGGGCGGCATGCACCACGCGATGCCGGGCGCGGCGTCGGGCTTCTGCGTCTACAACGACGCGGCCGCCGCGATCCGCCGCCTGCTCGACCGGGGCGCCGAGCGCGTCGCCTACCTCGACTTCGACGCCCACCACGGCGACGGCGTCGAGGCCATCTTCTGGGACGACCCGCGCGTGCTGACCGTGTCCGTCCACGAGGACGGTCGCACGCTGTTCCCCGGCACGGGGGCGTCGTCCGACGTCGGCCCGCCCGGCCCTGCCGAGGGGACCGCCGTCAACCTGCCGGTGCCCGCGCGCACGTCGGGCGCGGCGTGGCTGCGCGCGATCGACGCCGTCGTCCCCGTGCTGGTGCGCGAGCACCGTCCGCAGGCGATCGTGTCCCAGCACGGCTGCGACGCCCACGGCCGTGACCCGCTGTCCAACCTCAGCGTCTCCGTCGACGCCCAGACCACGGCCCAGCAGTGGGCCCACGCCCTCGCGCACGAGCACGCGGACGGCCGCTGGCTCGCGCTCGGCGGCGGGGGCTACGCGGTGTCCGACGTCGTCCCGCTCGCCTGGGCCGCGCTCGTCGCCGAGGCCGCGCACGTGCCCCTGGAGCGCGGCGCCGAGCTGCCGGCGGCGTGGCGCGCCGCCGTCGAGGCGCTCGACCTCGACGCCGCACGCACGCTCGGCCGCGCCGACGTGCCGTTCCGGAGCTGGAGCGAGGGCTACGACCCCGCGGACGCCGTCGACCGCACGGTCCAGGCGACCCGTCGCGCGGTGTTCCCGCTGTGGGGCCTGGACCCGATGCTCGACTGACCCACCGCACCCCTCACGGCGTACGGCGGCGGAGGGTCAGCACGCCGAGCAGCGCCGCGCCCACGATGAACAGCGCGATCACCCCGACCGCGCCACGGACCCCCGCCCACTCCTCACCTGCCGCGAGCGACGTCATCGCCTCGATCGCGTACGTGAGCGGGAAGGCGCGCGACAACCACTCCAGCACCTGCGGCATCTGGTCGCGCGGCATGAGCAGGCCGCACGTGATGAGCTGCGGGAACAGGATCGCGGGCATCATCTGCACCGCCTGGAACTCGCTGCGGGCCAGCGCCGACGCGGCCAGGCCGAGGGTGCAGCCGAGGATCGCGTCGAGCAGCGCCACCACGACGACGAGCCCGAGCGGTCCGGCCACGTCCATGCCGACGAGCAGCGCGAACCCGACCACG
The DNA here is from genome assembly GCF_013004695.1 of Promicromonospora citrea. Classification (GTDB taxonomy): domain Bacteria; phylum Actinomycetota; class Actinomycetes; order Actinomycetales; family Cellulomonadaceae; genus Promicromonospora; species Promicromonospora citrea. Next base: position 17,750 of record NZ_JABEMG010000020.1, read on the forward strand.
ACCACGGCCTGCACGAGCGCGAGCGTCGCGAACGCCAGCGCGTAGCCCGCCACGAGGTCGCCCCGGCGGACGGGCGTCGTCATGAGCCGCTCGAGGGTGCCGGACTGCCGTTCGCGCAGCGTCGCCACGCTCGTGACGAGGAACATCACGACGAGCGGGAAGAGCCCGACGAGCATCGGGCCGAAGCGGTCGAGCACCTGCGGCTGGTCGGCGAACATCCACGCGATGAGCCCGATGAGCAGGCAGGGCAGCACGAGGACGAGGGCGACCGTGCGGTGGTCGCCGCGGAGCTGGGCGAGCACGCGGCCGGTCGTGGCGAGGGTCAGGCTCATCGGGGGTCCTCCTCGGCGGTGTGCCGCCCGGCGGGCGCGGCGCCCCGCTCGGCGAATCGGTCGATGAGGGTCAGGAAGGCGCGCTCGGCGTCGGGCGCGCCCGTGGACGCGAGCAGGTCATCGGGCGTGGTGTCCGCGACGAGCCCGCCGGCCCGCAGGAGGAGCAGGCGGTCGCACTGCGTGGCCTCGTCCATCACGTGGCTGGAGACCAGGAGGGTGCGCCCGTCGGCGGCGAGCCGGCGGAACACGCTCCACAGGTCACGCCGCAGCACGGGGTCGAGACCCACGGTGGGCTCGTCGAGGACCAGCAGCTCCGGATCACCGACCAGCGCGGCGGCCAACGACACCCGGGACCGCTCGCCGCCGGACAGCGTGCCGACCCGCTGCTTCTCGTGCCCGCCGAGGTCGACGGTGGCGACGGCCGCCGCCACCGCCCTGGCCGGCGCGGGCACCCCGGCCAGCGCGGCGAAGTACCGCAGGTTCTGCACCACGGTGAGGTCGGTGTAGACGCTCGCGTCCTGCGTCATGTACCCGACCCGCCGCCGCAGCGACGGGCTGCCCGCGGGAGCCCCGAGCACCTCGACCGTGCCGGTGACCTTGTCCTGGACGCCGACGATGCTGCGCATCAGCGTGGTCTTGCCGGAGCCGGACGGTCCGAGCAGCCCGACGACGGACCCGGCGGGCACGGTCAGCCCGAGGCCGTCGACGACCGGCCTGCCGCCCCGGACCACGCGCAGGTCCCGGATCTCGACCGCGTTTTTCCTCATGTGAGGAATTATTCGCCCGGCCGCGCGGTCTCCGCAAGGGGCTCCGTGAGATAGCGCTGCAGCGTGGGGCCGACGAGCCGGCCGACCTCCCGGGGCGCGAGCCCCGCGAGCGGGTCGACCCGCAGCAGGTACCGCGTGAGCAGCACGCCCGACATCTGCGAGGCGACGAGCGCCGCCCGCAGCGGGGCGTCGGAGGCCTCGACGGCGCGCATCACCGGCCCGAGGACCGCCGAGCCGATGAACTGCAGCAGCAGCCCGCGCAGCTCGGCGTCTGCGAGGACGGCGGGCACGACGAGGCGCACGGTGTCGCCGTCGTCCGCGTCCCACAGACCGATGACGCCCTCCACGAGCCGCTCGCCCAGCGTCTCGCGCGGACCGGCCACGACGCGTTCGACGACGGCGTCCGGCTCGATGCCCGTGACGCCGAGCGTCGCGGTGAGCAGGCGCGCCTTGCCGGGGAACCAGTGCCGCACGGTGCCGGGATCGACGCCGGCACGGCGGGCCACCGAGCGCAGGGAGGTCGCCTCGTACCCGCGCTCGAGGAACTCGGCCCTGGCGGCGGTCAAGATCTCGCCGCGCGCGTCCTGCCCGGCGGGCCGCCGACCGCGGCGCGGTGCGGGAGCAGCGTCAACCATCCGGCCATTCTCGCCCACGGGGCCGTTCCGGCCGGGGCTTGCCGGTGCTGGCCGGACAGGGCCCTCTCCGAGAACGACCTCAGGCACCGATCCACGAGGAGATCGGTGCCTGAGGTCGTTCTCGGAGAGGACCGCGTGCGGGTTCCCGGGACGGATCAGCGCGCGGCGGCCGCCCGGCGCTTGTTCCAGACGTCGAACGCGACGGCCAGGAGCAGCACGATGCCCTTGACGACCTGCTGCGTGGACTGGTCGACGCCCATGAGCTGCATGCCGTTCGACATGACGGCCATGATGAGACCACCGACCATCGCGCCGGTCACCGTGCCGATGCCGCCGGTCACCGCGGCGCCACCGATGAAGCAGGCCGCGATGGCGTCGAGCTCGAACATGTTGCCCGCTGCGGGCTGGGCGGCGCTGGACCGGGCCGAGAACACGACGCCGGCCACCGAGGCCAGGAAGCCCATGTTCACGAACATCCAGAAGTTGACGCGCTTGACCCGCACGCCCGACAGCTGCGCCGCGGCGAGGTTGCCACCGATGGCGTAGACGTGGCGCCCGAACACGCTGTGCTTGGTGACCAGCGTGTAGACCATGATCAGCACGGCCAGGATGATGAGCACGGCGGGCAGGCCGCGGTAGGTCGCGAGGTTCCACGCGAACCACATGACGACGACGGCGACCACGACGAGCTTGAGCACGAACAGCACCGGTGCCTCGACCGTCTGGTTGTAGGCGATCCGGGCGCGGCGGTTGCGCCACGCGTTGTACGCGAAGCCCAGCACCGCGACGGCGAAGATGACCAGCGTGAACGCGTCGTAGCCGTAACCGCCGAGCAGGCCGTTGAAGAAGCCGGACGCGATGCTCGTGTACTCCGACGGGAACGGCGAGAGCGAGACGTTGTTCAGGACCTCGAGGGTCAGGCCGCGGAACAGCAGCATGCCCGCGAGGGTCACGATGAAGGCTGGGATGCCGACGTACGCCACCCAGAACCCTTGCCACGCCCCCACCAGCAGGCCGGTGCCCAACGCGGCGAGCACGCCGACCCACCACGGCATGCCGTTGCGGATGACGACGACGGCCGCGACGGCACCGGTGAGGGCCACCACCGATCCCACCGACAGGTCGATGTGCCCGCCGATGATGATGATGACCATGCCGATGGCGAGGATGAGGATGTACGAGAACTGCAGCACGAGGCTCGTCAGGTTGCGCGAGCTGAGCAGCAACCCGTCGGTGAGCACCGAGAACAGCAGCACGATCAGCACGAAGGCGATGAAGATGCCGCTCGTGCGGACGTTCCGGGTGATCAGCTCCCGGAGGTTGGCGATGCCGGTCATGCCGTCGCCTCCTGAGTCTCCTGCGTCATGAGGGCCATGAGTCCTTCCTGGGTGGCAGAGGGCACGTCGACCTCGCCTGTGATGCGGCCGAAGGCCAGGGTGTAGATGCGGTCGCAGATCCCGAGCAGCTCGGGGAGCTCCGAGGAGATGACCAGGACGGCCTTCCCCGCCGCGACCAGCTCGTTGATGATCGTGTAGATCTCGTACTTGGCGCCGACGTCGATGCCGCGCGTGGGCTCGTCGAGGATCAGCACCTCCGGCGCGGTGTACAGCCACTTGGACAGCACGACCTTCTGCTGGTTGCCGCCCGAGAGCTTGCCCACCTCCACCAGCACGTTCGGCGTGCGGATGTTCATGGAGTCGCGGTACTCCTCCGCGACCTTGAGCTCCTCGTTCTCGTCCACGAAGCCGTTGCGCGTCAGCTTGCCGAGGCCCGCCGCCGAGATGTTGCGCCGGATGTCCTCGATGAGGTTGAGGCCGTACTGCTTGCGGTCCTCCGACACGTACGCGATGCCCGAGCGGATGGCCGCCGGCACGCTGTGCACGTCGACCTCCTTGCCGTGCAGGTACGCGCGCCCGGAGATGTCGCGGCCGTACGAGCGGCCGAACAGGGACATGGCGAGCTCGGTGCGGCCGGCACCCATGAGGCCGGCGATGCCGACCACCTCGCCCGCGCGGACGGTGAGGTTCGCCTTGTCGACGACGACGCGGCCGGGCTGGGTCGGGTGGTACACCGTCCAGTCCTCGATCCGCAGCACCTCCTCGCCGGGGTGCGACTCGCGGTCGGGGTACCGGTTGTCGAGGTCGCGGCCCACCATGCCGCGGATGATGCGGTTCTGCACCGCCTCCGACGACTCGCCCGCGGTCGCCATGTCGAACGTCTCGATCGAGCGCCCGTCGCGGATGATCGTGGTGCGGTCGGCGATCTCGGCGATCTCGGCCAGCTTGTGGGAGATCATGATCGAGGTGATGCCCTGACCCTTGAACTGGCGGAGCAGACCGAGCAGGTGCTCGGAGTCGGTGTCGTTCAGGGCCGCCGTCGGCTCGTCGAGGATGAGCAGGCGCACGTCCTTGGAGATCGCCTTGGCGATCTCCACGAGCTGCTGCTTGCCCACGCCCAGGGCGGAGATCGGCGTCGTCGGCTGCTCGTTCAGGCCGACCCGCTGCAGCAGGGCGGCCGCCTCGGCGTTGGTCCTGTTCCAGTCGATGCCGCCGCCGGCGCGGCGGCGCTCGTTGCCGAGGAAGATGTTCTCGGCGATCGACAGGTACGGGACGAGCGCGAGCTCCTGGTGGATGATCACCACGCCGCGCGCCTCGGAGTCGTTGATCGTGCCGAACTGGGCGGTCTCGCCGTCGAGCACGATGTCGCCCTCGTAGGAGCCGTACGGGTACACGCCCGACAGCACCTTCATCAGGGTGGACTTGCCCGCGCCGTTCTCGCCGCAGATCGCGTGGATCTCACCGCGGCGGACGGTGAGGTTGACGTCCTGGAGCGCCTTGACCCCAGGGAATGTCTTGGTGATGCCGCGCATCTCGAGGATGTCGGTCGGCGCCGAATCGGCCATGCCAGTCCTTGTCGCGTGTCGCCAATAGGGGGTTGCAGGGGCCGGTCCGGCCCGCGCCGTCCGGCCGGCCGGTGGTGCGGCGCCCCCGCTTGGGAGCGCGACCACCGGCAGGCCGGACGGCTTGTCGGCCGGGACGGCCGGACTACCGAGCGCTCAGGCTCACTCGTCGACCTGGCCGGAGGCGACCTCGTCCTCCGTGAGGTAGCCGGAGTCGATGAGCTCGGCCTCGAGGTTGTCCTTGGTGACGATCACCGTGGGCAGGAGGTACGACGGCACGACCTTCACGCCGTTGTCGTAGGTCTCCGTGTCGTTCGCCTCGGGCTCGTTGCCCTCGAGGAACGACGTCGCGGCGATCACGGCCTGCTCGGCCAGGAGTCGCGTGTCCTTGAAGATGGTCGAGTACTGGACGTCGTCCTGGATCAGCTTGGCCGACGCGGCCTCGGCGTCCTGGCCGGTCACGACGGGGATCTCGAGGTCGCCCTCGCCGTAGCCCGCGTTCTGCAGGGCGGTGAGGATGCCGCGCGACAGCACGTCGGCCGGGGCCAGCACGCCGTCGATGGTCTCGTCGTTGCCCGTGTACGTCGAGGTCAGCAGGTTCTCCATGCGCTCCTGCGCACCCTCCTGCTCCCAGCGCTGGATCGCGACGGTGCCGAAGTCGGTCTGGCCGGACGGGACGACGAGCGTCTTGTCGTCGATGTACGGCTGGAGCACCGACATGGCGCCGTCGAAGAAGAACCCGGCGTTGTTGTCGTCGGGCGAGCCGGCGAAGAGCTCGATGTTGAACGGGCCCTCGGGCGCGTCAGCGGCCTCCTCGCCGTTCTCGTCGAGGATGCCCAGGCCGGTCAGCAGCGAGGTGCCCTGCTGGACGCCCACCTGGTAGTTGTCGAACGTGACGTAGAAGTCGACGTTCTCCGAGTCGCGGATCAGGCGGTCGTAGGAGATCACCGGGATGTCCGCGGCGGCAGCGGCCTCGAGCTGGCTGCCCAGCGCGGTGCCGTCGATCGAGGCGACGATGAGCGCCTCGGCGCCCTTGTTGATCATCGCGTCGATCTGCTGCTGCTGGGTCGGGATGTCGTCGCCCGCGAACTGCAGGTCGACCTCGTACCCGGCCTCCTCGAGACCCGACTTCACGGCGTTGCCGTCGGCGATCCAGCGCTCGTAGGTCTGGGTCGGCATCGCGACGCCGACCAGGCCGCCCTCTTCGCCGTCGCCGCCACCGGCGCCGCCACCGGCACCCTCGCCACCGCACGCGGTGAGCGAGACGGCCAGAGCGCCCGTCGCCAGCGCGGCCAGACCGCGCGTGGCCCACAGCTTCCTTGCCATGTCTTCTCCTCTTCGAGTGTTCCGGGCACACGTCTCTGCGACCCGGCCGACTTCACTTTGTGAACGCAACCGATTGTGATCGCTCACAAGCCTGTTGGTCAAAACCGTCTCGGCTGAACTTTGACGGAACGGTGAACGACCGGGTTCACGGTAGCGGCGGCCGGTGAGAAGCAAGGGAACGCGCTGGGATGGTTACGGCATCGATACCCGTCGTCCCAAGGGTCGGTCACTCCGGACGCGGAAAAGGCTTGCCGTCCGCACCGGGCCGGTCAGGGCCGGGTCAGGCCACGGTCAGGTCCGCCGCCACGAGCTCGGTGCCGCCGGGCTGCACCCCGACGACCGAGCCGTCCTCGCCGGTCGACTCCCGGCCCACGATCCGCGAGTCCGGCACGACCCGGCGGAACGGCGCCGGGTCGCCCGACGCCCCGATCCGCTGGAGCACGAGGTCGACGGCGGTCTGCGCGATCTGGTCCCGCCCGGGGTCCACCGAGGAGAGCGCCGGCACCGCGAAGCGGGCGTCGTCGACGTCGTCGAACCCCATGAGCGCGACCTCGCCCGGCACGTCGACGCGGTGCGCGTGCAGCGCGTGCAGCGCACCGAGGGCCAGCGCGTCGTTCAGCGCGAACACGGCGTCGACCTCGACACCCGCGTCGAGCAGGCGGGCCATCGCCTCCGCCCCGGTCGAGCGGTGCCACGGGCCTGCCTCGACCACGAGCGCCGGGTCGTACGGCAGCCCGGCCTCGGCCAGGCCCTGCCGGTAGCCCTCGGTGCGCAGGGCCGCCGACCCGACCTCCTGCCCCGCGTGCGCGCCGACGACGGCGATCCGGCGCCGCCCGAGCGACGCGAGGTGCAGGGTGGCGGCCTTGGCCGCGGCCACGTTGTTCATCGTCACGTGGTCCGCCGGCGCGCCGAACACGCGCTCGCCGAGGACGACGAGCGGGAAGTCGACGGTGAACAGGTCGATGTCGTCGGGCCCGAGGGCGAGCGGCGAGAAGATCAGCCCGTCGGTGAGGTGCCTGCGGCGGCCCGAGAGCACCTCGGTCTCCCGCTCGCGGCTCGCGCTCGTCTGCTCGATGAGCACCGTCCAGCCGGCGGCGTCGGCGGCGGACATGACGGCGTCGGCGAGCTGGGCGAAGTACGGCAGGGAGAGCTCGGGCACGGCGAGCGTGACGAGGCCGGTCCGGCGCGTCCGCAGGTTGCGCGCCGACACGTTGACGCGGTAGCCCAGCTCCGCGATCGCCGCCTCGACGCGTTCCCTCGTCGCCGGGCGGATGTACGGGTAGCCGTTCACCACGTTCGAGACGGTCTTGATGGACACGCCGGCGCGCTGCGCCACGTCGTGCATCGTCACGGCCACGCCGTCCTCCTGCGCTGCGTCGGTCGTCCGGGGGTCAGGGCTCGCTGTCGAAGCCGAACCCGCCGTCGGCCTCGGCGGCGCGCCAGAAGTCGCGCAGCATCTCCTCCGGCGTGTGGAGGTTGTGGCGGCTGGCCATCGGCTCCTCGTCGCCCGAGATCGCCTTGACCTCGTCGTGGATGCGCTCCATCGAGGTGTCGAGCGACCAGGCGACGTCGGCGGCGAGCTTGAGCGAGTCGGTGAGGTGCCTCGGCACGTCGCCGTCGTACTTGTAGTAGATCTTGTGCTCGAGGCTGGCCCAGAAGTCCATGGCGATGGTGCGCAGCTGGATCTCGACGTTCACGCGCTCGACCCGGTCGGAGAGGAACACCGGGATCTGCACGATCAGGTGCAGGGACTTGTAGCCCGTCGCCTTGGGATGCTTGATGTAGTCCCGTTCCTCGAGCAGCGTCATGTCCGTCTGCTTGAGCAGCATGTCCCGCAGCAGGTAGATGTCGTTGACGAAGCTGCACGTGATCCGCACGCCGGCGATGTCGAACATCTGCTCGCGCACGCCCTGCGGCGTGAGCGGGATGCCCTTGCGCCGGCACTTGGCGACGATCGACTCGAACGACTTGAGGCGCGACCCGACGTGCTCGACGGGGTTGTAGTTCTGCATGTGGCGGAACTCGTCGCGCAGGATCGAGACCTTGGTCATCACCTCGTCGATGCCGAACTTGTAGGTCAGCACCAGCCGACGGAGGTCGGCGACCAGCTGACGCAGCTCGGCGGGATCGGGCATCGGCCGTTCCCTGAGGTCCTCGGGCAGCATGCTCACGGGACCACCGTACGGGCTGACGGTGGTCCCGTGGGCGGAAAGTGTCCCGCTCAGGTCCTCCGCAGGCTGAGCACCCGCTGGAGCAGCACGAAGACCAGCAGGAGCACGCCGATCACGATGCGGGTCCACCAGGAGCTGAGAGTGCCCTCGAAGGTGATGACGGTCTGGATGAGGCCGAGCACGAGCACGCCCAGCACGGAGCCGAGCACGAACCCGGTGCCGCCGGTCAGCAGCGTGCCGCCGATGACGACGGCGGCGATGGCGTCGAGCTCCATGGCGACGCCCGTGAGCGAGTAGCCGGACCGGGAGTACATCGCGAACAGCAGGCCGCCGAGCCCGGCGCACGTGCCGCTCACCACGTAGGCGAGCACCGTGGTGCGCGCCACGGGCAGACCCATGAGCAGGGCGGACTGCTCGCCGCCGCCGATCGCGTACACCGTGCGGCCGAACCGCGTGAAGTGCAGCGCGAGGAACGCCACGCCGAGCACGATCGCCGCGATGAGCACGCTCGAGGTCATGCGCCACTGGCCGGCGATCTGCACCCAGCTCGCGAGCTCCACGAAGGCCGGGTCGCCGATGGCGATCGACTCGGGCGCGATGAGGAAGCACAGCCCGCGCGCGAAGAACATGCCCGCGAGCGTCGCCACGAACGGCTGCACCTGGAACAGGTGGATCATCACGCCGTGCGCGAGCCCGATCACGGTGCCGACGCCGACCGCGAGCGGCAGCACGACGGGGACCGGCCACCCCGCCTGCAGCAGGGCGGCGGTGACCACCGTGGACAGCGCCAGCACGGCGCCCACCGAGAGGTCGATGCCGCCGGTGAGGATGACGAACGTCATCCCGACGGCGAGCACCACGAGGTGGGCATTGTTGATGAACAGGTTGGAGACCACGGCGGGCGTGAGGAAGTTGTCGTAGCGGGTGCCGCCGACGACCAGCATCAGGGCGAGCACCACGAACGTGCCGAGCACCGGCAGATAGCGGCGGTCCAGGCGGACCGGGATCCGCGCCGCCGTCCGGCGGGCAGGGGCCGACGTCGTCATCCGGCCGTCACCTCCGTCGAGTCGGGGCGCGCGGCGGGCCGCTGCGCGCCGGTACCGGTCCGCCGGCGGACGGCGGTGAACCGCTCGCGCATTCGTGGCGACTGCAGCAGCGTCACCGCGATGACCACCAGCGCCATGAACAGCGGCGTCACCAGGGGCGAGATGCCGAGCACCGTGACCGTGCGCTCGAGCGTCGCGATGACGAGGGCGCCCACGAGCGTGCCGGACAGGTTGAACTTGCCGCCCGAGAGCGCCGTGCCCCCGATGACGACGGCGAGGATCGCGTCGAGCTCGATGAAGAGGCCGGCGTTGTTGGCGTCGGCCGCCATGGTGTCGGCGCTGATGAGCAGGCCCGCGAGCCCGGCGAACAGGCCGGAGGCCGCGTACACGGTCCAGGTCAGGGTGCGGGACCGCACGCCGGACAGGCGGCTCGCGGCCGGGTTGATGCCCGTGGCCTCGAGCAGCATGCCGAGCGCGGTGCGCCGCACGACGTACGCGACGGCGGCGAACACGCCGAACGCGAGCACGGCGGCCGCGGGCAGGCCCAGCCAGAACCCCGACCCGAGCACCTTGAACGGCGCGCTGGTGACCGTGGTGATCATGCCGCCGGTGATGAGCATCGCGACGCCACGGCCCGCCGTCATGAGGATGAGCGTCGCGATGATCGGCTGGATGCCGAGCACCGACACGAGGAACCCGTTCCACACGCCGAGCACCAGGCACAGCACGAGCGCGAGCCCGATGGCACGGAGCACGGTGCCCGGAGCTGCCGGGTCGGGTGCCGCGGCAAGCTGTGACAGCGCGACGGCCCCGGAGACGGCGACCACCGCCCCGACGGACAGGTCGATGCCGCGGGTCGCGATGACCAGGGTCATGCCGAGCGCGACGAGCAGCAGCGGCGCCGTCGTGCGCAGGATGTCGATCGGTGCGCCGAAGAGGTGACCGTCGCGGACGGTGATCGCGAGGAAGCCCGGCCGGGCGACCGTGTTGGCCACGAGCAGCGCGACGAGCGCCGCCACGGGCCAGAACAGGTGGTGACGCAGCACGTCCCTCACGCCGCACCACCCCCTGCGATGAGGTCGACCACCTGGGCCGTCGAGGCCCCCTCCCCGTCGATCTCCGCCACCTTGCGGCGGTCCCGCAGCACCGCGATCCGGTGCGAGAGCCGCAGCACCTCCTCGAGCTCGGCGGAGATGAAGACGACGGACATGCCGCCGGCCGCCAGGTCCGCGACGAGCTTCTGGATCTCGGCCTTGGCGCCGACGTCGATGCCGCGCGTCGGCTCGTCGAGCACCAGCAGCCGCGGCGCGGTGGCGAGCCAGCGGGCGAGCAGCACCTTCTGCTGGTTGCCGCCCGACAGGTTGCGCAGCAGCGCCTCCGGGTCGGCGGGCCGGATGCCGAGCTGCTCGATGTACCGCGCGACGATCTCGTCGACCTGCCTGCGTGGCAGCGGACGCATCCAGCCACGTTCGGCCTGCAGCGCGAGCACGATGTTCTCCCGCACCGTGAGGCCGTCCACCACGCCCTCGCCCTTGCGGTCCTCCGACGTGTAGGCGATGCCGTGGCCCATGGCGGTGCGCGGGTTCCGCAGCCGGGTGGGCCGCCCGGCCACGCGCGCCTGCCCGGTGTCCGCCCGGTCGGCGCCCGTGAGCAGGCGCGCGAGCTCCGTGCGCCCCGAACCGAGCAGACCGGCGAGCCCGACGACCTCGCCCTCGTAGAGGTCGAGGTCGAACGGCTGGATCGAGCCCTTCCGGCCCAGGCCGAGCACCTGCAGCAGTGGCGTGGCGCCGGCCGGCCGCTCGGTCCGCTCGGCCACCTCCTCCGCGGCCTCGAGCACGTCCATGGACCGGCCGATCATGTGCTGCACCAGCTCGGCGGCCGGCAGGTCCGCCGTCACGTACTCCCCGACGAGCCGGCCGTTGCGCAGCACGGTCATCCGGTCGGAGACCTCGTAGACCTGGTCCAGGAAGTGGCTGACGAACAGGATCGCCACGCCGTCGTCGCGCAGCGAGCGCATGACGGTGAACAGGTGCTCGACCTCGTCGGTGTCGAGGCTGGAGGTCGGCTCGTCGAGGATGAGCACCTTGCAGTCCCCGACCGTGGCGCGGCAGATCGCGACGAGCTGCTGCACCGCGAGCGAGTGCGACCCCAGCGACGACGCGGGGTCGATGTCGAGGCCCATCCGCCGCAGGTGGGTCGCCGCCTGGCGGCGCATCGCCCGCCAGTGGAGCCCGCCCAGCACGCGCGGCTCGGCGCCGAGCATGATGTTCTCCGCCACCGTGAGGTTCTCGCAGAGGTTGACCTCCTGGTACACGGTGCTGACGCCGTGGGCGCGCGCGTCGGCCGGTCCGCTGAACCGGCGCTCGACGCCGTCGACCACGACGGTGCCCTCCGTCGGCGTGTGCACGCCGGTGAGGGCCTTGATCAGCGTGGACTTGCCCGCGCCGTTCTCGCCCATGAGGGCGTGGATCTCGCCGGGGCGCAGGTGGAGATCGACCCCGTCGAGGGCCTTCACCGGCGGGAACTCCACGGTGACGCCCGTCAGCTCGACGACGGGCGGTGGTGTCTGCTGGGTCATCCTCGACCTTCTGTCAGCCGGGCGGGCCGGGGCGGCGCGCGCACGCGGCGCGCACCGCCCCGGCCCTCGGGTCGCCGTTCGTCAGTACTCGCGGGTGGGCAGCGCTTCCTTCGCGGCCTCCTGGTCGAACGCCTGGTCCTCGACCACGATCCGCTTCTCGACCTCCTCGCCCGCGACGACCTTCTTGGCGATCTCCGCCAGGTCGGGCCCGAGCAGCGGGTTGCACTCGACGATGTAGTTGATCTTGCCGTCGACGAGCGCCTGCATGCCGTCCTTGACGGCGTCGACGGTGACGATCTTGATGTCCTCGCCCGGTGTCATGCCTGCGGCCTCGATGGCCTCGATGGCGCCGAGCCCCATGTCGTCGTTGTGCGCGTAGACGAGGTCGATGTCGTCGTGCTTGTTGAGGAATCCCTCCATGACGGTCTTGCCCTCGGCGCGCGTGAAGTTGCCCGTCTGGCTGTCGATGATCTCGAGGTCCGAGCCCTCGATGGCGGCCTCGAAGCCCTCCTTGCGGTCGATGGCCGGTGCCGCACCCGTCGTGCCCTGCAGCTCGACCACCTTGTAGCCCTCGCCGTCGTACTGGTCGACGACCCACTCGCCGGCCATCTGCCCCTCCTTGACGAAGTCGGAGCCGATGAACGACTCGTACAGGCTCTCGTCCTCGGAGTCGACGGCGCGGTCGGTGAGGATCACGGGGATGCCCGCGGCCTTCGCCTCCTCGAGCACCGCGTCCCAGCCCGTCTCCACCACCGGGGAGAACGCGATGACGTCGACGCCCTGCGTGATGTACGAGCGGATGGCCTGGATCTGGTTCTCCTGCTTCTGCTGCGCGTCGGAGAACTTGAGGTCGAAGCCGTTCTCGGCCGTGAGCGTGTCCTGGATGGACTTCGTGTTGGCGGCGCGCCAGCCGGACTCGGCGCCCACCTGCGAGAAGCCGAGGGTGATGACGCCGTCGTCGGCGCCGCCGGACTGGCCGCCGCCCCCGGTGGCGGTCCCCGCGTCCGAGCTGCACGCACCGAGCGCGAACAGGGCTGCGGCCGAGGCCGCCGCGAGGACGGTGCGGGTCAGGGTGGTACGTGCCATGTCTCCTCCTCGAGATCCCGCACTGCGTCGTGCGGGTGCTGGACTACCTGGTACCTCTCTGGATGTTAGCGCTCACAAAGTTCTGACAGGCAGTGCGGGGCGTCACATTCGGGTAACGAGTGTGCCCTTTTTTCGCCCGTTCGGGAACAGGATGACCACAACTGATTCAACGTTGCCCCGCCGAGGTAGTCACTTGGCGAGGTAGTCAGTTGGCGAGGTAGTCACGTGGCGAGGTAGTCACGTGGCGAGGTAGTCACGCGGCGAGGTAGTCACGCGGCCGGGCCGGATCATCCCGGCGGCGGATGTCGCGAGCGACCATCGATGGTCTGCTGGAGGCACGACCACGTGCCACGGGAGGAACCGTGCAGCTCAGCCTCGCCGAGGAGTACCTGCTCCTCGCCCTCGACGACGCCTCTGGCCGCCCCCTGCTCAGCACGCAGTACCTCCAGCTCGGGCTGGCGGGGGCCGCCGCGGCCGACCTCGCGCTGCAGGGCGTGCTGGTCGTGTCGGACGGCGCGGACGGCGGCCGCAAGGGCCGGTTCCGGTCGACCGGCCGGGCCGCGCCGTCCGACTCCGTGCTCCGCGAGGTGCTGGCCACGACCGAGGGCCGCAAGCCGCAGGACGCCGTCGGGAAGGCCGGGCAGGGCGCGACCGGCAGGCGTGTGCGCGAGACCCTGCTGGACCGGCTGGCCGCCGGCGGGGTGCTGCGCGCCGAGCAGGCGAAGATCCTCGGTCTGTTCCCGACGACCAGGTGGCCCGCACACGACCCGGCGCCGGAGGCCGCCGTCCGCGCACGGCTGCTCGACGCGCTCACCGGGCGCGCGACGCCGGACGAGCGGACCGCCGCGCTGGTCTCGCTGCTGCTGGCGACCGACCTGGTCCGCAAGGTCTACCCGGACGAGGACCGCAGGGCGCTGCGGCGCCGCGCCAAGGAGATCGCCGACTCGCAGTGGGCGGGCGCCGCCGTCAAGAAGGCGGTCGACTCCCTGGCGGCGGCCACGACGGCGGTCCTGGTCGCCACGACCTCGGCCACGAACTGACCCTTTGTCGAGGTAGTCACAGGGCGAGGTAGTCACAGGGCGAGGTAGTCCGGCCTCGTTCGCCACGTGACTACCTCGCCACATGACTACCTCGCCACATGACTACCTCGGCAGGGGGCGGGTCAGAGGGGCTGCGACAGGCGGTAGTACGCCGCGTTGTGGCGCACCTGGTCCGCGAAGCCGCGGCGCGTGGTGTCCTCGTCGATGACCAGCAGCTCGGTGCGCGCGATGTTCGCGAACACCTCGAACGCCTCGAGACCCGCGGCGGTCGACATGACCGTGTGGTGCGCGCCGCCCGCCGTCAGCCAGGACTCGGCCGAGACCTCGAACGAGGGCCGCGGCGCCCACACGGCCCGCGCCACGGGCAGGTTCGGCAGGTCGTGCGGCGGTGTGACGACGTCGACGACGTTCGCCGTGAGCCGGAACCGGTCGCGCATGTCGGCGAGCGAGACCACGACCGCCCCCTCGGCAGCGTCCGCCGAGAACACCATCCGGACCGGGTCCTCCTTGCCGCCGATGCCGAGCGGGTGGACCTCGATGCGCGGCGTCGACGTGGTGAGCGTCGGGCAGATCTCGAGCATGTGCGCGCCGAGGATCAGCTCGCGGCCCGGCGTGAGGTCGTAGGTGTAGTCCTCCATCAGCGACGCGCCGCCCGGCAGGCCGAGCCCCATGACCTTGGCCGCGCGCACGAGCACCGCCGTCTTCCAGTCGCCCTCGGCGCCGAACCCGTAGCCCTGCTCCATGAGGCGCTGGACCGCGAGGCCGGGGAGCTGGCGCAGCGCGCCGAGGTCCTCGAAGTTGGTCGTGAACGCCTTGGCGCCCACGGCCTCGAGGAAACCGCGCAGCGCGATCTCCTGCCGCGCGGCGTACCGGAGGGACTCGTGCCGCTCGGCGCCCGCACGGAGCTCGGGGACGACGTCGTAGCGCTCCTCGTACTCCGCCACGAGGGCGTCGACCGCGCTCTCCTCGACCGCCTCGACGGCCGCGACCAGGTCGTTCACGCCGTAGGTGTTGACCGAGACGCCGAACCGCAGCTCGGCCTCGGTCTTGTCGCCCTCGGTGACGGCGACGTTGCGCATGTTGTCCCCGAACCGGACCAGGGTCAGCTCGTGCGTCGCGGCCCAGCCGGCGGCGCCACGCACCCACGTGCCCACGCGGCGCGTGACGGCCGGGTTGGACACGTGCCCCACCACCGTCGTCCGCGCGACACCCAGCCGCGTGGCCAGGTACGCGTACTCGCGGTCGCCGTGCGCGGCCTGGTTGAGGTTCATGAAGTCCATGTCGATGCTGTCCCACGGCAGCTCGACGTTCGCCTGCGTGTGCAGGTGCAGCAGCGGCTTGCGCAGCGCGTCCAGGCCCGCGATCCACATCTTGGCCGGGCTGAAGGTGTGCATCCACGTGATCACACCCAGGACGCGGTCGTCGCCGTTGGCGTCGAGCATGGCCCGGCGGATCGCGGCGGAGTCCTTCAGCACGGGCTTCCACACCACGTTCACCGGCACGTCCGACGACGCGTCGAGCGCGCGGGCGACCTCCTGCGACTGCTCGGCGACCTGGGCCAGGGTCTCCTCGCCGTAGAGGTCCTGGCTGCCGGTGAGGAACCAGACCTCGCGGTCCGCGTACGGCTTGGTGCTCATGCCTGTCCTTCCGTGGTGGCGGGCTGCTGCCCGTAGACGTTCTGGTAGCGGTCGTAGAGGGAGTCGATGTGCTGCTGCTCGATCGGCACCGGCTCGCCGAGCTGGCGGGAGACGTGCACCGTGCGCGCCACCTCCTCGACCATCGCGGCGGCCTTGACCGCCGCTCGCGCGTCCTTGCCGATCGTGAACGGGCCGTGGTTGCGCATGAGCACGGCCGGGCTGCGGTGCCCGCTCAGCGTCTCCACGATGCCGCGGCCGATCGAGTCGTCGCCGATGATCGCGAACGGCCCGACGGGCACGGGCCCGCCGAACTCGTCGGCCATCATCGTCAGCACGCACGGGATCTCCTCGCCGCGCGCGGCCCACGCCGTCGCGTACGTGGAGTGGGTGTGCACGACGCCGCCCACCTCGGGCATGTGCCGGTACACGTAGGCGTGCGCCGCGGTGTCCGACGACGGCGCGCGGGTGCCGTCCACGAGCGTGCCGTCGAGGTCACAGACCACCATGTCGGCCGGGGTCAGGTCGTCGTAGGAGACGCCGGACGGCTTGATGACGAAGAGGTCGGCGCTGCCGTCGGGCACGTCGGGGTTCGGCACGCGCTGCGACACGTTGCCGGCCGTCCACACCACCAGGCCCCAGCGGGGCAGCTCGGCGTGCAGGTCGCTCACGACGGCGCGGACCCGCGCCACCTCCTCCTGCACGGCCGCGGGGTAGTCGGTCAGGGTGGTGCTCATCAGCTCTCCTGCGTCGTGGTTCGTGCGGTGGTCTCCCGCGGGGCGAGCGCCCCGACGGCGGCGCGCTCGACCGCCAGGCCGGCGTCGTAGCGCTCGAGGAACGCGGCGTAGCCCGCCACGTCGGCCGGGTCCGGCTCGACGACGTCGAGCTCGGCGGAGGCGAACACCTCGGCGGCCAGCCAGGTGCCCAGGTCGGGGACGTCGGCCCCGGCGGCGGCCGCCCGGTAGGCGGCCAGCACGGCGATGCCCCACGCGCCGCCCTCGCCCGCGGTCCGGCCGACGGCGACCGGCGCGCCGAGCGCCGCAGCGAGCAGCCGCTGGGCCACGCCCTCGGTCCGGAACATGCCGCCGTGCGCGAACATCGCGTCGAGGCCCACCTCCTCCCGCTCGAGCACCCGCATGCCGAGGCTCAGGGTGCCGAACGCGCTGTAGACCTGGGTGCGCGCGAAGTTGGCGAGCGTGAGACGGCTGTCGGGCGTGCGGGTGAACAGCGGGCGCCCGGCCTCCAGGCCGGTGATCGGCTCGCCGGACAGGTAGTTGTAGGCGAGCAGGCCGCCGCCGTCGGCGTCGCCGTCCAGGGCCGACCGCAGGAAGGCCTCGAAGACGGTCTCCGGGTCGGCGGGCTGCCCGAGCGCGGCGGCGAGCTGGCCGAACAGGTCCGCCCACGCGGCGAGCTCGCTGGCCCCGTTGTTGCAGTGCACCATGGCCACGAGGTCGCCGGCCGGGGTGGTGACGAGGTCGATCTCCTCGTGCACCCGCTCCAGCGGCCGCTCGAGCACGACCATGGCGAAGATGCTCGTGCCGGCACTCACGTTGCCCGTGCGCGGCGCCACCGAGTTCGTCGCGACCATCCCCGTGCCCGCGTCGCCCTCGGGCGGGCACAGCGGGATGCCCGGCCGGAGCGTCCCGCTCGGGTCCAGCAGCGCGGCGCCCTCGGGCGTGAGCGTCCCGGCGTCGGCGCCCGCGGGCAGGACGGCGGGCAGCAGGTCGGCCAGCGGCGGCACGCGGCCGGCGGCACGCTCGTCGAACGCGGCGAGCATCGCGCGGTCGTAGCCGGCGGTGGCGACGTCGACGGGGAACATGCCCGACGCGTCGCCCAC
Organism: Promicromonospora citrea; assembly: GCF_013004695.1. GTDB lineage: Bacteria > Actinomycetota > Actinomycetes > Actinomycetales > Cellulomonadaceae > Promicromonospora > Promicromonospora citrea. Next base: position 35,101 of record NZ_JABEMG010000020.1, read on the forward strand.
GCCGAGCACGTGGCGGCCGGTGAGCCGCCGGTGCACGTAGCCCGCGAGGGTCGTGAGGTGGCGCACCCGGGCGACGTGCGGCTCGTCGTCGAGCACGGCCTGGTAGAGGTGCGCGACCGACCAGCGCAGCGGGATGTTGTGGCCGAGCAGCTCCGTCAGCTCGCGGGCGGCACGCTCGGTGCTCGTGTTGCGCCACGTGCGGAAGGGGACGAGCAGCTCACCGGCCTCGTCGAACGCGAGGTAGCCGTGCATCATCGCCGAGACGCCGAGGGCGCCGACGGTGGTAGGCCGCACGCCGTACCGGGCCTCGACGTCGGCGAGGAGCGCGGCGACCGCCTCCTGCAGACCCGTCCAGACCGCCTCGAGCGAGTAGGTCCACACGCCGTCGACGAGCTGGTTCTCCCAGTCGTGGCTGCCGCTCGCGAGCGGCACGTTGTCGGGGCCCACGAGGCACGCCTTGATCCGGGTCGAGCCGAGCTCGATGCCGAGGGCGGTGCGGCCCTGCTCGATCGCCGCGGCGATGTCCAGGTCCGCCTCGTGCGGGGTGGTCGCCTGTGGTGTGGTGGTCTGCGGCGTGGTCGCCCGTGCGCCGCCGTCCTGCCGCTCCGCCATCGTCGGCCGCTCCGTCCTGCCCGCGCCGTCACGGGCTGTCGTTCCCAAGGTTCTCTGCTCACGATCCACTGGATGTTAGCGCTCACACGATACCTGACACCTGCCTGCCCCTCGCTGCCGGCGACCGTTCCCGCCGAGAACGACCTGCGGGACGGGTTCCGGTCGGATCCCGTCCCGCAGGTCGTTCTCGGGGGTGTGCCGCGGCTCAGCCGTTGACCGTGAAGCCCTGGTCCGTGCCGTAGGCCACGTTCTCCTCCTGCCACGCCGCCAGCCCGTCGAGCAGCGACGACCGGTCGAGCCACGCCTGGCCCACCGTGTCGGCGAAGACGCTGTTCGCGTACGACTGCCACGGCAGGTACTGCCAGCCCTCGTTCACGTCCGCGGCGCCGCCGGCCAGCACCTCGTTGATCTTCTGGCCGCCGAAGTACTCCGACTCGTAGCCCAGGAACTCCTCCGACCCCAGGTGCTCGACGGTCGCGGGGAACCCTCCGGTCTCCATGAAGGCCTGGATGGACTCGTCGCTCGCGTTGAGCCACTTGAGGAAGCCCGCAGCGAGCAGCTTGTTCTCCGCCGCCCCCGGGATCGACTCGGTGCTGCCGCCGTTCTCGGCGTTGGTCGGCGTGCCGTCGTAGGTCGGCATCGGAGCCACGCGCCACTTGCCTGCACCGTCCGGTACGCCGTCCTCGAGGATGCCCGGCATCCAGGCGCCGAGCGCGACCGACGCGATGGTGCCGTCGTTCAGCGCCGCGTACCACTCGTCGCTCCAGCCCGGGAGCCGGCAGAGCAGCTCGTCGTCGATGAGCGGCTGGTACATCTCGGCGAACCGGGTGGTGCCCTCGTCGGCCAGGTCGATGGTCACGGACTCGCCGTCGTTCTGGAACGGGGTACCGCCCGCCTGCCAGATCATGCTCGTCGTGAACCCCGGGTCGCCCGAGTCGTTCGCGAGGCACCGGTCCGGGTCGTCCTGCTTGACGGCCCGCGCGACCTCGATGTATTCGTCCCACGTGGTCGGCACCTCCACGCCGACGTCGTCGAACACCTCCTGGTTGTAGAAGAAGGCCATCGGCCCGGAGTCCTGCGGCAGGCCCCAGATGCCGCCGTTCTGGGAGACCGCGCCCCAGGTCGACGGCGTGTACAGGCTCTCGAGCTCGTCGAAGCCGTACTGCGTGAGGTCCACGAGCTGGCCGGGGAGCTGGAACTGCGGGATCGACTGGTACTCGATCTGCACGACGTCGGGCACGCCCTTGCCCGCCGCGATCGCGTTCTGCAGCTTGGTGTTGGACTCGCCCGCGCCGACCGTGTCCACGAGCGTCACGTCGACGTCCGGGTACGCCTTCTCGAACTCCTCGATCTGCTTCTCGGCCTGCGGGGTCCACGTCCAGTAGGTGAGGCTGCCGCCCTCCTGGAGCGCGGCCTCGATCTCGTCCGCGGTGGCGCCCTCGCCGCCACCGCCGTCACCGCCGCCGCCCGAGCAGGCGGTCAGGGAGACGGCGAGCAGCGCGGTCAGGGCGCCGGCCGCGACACGTCCTGTGCGGGTGATGGTCATGGTCTTCCCTCTTCCACGTCGTCGTAGCTCGGGTCCTCGGGGTCGGGTCAGGCCTTCACGCCGCCGGCGCTCAGGCCGGACTGCCAGTAGCGCTGCAGCAGCAGGAAGGCGATCACGATCGGCACGATCGTGAGGAACGAGCCGGTGATGACCAGGTTGAACACCGGCTGGGCGCCGATGCCGGACGCGTCGGCGAGCCACTGGTACAGGCCGAGCGTCAGCGGGTACAGGTCCGGGTCGTTGAGCATGATCAGGGGCAGGAAGTAGTTGTTCCAGGTGGCCACGATGGCGAACAGCGCCACCGTGACGATGCCGGGTGCGAGCAGCCGCAGCGAGATCGTGAAGAACGTGCGCCACTCGCCCGAGCCGTCCACCCGGGCCGCCTCGAGGATCTCCGTCGGCACGGCCTCGGCGGAGAACACCCACATGAGGTAGAGCCCGAACGGCGAGACCAGCGAGGGCAGGATGATCGCCCACATCGTGTTCGTCAGGCCGACCTGGCTGAACAGCAGGAACGTCGGCACCGCGAGCGCTGTACCCGGCACGGCGATGGCGCCGAGGATCGTCGCGAACACCGCGCCGCGCCCGCGGAACCGGTACTTCGCCAGGCCGTAGCCCGCCGCCGTCGCCAGGAGCGTCGCACCGCCCGCGCCGACCACCACGTAGACGATCGTGTTGAGGAACCAGCGCACGAAGATGCCGTCGTCGTGCGTGATCACCTGCTGCAGGTTGTCGACGAGCGCGAACGGGCCGGAGAACCACAGGCCGAACGAGCTGAGCAGCTCGCTCTGCGTCTTGGTGATGCTGAAGAACATCCAGGCCAGCGGCAGCAGCGAGTAGACGACGAGGAAGCCCAGCAGCGCCGTGAGCGTGACCGACTTGCGCGGCCGCAGGTACGAGTAGCCCGCCATCACGCCTCCCTCCGCGTGCCGCGCAGCTGGACGACGTACGCGATCACTGCCGTGACGAGGCCCATGACGATCGCGACGGTCGCCGCGTAGCTGACCTGGTTGCCCGCGAACGTGAGGTTGTAGGCGTAGATGTTCGGCGTGTAGTACGACGAGATCAGCGCGGGCTGGATCTCCTTGAGGATGTTCGGCTCGTTGAAGAGCTGGAAGCTGCCGAGGATCGAGAAGATCGTCGCGATGACGAGCGCCCCGCGCACGGCGGGCAGCTTGATGGAGCGCACGATGCGGAACTGGCCCGCCCCGTCGATCGCCGCCGCCTCGTAGACCTCGTGCGGCACCGTCTTGAGCGCCGAGTACAGGATCAGCATGTTGTAACCGACGAACTCCCAGGTCACGATGTTGCCGATCGCCGTGAGGATCCACCGTTTGGTGTACGGGTCGAGCAGCGCGAAGCCCACCAGGTCGTTGACGGTCGCCGTGAGGCCGAGCCGGTCGTCGTACATGTAGCCCCACATGAGCACCGCCACGACGCCGGGCACGGCGTACGGCAGGAAGAGCGCCACGCGGAAGAAGCTCCGGCCGTGCAGCCGCCCGCTGTCGATCGCCAGGGCCGCGACGAGCGCGAGCAGCAGCATGATCGGCACCTGCACGACGAGGAACAGCCCGACGCGGCCCGCGCCGTCCCACAGCTTGGGGTCGGTGAGGGCCGTGACGTAGTTGGCGAACCCGGCGAACGTGGTGCCGCCCATGAGCTGGTTGCGGAACAGGCTCAGGTACATGGAGTAGGCCAGCGGCGTCACGATCATCAGCGCGAACACCACGAGGAACGGCGACACGAAGCTCCAGCCGGCCGCTGAGACGCGGCGGCTCGGTGGGCGGCGACCTGGCACGCGCGCACCCCTTCCCCCGGACGACGTCGTCCGGACTCACAGGCACCGCGCAGCACTGCGCGGCGACAGAATGTGAACGTGAACATCCTGTGCGCGGCGACTCTGCCATCGCACCCGCCGACGTGTCAACGATCTCGTCGGCATGCGGGAAAGCGCGATCCCGGGGGTTCGCCTGCGGCCTTGCCGCCGTGTTCGGGCGGAGCAGGAGGGCCGGCAGGTGGCGCAGCGGCGGGTCAGGCGCGCGGGGCTCCTGCGCTGCGGCGGACCACCAGCTCCGGAGCGATCAGCTCGGCCGTGGGCCCGTCACCGTCGACGGCGGCCAGCAGCAGCGCGACGCTGCGCCGGCCGAGGTCACCGAACGGCTGCCGCACGGTGGTCAGCGGCGGGATGAAGTGTCCCGACCCCTCGATGTCGTCGAACCCCACCACGGAGACGTCGTCCGGCACGGACAGACCGGACTCCCACAGCGCGCGCAACAGGCCGAGCGCGAGCTGGTCGTTGGCGGTGAACACCGCCGTCGGCCCCTCGCCCGCCGCGACGCGCCGCGCGAGGTCGAGGCCCACCGCGTAGCCGCTGTCGGCCGTCCAGCTCGCGACCACCGGGTCCGGCACGGCCAGGCCGTGCTCGGCGAGCACGGCGCGCCACGCCTCCTTGCGCTCGACGGCGTCCAGCCAGTCCGGCGGGCCCGCGACATGCAGGATCTGCCGGTGCCCCAGCCCGATCAGGTGCTCGACGGCGAGGCGCGCCCCCGCGCGCTGGTCCACCGAGAGCGGGATCACCGGCACGTCCGGCCGCAGGTCCCGCGCGGCGATGAGGACGACGGGCACGGGCGCCCGGAACGACTCCACGGCGTCGGCCACGTCGGTGTGCGGCGCGATCACGACGATGCCCTCGACCGCCTGGTCCATGAAGTGCTCGAGCGCGCCGTGCAGCGTCTCGGCGTCGTAGCGGCGCAAGGTCGCCACGCTCACGTACCAGCCCTGCTCGCGCGCGGCCTCCTCGACCGCGATCAGCGTGCTCGACGGCCCGAACAGTGGCGACCCCGTCGTCACGACCCCGACCGTCGCGGTCCGCGCGGTGACGAGCGCCCGCGCCGCGCTGTTGCGGCGGTAACCGAGCTGCGCGATCGCCTCCAGCACCTTCTCCCGGGTGGCCGGGCGTACGCTGCGGTGCCCGTTGAGCACCCGGGAGACGGTCTGGTGGGACACGCCCGCGAGCGCCGCGACGTCGGCCATGGCCGGCGGCCGCGTCGTCGCGGGTCGGGAGACGGTCACCGGGGGATCATCCCGCCAGCTCGCGGGCGCGGTCACGCGCGGCGGCCGCTGCGGCGACGAACGCGGCCCGCACCGCGCGGTCGTCCAGCTCACGCAGGCCCGCCGCCGTCGTGCCGCCGGGCGAGGTGACCTTCTCGCGCAGGATCACGGGGTGCTCGCCCGACTCGTCGAGCAGGCGCGAGGCGCCGAGCAGCGTCTGCGTCGCCAGGCGGCGTGCGACGTCGCGGGTCAGGCCGAGCAGCACACCGGCCTCGGCGAGCGCGTCGGCCACGTGGAACACGTACGCGGGGCCCGAGCCGGAGATCGCGGTCACCGCGTCGAGGTCCTTCTCGGCCGCGCGCACGACGGCGCCCGTGCCGGCGAGCAGGTGCTCGACCGCCTCGAGGTGGGCGTCGGTGGCGGAGGCACCGGGGGCGATCGCGGTGATGCCCGCGCCGATCGCCGCGGGCGTGTTGGGCACCGTCCGCACCACGGGGAGTCCCGCGGGCAACCGCTCCTCGTAGAAGGTGGTGGGCAGGCCTGCCGCGACGGTGACGACGACGGCCGACGGGTCGAGCGCGGGCGCGACCTCCTCGAGCAGCGCACCGACGTCCTTCGGTTTGACGCCGACGAGGACGAGGCCCGCCCCGCGCACGGCCGCCGCGTTGTCGCTGGTCGTGGCCACCTGATAGGTCTCACGCAGGTGCTGGGCCTTCGCCTCGGTCCGCACGGTGGCCACGACGTCGGACGCCGCCCACCCGCCGGAGAGCGCGCCCGCGAGGACCGCCTCGCCCATGTTCCCGGCGCCGAGCACCGCAAGTCGCTGGTTCACGCGGTCATTCTCTCCCGCGGCCGGTCAGAGCGGGAACGCGGCGTAGAAGTCCTCCATGAGGTCCGCGGGGCCGGTGGCCTGCAGCACGGCCGTGCCGTTCTGCCAGACCACGACCGCCGTGCCGGCCTTCGCCGGGACGATCGCGTACCGGCCGACCACGGTGCTGCCCACCTTGACGTCACCCTCGTGCTCGGGCTCGCCCGCCGCCTTCGTCCAGGCGGCCGCCGCCGTGGCCGCCTCGTCGTCCGTGGCCCACTGGCCGGCGACGACCTCGACCTCGTCCGGGCCGCCGTCGGCGTACCGGGCCGTCCACGCCTCGAGGGCGCCCTGCTCCTTCGGCTCCTCGGCCTCCTCGAGCTCGCCCAGCGCGTACCGGAGCACCGCGGACGGCAGCGCCTGCTGGAAGTCCGTCTCGTCGCGGGTGCGCTCGATGGCCTTGACCGTCGGTGTCGGCGCGGGCGCCGTGACCGTCACGGTGGGGACCGGCTGCGGCGTGCCCTCGGCACGCCAGAACCCCGGCCAGACGAGGCCCGCCGCGAGCACGACGGCCAGCACCAGGACGAGGAGCCCCAGCAGGACGACGAGCCGACGGCGGCGGTACACCGCGCGGGACGGCTTCCGTGGCGCGACCGATGCGGTGGCACCCGTCCGCGGCGCTCTCACACGCTGGTCCGACATGTCTGGCTCCCCTGCACTCCTGCCGCTGATCTCCCGCCGCCGGGTACGACGCACCGGCTTCTGGTCGGCACCTTATGTGCCACCACCGACATCCGCGCGGAGGCACGCGGCCGGGGGGCGCCGGAGCGTGCGTCGGTGCTCGTGCCGGTGCTCGTGTGTCAGTGGCGGCACGTACGGTGCGACCGTGACCTCATCGACCTCGAAGCGGGCGCGGCCCGCCTACCGCTGCAGCGAGTGCGGCTGGACCACCGTCAAGTGGGTAGGCCGCTGCGGGGAGTGCCAGGCCTGGGGCACGGTGAGCGAGGAGGGCGCCCCGACCGCGGGGCCGCGCACCGCCGCCGTGTCGCCCGCCCGCGAGCCCGCACGCCCGATCGCCGACATCGACGTGGAGTCCGCGCGGGCCCACCCGACCGGCGTCGGCGAGCTCGACCGCGTGCTCGGCGGGGGTCTGGTGCCCGGCGCCGTGGTCCTGCTCGCGGGCGAGCCGGGCGTGGGCAAGTCGACCCTCCTGCTGGCGGTCGCGAGCAACGTGGCCGACGGCGCGCTCGGCCCCGACGGCGTCGACTCACCCCGCACCGTGCTGTACGTGACCGGCGAGGAGTCGGCGGGCCAGGTGCGGCTGCGCGCCGAGCGCATCGGGGCGCTGTCCCCCACGCTGCTGCTGGCGGCGGAGACCGACCTCGGCACGGTGCTCGGACACCTCGAGGCCACCCAGCCGGACATGCTCATCGTCGACTCGGTGCAGACCGTCGCGTCCGCGCAGGTCGAGGGCGCCCCCGGCGGGGTGTCGCAGGTGCGCGAGGTGGCCGCCTCCCTCATCGCCGTCGCGAAGGAGCGCCAGATCCCGACGATCCTGGTGGGCCACGTGACCAAGGACGGCTCGGTGGCGGGCCCGCGCACGCTCGAGCACCTGGTCGACGTGGTCTGCCAGTTCGAGGGCGACCGGCACTCCCGGCTGCGCATGATCCGGGCGGTCAAGAACCGGTACGGCCCCACGGACGAGGTCGGCTGCTTCGACCTCTCGGAGGACGGCATCGTCGGTCTGCCCGACCCCTCCGGCCTGTTCCTGTCGCACGCGGGCTCGGGCGTCGCGGGGTCGTGCATCACGGTCACCCTGGAGGGGCGGCGGCCGCTCGCCGTGGAGGTGCAGGGGCTCGTGGCACCGAGCCCGCTGAACAACCCCCGGCGGGCGACCAGCGGCGTGGACTCCAGCCGGCTCGCGATGATCCTCGCGGTGCTGCACCGGCACGGTGGCGTGCGCCTCGCCGACCAGGACGTCTACGCCTCGACCGTGGGCGGCGCCCGGATCACCGAGCCCGCGTCCGACCTCGCCGCCGCGCTCGCCCTGGTCTCGGCGCGGACCGGCAGGCCGCTGCCCGCCGCGACGGTCGCGATCGGCGAGGTCGGCCTCGCCGGGGACCTGCGCCCCGTGACCGGCCTGGACCGCCGGCTCGGCGAGGCGGCACGCCTCGGGTTCGAGCACGCCGTCGTCCCGGAGGGCACGGGCGTCAAGGCCCCGGACGGGCTGCGCCTGGTCGAGGCGGCCCACATCCGCGACGCCGTGCAGTGGGCGCAGTCGGCGGCCCAGGGCGGGCGCCCGGACGCGCGCGGAGGCGACGGGAGGATGGACGGTGAGTGACCGGTGCGTGAAACGAACCGCTTGTGACCCAGGGCACAGCGTAGGATTTCTTCGTGGCCACGACCTCCTCGCACCCTGAAGAGCTGCTCCGGGAGACCCTGGCCGCCGTGGCGCCGGGAACCGAGCTGCGTGACGGCCTCGAGCGCATCCTGCGCGGTCGGACCGGCGCGCTCATCGTGCTCGGCCTGGACCAGACCGTCGAGCAGATCTGCTCCGGTGGCTTCGCTCTCGACGTCGGTTTCTCGGCGACGCGCCTGCGCGAGCTGTCCAAGATGGACGGCGCCGTGGTGCTCGACCGGGGCGCCACCCGGATCCGGAAGGCCGCGGTGCAGCTGCTGCCCGACCCGACCATCGAGACGACCGAGTCCGGGACGCGGCACCGGACGGCGGAGCGCGTCGCGAAGCAGACCGGCTTCCCGGTCATCTCGGTGAGCCAGTCGATGCGGATCGTCGCGCTCTACGTGGGCGGCCAGCGCCACGTGCTCGAGGACTCCGACACCATCCTCGGCCGCGCGAACCAGGCCCTCGCGACGCTCGAGCGCTACCGCGCCCGCCTCGACGAGGTGTCGGGCACGCTGTCGGCCCTGGAGATCGAGGACCTGGTCACGGTGCGCGACGTGTGCTCCGTGGTGCAGCGCCTCGAGATGGTCCGCCGCATCTCCGACGAGATCGCCGGCTACGTCATCGAGCTCGGCGTGGACGGCCGGCTGCTGGCGCTGCAGCTCGACGAGCTGATCGGCGACGTCGGCTCCGACCGCGAGTTCGTGATCCGGGACTACGTGCTCGGCCGCAAGGACCGCACGCTCGCCGACGTGCAGGCCGAGCTCGCCGCACTCACCTCGCAGCAGCTCCTCGACCTGAGCCAGATCGGCCGCATCCTCGACCTGCCCGGCGGCGGGGACGCGCTCGACGCCGCCGTCGCCCCGCACGGCTACCGCCTCCTGTCCAAGGTGCCGCGCCTGCCGAACAGCACGATAGAGCGCCTCGTCGGCCACTTCAGCAGCCTGCAGAAGCTCCTCGCCGCGAGCGTGGACGACCTCATGTCGGTCGACGGCGTCGGCGAGCAGCGCGCCCGGACCATCCGGGAGGGCCTCTCGCGCCTCGCGGAGTCCAGCATCCTCGAGCGTTACGTCTGACCGACCTTGCACAGGAAGGCGGGCACCCCGCCGCCGGGCGTGCCTGCCGAACCCGGCCGGTCAATCAGTGCGTGACCCATCCGGGAACCCATACCTCGTCGTCGACCTGCGGCCCTGAGGCTCGTAGGTAGTCGCGCAGGTCGGAGAGCACGGGATGCTGGTGCCCGGCCCGCGTGAGCAGCACGTGCGGATAGACAGGTGTCGGCTCGTGCAGGGGGATACGCCGCAGGTCGTAGCTGTCGGGCCACAGGTAGCGGTCGTCGGTGCCGACCAGGGTCGCCAGGGTGTCCGACCCGGCCAGCGCGTCCATGAGGGCCTCGTCGCCGAAGTGGGGGCCGATCGCGTCGATGCTCAGCCCGAAGTCCTGCGAGAGCGACCGGTAGAACAGCTCCCACTCCGTGCCCGGCCTGATGCCGGGGATCCAGATGCGGTGACCGGCGAGATCAGCAGGCCGGACCTGCTCTCTTCCGGCCAACGGGTGTGCCGGGCCGACCAGCAGCTGCAGCGGCATGTCCAGGAGCCGCTCGGCTCTGATCCCCGAAGGGACCTGCTCCGCGGGCAGCGCCCGGAAGGAGGCGTCGAGGTCTCCGTCGAGCACGGCCCGGGCCACCTGACCGGCGTCCTGCTCACCGAGCGCAACTGCGTCCAGGGCCGTGTCAGGGCGCGAGCGGTAGAAGCGGTGGACGGCCTGGGCCGGCACGACGCGTCGGTTGAGGACGTCGATCCGCAGGGGACGACTGCCGGGACGCACCGCCTGTGCTGCCTGGTCGAGGGCTGCCAGGACCTTCCTGGCGTGCGGGAGGAAGACGTGCCCGTCCAGGCTCAGCCGTGACCCGCGCGAGGTGCGCACGAGAAGCGATACACCGAGGCTCTTCTCCAGGCCCACGATCCTCTTGGAGACCGCCTGCTGACTGATCCCGAGCTCGTCGGCCGCAGCCTGGAACTGACCGGCCTCGACGACGGCCACGAAGGTGCGTACCGCTTCGACGTCCACACCATGACCCTACTGTCACAACCACTGGTTGTGCATAGGCCTCGCCCGGTTGTTTGATCGGGCGTCCGCGACACTGCTGAGATGGCGCCATGTCCACCCGCACTCAGCAGGTCATGCCTGTCCAGTCCACTGATTTCACGCGGTACGCGGAACGAATCGCCGAGGTCACTGAGGCGACCTCCCGGCTGAACGTCCTCCCGTTCAGCGAGACGGAGCAGCGCGCGAAACTACTCGCGGTTGTGTTCGGCGGTCCGTTGCCGGAGTCGGTGACGATCTACCCGCCCTTCTACACGGAGCACGGGCTTGCCACGACGTTCGGGAAGAACGTCTTCGTCAACCAGGGATGCACGTTCATGGACGGCGGTGGCATCACCATCGGGGACGACGTCATGATCGCTCCGCGCGTCAGTCTCGTCACCGGCGGGCACCCGCTGCCGCTGGACGAGCGGCGCGAGTACACCGTCAGCGCCCCGATCGTGATCGAGGACGACGTCTGGATCGGCACGGCCGCCGTCGTCACCCAGGGCGTGACCATCGGCTCGGGAGCGGTCGTCGCCGCCGGCGCGGTCGTCACCCGTGACGTGCCCGCACGCACGCTGGTCGCGGGCGTTCCCGCCCGGGTGGTCAAGACCATCGGCTGATGCCGCCCGGTCTTCGGCACCTTGTCCGCTGCGGCACGCGGACGACATGGGAGCGTGGGCGCGCCCCGAGCCTCAGCCCTGCTCCCCGCCCTTGTCCTTCACCCCCGCCGACGGCGAACCGCTCGGCGACGCCGACCCGGACGCCGACCCGCTCGGAGACGGGGAGCCGGTGGGCTCGGGCACGGTGTAGGTGAGCCGCACGACGTCGCTCGTCGCCCCCTCGACCCCCGCCAGCGTCACCTGCGCGGTGTACTCACCCGCGACCAGCTTCGGCTGCCCGGGCTCGCACCCCGGCACGGACCGCGCGTCCGACCAGCGCACCTCCGTCGTGTCGACGTCGTCCGGGCCGAGCAGCAGCAGGCGTTCCTCGTCGGCATCGGCGCAGTCAGCCGACGACCACACCCGCTCGGCGCTCTCCTCCCCCACCTCGCCGCGGTACACGGTCACCGCGAGGTCCCGTCGCGGGGCGTCGACGAGGCACTGCGTGTCGGCGTCGTTGGCGACCGACACGGTGAACCGGACGGGCACGCCCGGTGTGACGGCGGTGCGATCGGCGGCGAGCCCGACATCGAGGTCGTCTGCCGTGCACGGTGCCGCCGCGGCGTTGGGGTCGACGGGCGCGGGCGGGGCCATCTTGTCCGACGCGATGGACGGTTCGGCTCGCGGCCAGGTCACGGCGACCCCCGCACCGCCGAGGGCGAGCACGACGAGCACCGCGATCACGCGACCGCGGCGCGGACCCCGCACGTCGGGCTCGCGGCCCGGGCCCGTGGCCCGCTCGGCCCGCTCCGGTGCATCCACCACCCGCTGAACCCCCTGCCGAGCCACGGCTCGATCGATCTGACTGACGGCGGACGACACCGTGTGACGTGCGGTGACGGCGTCCGCATCCCCAAAAATACGACGTCCGGCGCCCCTCCGGCCGCAGCCGCGCCGCCGCGGAGGTCACGCGCCCACGGCGAGGTAGTCACGTGGCGAGGTAGTCATGAGGCGAAGTAGTCATGAGGCGAAGTAGTCACCCGGCGTGCGCCAGATGACTACCTCGCCAAGTGACTACCTCGCCAAGTGACTACCTCGCCGGGAGGGGGAGGGGGGCGGGGGTGGGGCAGGATGGGGGCGTGACGGTTGCGGAGGCGGTGCGGGGCGCGCGGGGTTCGACGGTGGACAGCGACGGGACCGGCGCCGCCGTCCGGCACGAGGAGCTGCGTGCCACCGTCGTGGACTGGTTCGAGGGCGCCGCCCGCGACCTCCCCTGGCGCGCGGCCGACCGCACCCCGTACGGCGTGCTGGTCAGCGAGGTGATGCTGCAGCAGACGCCCGTCGTCCGCGTCGAGCCGGCCTGGCACGCCTGGATGGAGCAGTGGCCGACGCCCGCCGACCTCGCCGCGGCCCCGACCGCCGAGGTGCTGCGCGCGTGGGGTCGCCTCGGCTACCCCCGTCGCGCCCTGCGCCTGCAGGAGTGCGCGCGGGCGGTCGTCGAGCGGCACGGCGGTGTCGTGCCGGGCACCGAGGAGGAGCTGCGCGCCCTGCCCGGCATCGGCGAGTACACGGCGGCAGCGGTCGTGGCGTTCGCGTTCGGCCGGCGGTCCGTCGTCGTCGACACGAACGTGCGGCGGGTGCTCGCACGCACGGTCGGCGGGGTGGCGCTGCCCGCGCCGTCGTACACGGCGGCCGAGCGTGCGCAGGCGACCGCCGTCGCGCCGGAGAGCGACGCGGACGCGGCGCGCTGGGCCGCCGCGTCGATGGAGCTCGGCGCCCTGGTCTGCACGGCCAGGGCCCCGCGGTGCGGCGCCTGCCCGGTCGCGGACCTGTGC
>NZ_JABEMG010000200.1 GCF_013004695.1 Promicromonospora citrea
GTCCGGGGCCGGCGCCCTGCGCTGCTCGCGGACCTCCGCGCCGAGGAGACCGCCGCCGCCGCCCGCGTGGCGGACGCGCGCCGCGCGATCGACGACGACGAACGGGAGAGCGAGGCCGTGCGCGCGGTCCTGACCGGCCTCGGTGACGTCGACGGCTGGTACGCCGGGGCGCTCGCGGCGGCGGAGACGTGGGCGGTCCAGACGGCGTCGCCCGCTGCGCCGGAGCTGCGCCGGCTCGGACGGTCGGCGCAGGCCCTGCGGCGCGAGCTCACCGGGCTGGACGAGCTGTCCGCGGCCGCCGACCGTGCCGCGACGGCGCTGACCGCCGCCCTCGGGCACCTCGACGACGCGTGGGAGCGGGCGCAGGACGAACGGCGCGCCCGCACGAAGCCGTTCCGGAGGCACACGGTCATCCTCACCGACGAGCGCAAGGCGGACCGGATGGACCAGGCCGTGGGGCAGATGCACCAGGCCGGCGAGGCGCTGCGGGTGCTCGCGAGCCGGCTCGACGGCATCGGCCTGGACCGTGCCGCGGGTCTCATGGCGGCGGACTTCCTGGGGCCGTTCGACTTCCTGTTCGACGCCGCGCCCCTGCACCGGTCCTTCGTGGACGGCATCGCGGGCGCGGGCGACCGGGTGCACGACGCCCTCGACGCCGTCGACCGGGCCCGGGTCGCGATCGCGGCGAGCCGTGTCGAGGTCGGCGGCCGGCTCGCGGACCTCGACCGGCGGCGCGAGGAGCTGCTGCGCGGCCTGTGAGCGGCGCGCCTAGCGCGTGCGCCAGCCGGGCAGCAGGCGCTCCAGGGCGTCGGCGAGGGGTACCGACTCGCCGTCCTTGCCGCCCGCGCCGAGCGTGAGCGGTGGCCTGCTGGGCTCGGGGCGCATGCCGCGCACCCGGTCGAGCAGGCCCAGCGGTGCGGTGAGCACGTAGAAGGTGCCGTCGGTGGTCACGCCCGCGCTGCGGTCCACCCGCAGGTACCAGCCGCGCAGCGGCGTGCGTGCCGTGCCCCGGCCGCCGTACCCGCGCACGACCAGCGGCTCGGGATCCAGCCCTGCCGCCCGTGCGGCCTCGGCGAACCGGCGCAGCATCTCCTCGGCGCGGGTGTGCTCGGCGTCCTGCCGTTGCCGCAGCCGCTCCGCCTGCACCCGCACCGCCTCGGCCCGCTTGCCCGCCCAGTCGTCAGCCATGCGCGCAGTCTCGCACCCGTGGGGCGTGCGCCCGCTACCGCAGCGCGGCGGCCGCGATCTCGAGCGCCTCGTCGCGACCGATCCCCAGGCCGCGGACCACGTCGGCGTACCGGGCGGCCGCCTCCTGGGCGCGGGCCAGGCGCTGGTCGCCGGCCGCGCTGACGAACGTCCCGGCCCGGCCCCGGGTCTCGACCAGCCCGGCCGCCTCGAGCTCCCGGTACGCGCGCGCGACGGTGTTGACCGCGATGCCGAGGTCGGCGGCCAGCGCCCGGACCGTGGGCAGCCGGGTGCCGACCGGCAGCGTCCGGACCGCCATCTGCTGGGCGAGCGCCGTGCGCACCTGCTCGTACGGCGGGACCGGGGAGTCGGCGTCGATGCTGATCACGTCCGCCACCCTACAAGCGCGGCTCGCCGGAAACTTCACCCGGTGGTAGACATGGAGAACGCGACATGTACGACAAATCATGTTCGACGAGCCGGAGCGGGGGCGTGCCATGGTGGAGCCGTACGAGATCACGGACGAGCAGGGGACGGTGCTGGAAGTGCTCGAGCCCGACGGCGGACCCGCCGGTGAGACCGCCGCGGACCCGCAGGCGGCACCCGACCCCGGTCCCGCACCCGCGGACGGCCCGGTGGTTCCGCAGGCCGCCGTGAACATCGCCCCGCGCGCGTCGTGGGGTGCGCGGTACGCGGACGGCGACCTCACCCTCGAGGGCCCGGCGGTCGAGGTCTTCCTGCACCACTCGGTCACCGCGCAGCTCTCGCCGGACGCGAGCGTCGAGGCCGAGGCCGAGCAGATGCGCGCGCTGGAGAGCGTCGGCCAGTCCCGGTTCGGCACCGGCATCTCCTACAACGTCGTCGTCTTCCCTTCCGGCCGTGCCTACCAGGGCGTGAGCTGGAACCGGCGCGGCACGCACACGGGCGGGCGCAACAGCACGGCGCGGTCCATCTGCCTGGCCGGCAACTACGAGACCAACGAGCCCACCGCCGCGCAGGTGTCGACGGCCGCCGCGATCTACGGCGAGGGCAAGGGCCGCTGGTGGACGCAGGCGGCCCCGCTGTACGGGCACCGCGACGTCACGTCGACGGCGTGCCCCGGCCGCCACGCGTACGCGCGCCTCGACGACATCCGCGCCGGCGAGGGCACCACCCCGCCGAGCCCGGGAGAGCCGGGCGGCCTCGTGGTCGACGGCGCCTGGGGCACCGCCACCACCCGCAGGCTCCAGGAGGAGCTCGGCACGCCGGCCGACGGCGTCGTCTCCTCGCAGAGCGTCTACTGGCGCGACCGCAACCCCGGCCTCACCTCCGGCTGGGAGTGGGTCGCCGACGCCCAGGGCTCGCGGGTGATCGCGGCACTGCAGGCGCGCACCGGCATGCCGTCCGGCCGGCGCGACGGCAAGATCGGCCCGCAGACCGTCAGCGCCCTGCAGCGCCACCTCGGCACGCCCGTCGACGGCGTGATCTCCCGCGACTCGCTCGCCGTGATGGAGCTGCAGCGACGGCTCAACGCCGGGCGCGTGTAGCCGGCGGACCGGGGGCCTGTGGACGCACGGCGGTGAGCGTCGGTGACGACGGATAGTGTCGCGTCCATGACCGAACCGGCCCAGTACCCTCCGCCGACCACGGCGGCCCAGCCCGCCACCCGTCCCGAGCCCGGACCCGTGCCGCTCGGGGCGGCGCCCCGTCCCACCGACGGCGCCGACCTCGCGGCGCGCATCCGCGGGGCGATCGCCGACGAGCTCGGTGACCGCGTGGCAGGCCTCGAGCGCGCGCACGTCGCCGCGGACCTCGACGGGGCGGACATCGCCTCGGCGCACGTCGACCTCACCGGCGTCGTGGTCCGGTTCGACGGGACGCCGGCCGCGCCGTCGGCGGGGGAGGCCGCCGAGCAGCGCTGGCGGCCCGAGGTGGTGCGCCGCGAGCGGGCGACCGCCCGGCGCGTCCGGCTGGAGGCCCACCGCCTCGTCGTCGTGGACCTGCCCGTCGACCTGACCGCCGAGGCCGACGGTCTCCGGTTCGACTGGGTGGAGGGCGCCGACGGGCGCGTCGGCGTCGAGGCGGTCGAGCCGTCGGCCGAGCACCCGGTCTCGGGGCACGCGCGCGTGTCGGTCGACAAGGAGGGCCTGGTGGCCACCGTGCGGGGCATCCTCGCGGTCGTGCTGCTCCAGCAGGGCGTCACCCTGACGGACCTCGACGTGGACGTCGTCTCCCGGGGGCCGCGTGCCGCGAGCGTCCGGGTCGACGCCGCGATCAAGAAGGGCGTCTTCCTCTCCGCGCGCGTGCAGGCGACCGCGAGCGTGACGGTCGACGACGCCATGGTGCTCTCCGTCCGCGACGTGCAGCTCGGTAGCCCCAACCCGCTCGTCGGTGCGTTGCTCGGCACGGTCAAGGGTCGCGTCGAGGCCGCGACCGCCCAGGACATCGACCTCGGCGCCCACCTGCCCGAGGGTGTGCGCCTGGCCGACGTACGGCTCGACGTCGGCCAGGAGCTCACCATCTCGGCACGCCTGGCCTGACCCTCACCCTCAAGTCGAGGTCGAGGGTTACCGAACCCTCGACCTCGACCCGAGGGTCGGACGAGCTCAGTACGGGTACGCGACGTACTGCCTGTCCAGCGGCTCGGGGACGCGGAAGTAGCTCGCCACCACGGCAGCCGGGTCGGTCGCGAGCGCGCCCCTGCCCGGCACGTCGTCGCCGTCGTCCCAGCCCCACGGGGCGTTCGCCGCATCGCGCGTGCAGGAGATCCCGCCGTCGCCGCAGCTGCCCGACGTGTCGCCGGCGAAGGTGCCGAAGGCCGCGAACAAGCGGCCGTCGTCGCGGTGCTCCCACAGCCCGCCGGGCGCGTGCAGGTCGACGAGGCGGTAGGACACCGCGCGGTCGTCCGGGTGCTCCGGTACCTCGGCCCGCCCGCCCGGGTGGTAGACGACGCCGTCACCCACGATGTCGTACCCGCCGCGTGCCTTGAGGCCGTGCCCCTTGGCCTCCTGGGCGGTCACGGGGTGGGGCAGGCCGTCGTGCGGGCTGACCTCGACGGGCAGCGTGCCGTCGATCGTCTCGGCCCCCGCGCCCCACGTGCTGCCCTGCGGCGTCCACGAGTAGAAGTCGGCGTGCGCGACGGTGACGGCGGCGCGCAGCACGCCGTGCGGTGTGCCGTCCTTCTGCACCGCGACCAGCACCCCCTCGCCGTCGTTCTCGTGCTCCGTGTCGAAGATCGAGTCCGACCAGTCCCGCGGGTGGAAGAACAGGTACGTGACGAACCAGTGGGTGCTCGTCTCCAGCACCGCGTAGTAGGCGGTCGCCGCCAGGTCGAACCGGCCCGTGTTCTCCCAGTTGTTGCGCGCCTCCAGGTCGCCGTCGAAGTCGTACGCCGCGAGGTAGTCCGACCGGCCGCCCAGCGCGTTGGTGCCCGTCTGGTCCACGTCCTGGTAGTGGACCGGGGCCCACCGCTGTGCGATCTCGGCGGGGGAGGCCGCGGGCGCTGTGCTCGACTGCGTGCCCGACTGCGTGCCCGACTGCGTGCCCGACGCCGCGGACGGCGCGGCGGCAGCCAGGGCGACGGCGGCGAAGGCCGTCGCCGCCGTTCGGAGGGGTGCTCTCATGTCGTCTCCATCTCGTCGGTGACTCCTCGGTTCCGGACCCACCCTGCCGGACCGCGCATTGCCTGCGAGCGACCGACACATGGCAGTCCGATGACATCTCGTCCCGCTGATCCTCGGCACATCGGGTGAAGTGCGAGACATTCCGAGGCGTCAGCAGGGGGAGTGCTCGTCATGGCAGGGAGCAACACGGCCACAGCCTGGCGCACTCGTGGTACGCCCGGAACCCGGGGAGCCATGACAGTCACGACGACGCTGACGGAGCGCCTGGTGGACCTGGGCGACCTCCCGCCGCTCATCGAGACGACGACGAGCCCCGACGCCCGGCACGGCGGCCCGCGACCGATCGCGCAGATCGCGGTGGAGGAGGCGCTGCGTCGGCTCGGCGGCGTGACGCTCACGGTGCCCCCCGAGGCCCCGGCCGCGTCGGGGACGCCGTGGTCGTCGGTGCCCCGCGAGCTGCCCGTGCGGTTCGAGGGCCGGCGGCCGGCGCGGTGGCGCCGCCCCCGCTCAGCCGAGGACGAGGGCGAGCACGGCCAGCGCGACCGCCGCGCCCGCCCCCGCCCACGCGATCGCCACCTGTCGGCCGGTACGTCGCCGGAGGACGTCGAGCTCGGTGCGCAGCTCGTCGTGCGTGGCGCGCAGGGCGCCGTACTCGTCGTGGGCCGCCCGGAGCTCGTCGTGCGCGGCCCGGCTGCGTGCGTCGGCCCGTTCGGCCGTGGTCCGCGCCTGTGCGGCGTCCGCGCGTGCG
>NZ_JABEMG010000201.1 GCF_013004695.1 Promicromonospora citrea
CGCTCGGCGAGGTGGACCCCGCCGAGCGCGTGGTGACCCGCCGCACCGACGGCGGCGGCACGACGCTCCTGGTCCGCCCGGACGGGTACGTGGCCGACGCGGCCTGACCCGGCCCACCGGGTCGGGCCGTCGGCCGGGACCGCCGGCTAGTAGCCGGAGCTGTTCATCTCGCTGAAGAAGCCCTCGCGGAACTCCGGGATGCTGAACATGGCCCCGAACCCGATGAGCCCCAGGACCGTCAGCCCGACGACCACGTAGCCGATGATCAGGCCGACGAGACCGAGGTTGCCGTTGTCCGCCTGGCCCTCCCGCTGGGCCTTGCGGCTGAGGTGGCCGGTGATGACGGCGGGGATCGCGGTGAGGAAGCCGACCCCGCAGCTGCACGTCAGCACGACGCCGACGATGCCGAGCACCAGGGACCACACGCCCAGCGGGTTCTTCGGGAGCGGTGCGCCGTACCCGTACGGGCCGGTCTGCGGCGGGTAGCCGTAGGCGGGAGGCTGCCCGGGCTGTGCGCCCGGCTGCGGCTGGTAGGGCGACGGCTGAGCGGGCTGCTGCTGGTACGGCTGCGGCTGGTAGGGCTGCTGGTCGGGCTGGGTCCCGTACGGCTGGGGCGAGTAGGGCGAGGGCTGGTGGCCCGGGTACGGCTCGGGCGGTACGGGGTGCTGCGGCTGCTCGGGCTGCTGCGGCTGCTGCGGAGACGGCTGCTCAGGGCCGTTGCTCGCCGGCGGCTCGTAGGGGGGCTGCCACCCGTCGGGCTGGGTCATCGGTCGTGCCTTTCCGCGCGGCGACGCGCAGGGACGAACCGGCCCGCCGCGGCCCCGACGGGATGCTCACGTCGGGGCGGCGGGCCGGTGTGTGGGGGTGCTGGGTGCTGGGTGCCGAGGGCGCGGCCGGCTCAGCCGTTCTCGAGCTGCTCGAGGAGCTCCTCGAGCTCCGGGTCCGACGTCGGGAGCTCGCCGTTCTCCTGCTGGTAGGTGTCCAGCTGCTCCAGCCCGTCGCGGACGGCCGGGTCGTTGAGGGTGAACACCGTGGCCGCGACGAAGAGGCCGACCGTGATGGTGGTCCACGCGATGCCGACCCAGCCGGTGATGATGCCGGCCAGGCCCATGCCGCCGTTGTCGGCCTCGCCCTCGCGCTGGGCGCGGCGGCTCTTGTGGCCGAGGATGATGGCGGCGATGCCGGTCAGGATGCCGCAGCCGAGCACGGCGAGGATGCCGAGCACGAGCGACCACACGCCGAGGCCGTTCTTCGGCAGGGGCGCGGCGCCGTACGGGCCGGGCTGCCCGGCGTACGCGGGCTGCGCCGGCGACTGCCCGTAGGGCTCCTGGCCGTACGGGGTCGGACCGGGCTGACCGGGCTGACCCGGCTGACCGTACGAGGCCGAGGCGGCGGGCTGGTCGTACGGTGTCGGCTGGCCGGGGACGGATCCGGGCGCCTGGCCACCCTGGTCGGGCTGCTGCGGCGGGTCGTAGGGCGACTGTCCGCCGTCGGGCTGGGTCATCGTGCTGCCTCTCTGCTTGCTCCTGCTCGGCCGTGGCCAGCTGCTCAGGGTGGTCAACTGCCCGCTCGACACGGGGTCGCGGCGCGGGGCCGACGCGGAAGCCCTAACCTACAGGCCACCGGACCCGCGGCGCAGCGCACCACACGGGGAGGACTCCCCGTGTCCCCGCAGGTGGCCGGGCGGTGCGCCCGCTCCGGGTGCGCCCCGAGCCCGCGGCTCAGTAGTCGCTGTAGCGGTTGACGTCGTTCATGTCGCCCCAGTCGGCGAACCCACCGCTCAGGAGCCCCGCGGCGATCGCGACGACGAAGAACGCGATGCCCAGCAGCACGAGCCCCACGTTGATCCAGCCCAGGATCAGCCCGGCCGTGCCCATGCCGCGGTTGTTCGCCAGGCCCTGGTCGGCGGCCCGGCGGCTCATCGTGCCCGTCACGATCGCAGCGACCCCCAGCACGAGCGGGCACATGACGTAGCTGAGGATGCCCGTGACGAGGGCCCACACGCCCAGGTCGTTCTTGGGTGGCGCCGGCGTCCAGCCACCCTGCGCGGCCACGGGGGCGGCGGGCGCCGCGTAGCCGCCGGACGCGCCGTAGCCGCCGGGCTGGGCGGGCGCCGGCTCCGACGGGGAGTCCTGGGCCGGGTAGCGGGGCGCCTCCTGCGGCGGGTACTGCGCCGTCTCGGCCGCCGTCTCGTCACCGGGCGCCGCGCCCGTCCCGGGCATGGGCTCGAGCGGTTGCGTGGGCGGCGTCTCCGCGTCCCGCTCGGGGTCGCGCGGCGCGCCGCCGGTGTTCTCGGTCATGGGACCGTCCTCCAGGTGTAGGCCCTCGAGGCACCGGGACCGGCGCCCCTTGCCACCCACCTAACCAGCATCGACGCAGGTCCGCGCGGGAAACACGCCGTCAGGCCGGACGCCAGCTCTCCACGCGGTGGGCCACGACGAACCCGAGCCGCTCGTAGACGCGCCGCGCGCCGTCGTTGTCCGCGTACATCCCGAGCGTCACCAGCCCGCAGCGGGCGACGCCGTCCGCCGTCATCCGCGCGGTGAGCGCCCCGCCGTACCCCCGCCCGCGGTGCGCGGGCAGGGTACCGATCGCGCCGAGGTGCACCGCACCGCCGGGCACCGGCGTCGCGGAGCCGACGGCGACGAGGGGTCCGCCGGCGGCCCCCGCCGCGACACGCACGCCGTACCAGCGGGCGCGGTCGGCGTGGCGGTGCCGCACGCCGTGCAGGGTGCCGGGGTTGGCCTCGGTGAGCACGGCGTCGGCCTCGTCCGCGTCGCGCTCCAGGTCGAGCTCGACGACGACGGCGCCCGGACCCGGCGCGACCCCGCTCGGTGCCGTCTCGGTGACCATGCGGTCCCAGGTGGAGGCGGGGCCGAGGCCCCAGCCGGACAGGGTCTGCCCGGCGAGGGCCCCGGTGCCACGGGTCACCGACGCCGCCCGGACGGCGGCACCCGGCGTCACCGTGGTGAGCAGGTCGGCCACGCGCGGCGGCTCACCGACCGCGGTGAGCACGCTCCCGGCGCGCTCCCCCGACGGGTCGGTGAGCTCCAGGACGGCGGCCGCCCCGACGTCGTCGGGACCGCGGCTGTCCGTCCAGGTCCGGACGACCTCGAGGAGGTCGGTCCGGACCGTGTGGAAGACGTGGTCGAGCCCGTGCCCGCCCAGACGGGTCACGCCGAGGGGGCCGCGGCGGCCTCCTCGGGCACCGCGTCCACACCGGCCTCCTTGCGCTGCTCCGGCGTGATCGGGGCGGGCGCGGCCGTGAGCGGGTCGTAGCCGCCGCCGGACTTCGGGAACGCGATGACGTCGCGGATCGACGCCGAGTGCGTCAGGAGCGCCACGATCCGGTCCCAGCCGAACGCGATGCCGCCGTGCGGCGGTGCGCCGAACGCGAAGGCGTCCAGCAGGAAGCCGAACTTCTCCTGCGCCTCCTCCTGGCCGATCCCCATGACCTCGAACACGCGCTCCTGCACGTCACGCCGGTGGATACGGATCGAGCCGCCACCGATCTCGTTGCCGTTGCAGACGATGTCGTAGGCATAGGCCAGGGCCTCGCCGGGGTCCTTCTCGAACGAGTCGATCCACTCGGGCGTCGGCGACGTGAACGCGTGGTGCACGGCGGTCCACGCGGACGAG
Source organism: Promicromonospora citrea (assembly GCF_013004695.1). Classification (GTDB taxonomy): domain Bacteria; phylum Actinomycetota; class Actinomycetes; order Actinomycetales; family Cellulomonadaceae; genus Promicromonospora; species Promicromonospora citrea. The sequence goes on from NZ_JABEMG010000201.1 coordinate 3,640, forward strand.
CCCAGGTCGACGTCGTCGTCCTCGCCGGCCGGCTTGAACAGCGGCGCGTCGACGACCCACACGAACGACCAGGCGTCCTCGTCGATCTCGCCCGTGCGGTGCGCGATCTCCAGGCGGGCGGCACCCAGCAGCGCGCGCGCCTCCGACGTCTTGCCCGCGGCGAAGAAGACGGCGTCGCCCGGGTCGGCGCCCGTGGCGGCGGCCAGCCCCGCGCGCTCGTCGTCGGACAGGTTCTTGGCGACCGGGCCGCCGAGCTCGCCGTCCTCGGAGAAGGTGACGTAGGCGAGGCCGCGGGCGCCGCGCTGCTTGGCCCACTCCTGCCACGCGTCGAACTGGCGGCGCGGCTGCGACGCGCCACCCTTCATGACGACGGCGCCCACGTACTCCGCCTGGAAGACGCGGAACGGGGTGCTCGCGAAGTACTCCGTGAGCTCGACGATCGGGTTGCCGAAGCGCAGGTCCGGCTTGTCCGTGCCGTACAGGCGCATGGCCTCGTGGTAGGTCATGCGCGGGATCGGCGTCGTGATCTCGTAGCCGACGAGGCTCCAGAGCGCCGCGAGGATGTTCTCGGCGAGGGCGATCACGTCGTCCTGGTCGACGAAGCTCATCTCGACGTCGAGCTGCGTGAACTCGGGCTGCCGGTCGGCACGGAAGTCCTCGTCGCGGTAGCAGCGGGCGATCTGGTAGTACCGCTCCATGCCGCCGACCATGAGGAGCTGCTTGAACAACTGCGGGGACTGCGGCAGGGCGTACCAGGAGCCGGGAGCCAGGCGCGCGGGGACCAGGAAGTCGCGTGCACCCTCGGGCGTGGAGCGCGTGAGGGTCGGCGTCTCGATCTCGACGAAGTCGTGCTCGTCGAGGACGCGCCGCGCGGCCTGGTTCGCCTTGGCGCGCAGGCGCAGCGCGTGGGCGGGCGCGGGACGGCGCAGGTCGAGGTACCGGTGCCGGAGCCGCGCCTCCTCGCCGATGACCTCGGTGTCCGCCAGCGCGGTGGACACCTGGAACGGCAGCGGGGCCGACTCGTTGAGCGTGACGACCTCGGACGCCACGACCTCGATCTCGCCCGTGGCGAGGTTCGGGTTGGCGTTGCCCTCGGGGCGGCGGCCGACCTCGCCGGTCACCTGGAGCACGAACTCGGAGCGCAACGGGTGCGCGATCTCCTCGTCGCGGATGACGACCTGGGCGATGCCCGACGCGTCACGCAGGTCGATGAACGCCACTCCCCCGTGATCACGGCGGCGATCGACCCAGCCCGTGAGGGTGACGGTCTGGCCGATGTGCTCGGCCCGCAGTGAGCCGGCCGTGTGGGTGCGGAGCACGGGGAGGTTCCTTTCGTACGGAAGGTGGGTCCGGCCGCGGCACGCCCGGACAGGCCGCACGGCGGCGCGGGACGCGCGACGGCGCGCAGCGAGTCTAGTCGTTCCGCCCGCCGCGGCACTCCCCGCCGGTGGACCCGCGGCTCCTCCCCCGCCGGTCCGCTTCGAGAACGACCTGGGGACCGGTTCGGCGGGCGAGACGTCCCGCAGGTCGTTCTCGAGGCGGACCGGGACGCCGGGTGAAGATTTTCGTGGCGTTACCGACGCCGGGTCAGTATTCTCGCAGGTCGGGTACGTGATGTCGGCGAGCGGAGGGGGTGCCTCGTGGCTGATCTGCGGGTTGATCTGGATGCGGTGCGGGAGCTGGGTTCGAGTCTGACGGTGGTGGCGGACGAGTTCGAGGGTGCGAACGCGAACAGTGATCGGATCGCGGGTGCGGTGGGTCATGAGGG
>NZ_JABEMG010000202.1 GCF_013004695.1 Promicromonospora citrea
TGCGGTCCGCCGCGGGGCGCGAGCCCGCCGACGTCGTCGACCCCGGCACCTGGGACCTCGTCGCCGACGCCGACCGCGCCCGCCGGGCCGACCTGACCCGCGGCGAGAAGGTCAGCCGCACCCGGCTGCTGGCCGCGCTGGCGCGCACCACGCTCGCACCCGGCGCCGAGGACTTCGACACCCTGACCCTGCACGACCTGCGCCACACCGCCGCGTCGCTGGCCATCTCCGGAGGCGCGACCGTCAAGGCCGTCCAGCGGATGCTGGGGCATGAGTCGCCGGTGCTGACCCTGTCGACGTACGCGGGCCTGTTCGAGGACGACCTCGACGAGCTCGGCGACGCGATGAGCGCGGCGTTCGAGTCGACGGCGCCCACCGTGGCGACCATCCACCGCTTCCCGCTCCGCGCGGCCCGCTGAGATCTGGTCCGTCCGTCGAGATCTGGCGGTGCACGACCAGATCTGGCCACGAACACCAGATCTCGGCGGCGGGTCGCGCGCCGGATGTCGAGGACAGGACGGCCGCTCCGTCCTAGGGTCGAGGGCGCGGGACGCGCGTCCACGACACCGGGCCCGGAGGGCCCCGACGGAGGAGTCGACACCATGGCGAAGTACCTGCTGCTCAAGCACTACCGGCGCAACAGCGGCCCCGAGTGGCTGCCCGGCACCGACGTGCCGATGGACCGGTGGACGCCCGAGGAGATCACCGAGCACATCGACTACATGCGGCGGTTCGCCGAGAAGCTCACCGAGTCGGGCGAGTTCGTCGGCGAGGGGGCGCTCGCACCGGAGGGCACCTTCGTCCGGTACGACGGCGAGGGCCGGCCGCCGGTCACCGACGGTCCGTTCGCCGAGACCAAGGACCTCATCGCCGGCTGGATGATCATCGACGTCGACTCCCAGGAGCGGGCCTACGAGGCCGCCGCCGAGCTGTCCGCGGCCCCCGGGCCGGGCGGGCGCCCGATCCACGAGTGGCTCGAGGTGCGCCCGTTCCTCGGCGAGGACTTCACGATCGAGTGAGCAGAGCGCATCCCGTGGACCGCCGTACCGACCGTGCCGCCGACCCTGCCGCCGATCTGGTCCGCACGCTGGCGCCGCAGGTGCTCGGCGTCCTCGTCCGTCGCGGGGCCGACTTCGCGACGGCCGAGGACGCCGTGCAGGAGGCGCTCGTCGAGGCCGTACGGCACTGGCCCGACGGCGCGCCGGACGACCCCAAGGCGTGGCTCGTGCGCGTGGCGGGCCGCAAGCTGGTCGACCTGCAGCGCTCCGAGGCGGCCCGTCGGCGGCGCGAGGAGCGCGTCGCCGACGAGCCGCCGCCCGGTCCCACCGAGCAGGCCGACGACACGCTGCTGCTGCTCAGCCGCTGCTGCCACCCGGCGCTCAGCCCGGCCTCGGCGATCGCGCTCACCCTGCGCGCGGTCGGCGGGCTGACCACCGCGCAGGTCGCGCAGGCGTTCCTGGTGCCGGAGGCGACCATGGCCCAGCGCATCTCCCGCGCCAAGCGCACCGTCTCCGGGCAGCGGTTCGAGACGCCCGGCGACGTGCGCGCCGTGCTGCGTGTGCTGTACCTCATGTTCAACGAGGGCTTCACGGGCGAGGTGTCCCTCGCGCAGGAGGCGATCCGCCTGACCCGGCAGCTCGCCGCCGCGCACGGCGACCCGGAGATCGCGGGCCTGCTGGCCCTCATGCTGCTGCACCATGCCCGCCGCGACGCCCGGTACACGGCCTCGGGCGAGCTCGTCCCGCTCGACGAGCAGGACCGCACCCGCTGGGACACGGCCATGATCGCCGAGGGCGTGGACGTGCTCCAGGCCGCGCTGGCCCGCGACCACCTCGGCGAGTACCAGGCGCAGGCCGCGATCGCCGCCCTGCACGACGACGCGCCCACCGCGCAGGAGACCGACTGGCCCCAGATCCTCGAGTGGTACGACGAGCTGGCGTCGCTCGCGCCGGGTCCCGTCGTGGCGCTCAACCGGGCCGTGGCCGTCGGGCAGGTCGACGGCCCGCGCGCGGGCCTCGCCGCCCTGGCCGCGGTGGACCGGCGGGTCGCGCGCTGGGACGCCGTCGCGGCCCACCTGCACGAGCGCGCCGACGACGTCGAGCGGGCGATCGGCCACTACACGGCCGCGGCGGACCACGCCACGAGCGCCGCCGAGCGCACGCACCTGCTCAGGCAGGCGGCGCGGCTGCGGGCGCAGCGCCGCTGACCGGACCGTCCGAGCCGTACCGGCGCAGGTAGGCCTCCAGCGCGGCCGCGCCGCCGAGCAGGGCACGGCCACGCACGGTCAGCCGGTCGTGCCAGCCGGCCAGCGTGCCCGCCAGCGGCTCCAGCCCACCCGCGGTGCGCACCTGCTCGACGAGCTGCGCGATCTGCTCCAGCCGGTAGCCGCCGCGCCGCAGCAGGTGGGTCAGCTCGGCGTCCCGCACGGCGGCGGCGTCGTACACGCGGTACCCGGTGGCGGGGTCGCGCCGCGGGCGCACGAGGCCCGCGCGCTCCCACTGCCGCAGCGTCGCGGGGCGGATCCGCAGGCGGGATGCGAGCGGTCCGATGAACGTCTCGCCGCGGTGGGGCGCCCGCCGCGCGTCCGGCTCCAGCCCGCGCAGCGCGTCCTCGACGGCGCGCAGCGTGCGGCGGTCGGCCAGCAGCTGGGCGTGCGTCTCGTCGACGAGCCGCAGGGCGCCGGCCTCGTCGCCGTCGTGCACGGCACGCAGGATGGCCGCCGCCGTCCCGTGGCCGTGGCCGGGCAGGAGGGCGAGGAAGACGCGCAGCGCCTGCGCGTGCCGCGGCGTGTACGCGCGGTAGCCGGTGTCGGTGCGGTCGGCAGGCGGCAGGATGCCCGCGGCCTCGTAGTTGCGCACCGCCTGCGTGGACAGGCCGTGCTCGCGCGCGAGGTCGACGGGCCGCAGACGGACCGCTGTTTGAAGGTTTCGCACGAGGTTCCCCCGCTCCGGCGCGCCAGGTCTCCACCGAGACCTCAACGATACCGTCGAGGGAATGATGACCGGCCTCGCAGACCTCGTCCGTCCTGTCGACCCGACCGCCGTCCTGGAGCTGTTCCCGGCCGCCCCACCCCGGCTGCTCGCCGTCGGCGAGCCCACGCACCGCTCCCCCGAGCTGCTCGCGCTGCGCAACGACCTGTTCCGTGGGCTGGTGAAGCACCACGGGTACCGCACGATCGCGCTGGAGACCGACTGCCTGGGCGGCCTCCTCGTCGACGAGCACGTCACCACCGGCGCGGGCGACCTCGACAACGTCGTCGCCCGGGGCCTGAGCCACGGCTGGGGCTCGCTGCCGGGCAACCGTGACCTGGTGCGCTGGATGCGTGCGTTCAACGCGGGCCGGCCCGCGCAGGACCACGTCCGGTTCGCCGGCGTCGACGGGCCGCTCGAGATCGACGCGGCCGCGAGCCCGCGCGCCGCGCTGACCGCGGTGCACGCCTTCCTCGCGGCCGGGGGCGACCTCGGCCTGCTGCCCTGCACCGCCGACGAGCTCGACCGCCTCCTGGGCGAGGACGCCGCCTGGACCGAGCCCGCCGCGATGGTCGACCCGGCCCGGTCGGTCGGCCGGTCCGCGCAGGCCCGCGAGCTGCGACGGGTCGCCGACGACCTGGCCACGCTCCTGGACGCCGACGCGCCCGGCCTGGTCGCCGCGGCGGGGCGCGAGGCCTGGCACACCGCGCGTCTCCGGGCCCGGACCGCCACGGCCCTGCTGCGCTACCACTCGTGGATGGCCGACCCGTCGGACGCGCGCATGCCGTGGCTGCTGCGCGTGCGCGACACGATCATGGCCGACAACCTCCTCGCCCTCGCCGAGCGCGGCCCGGTGCTCGCGTGGGCGCACACGAGCCACCTGCGTCGCGGCGCCGGCCACATGACCCTGTGGGGGCACGACCGGCTGCGGTGGTGGGGTGCGGGCGCCCAGGTCGCCGCGCGCCTGGGCGACGCGTACGGGTACCTGGCCCTCGCGGTGGGCACCGTCGGGAACCAGGGCGTCGCGGCGCCCGCCCCCGAGACGGTCGAGGGCGCCCTGCACGCCCTGCCGGGGACGGCGCTGCCGGGCGGGCGCGGTCTGGTGGACGCACGCCGCCTCGCGGACGTCCTCGGGTCCGTGCCGGTGCCGCGCGAGTCGTCCTGGTTCGGCTACGCGCCGCTGGACCACCTGGGCGAGACGGACGGCGTCCTGTTCGTGCGCGACGTCGTGGCCGGGTGACGGTCCGGCCGGTGCAGCGAGTGCTCACCATGTGCTCACCCAGGCCCCGTGGCCGGGCCTGACGACCGGCAGAAACGGCTGGATCCTCGACATCCGAACGACTCTGCACACCCGCTCTACGAAAGCGGGTGCGCAGTGTGTGAGCCCGCGAGTAGGGGTAGTATCGCGCTACTACTACGACTACTCCCTTCTCGTGTCGCCGAGACGCGACGAGAGGGACGAACGAACGAACGGAGCCACGACGTGCGCGACAAGGAACGGGTCTTCCAGGCGGCCGACGAGCTGGCGGGGGAGGGCACCCCGGTGACCGTGACGACGGTGCGCGAGCGCGCGGGCTGCTCGAACGCGGCCGCGACGCGGTACCTGCGTGAGTGGCGCGAGGAGCGCCGCGCGCAGGAGCAGGTCCTGCCCGAGCTCCCGGCCTCCGTCACCGCCCTCGTCACGCGCGGCGTGGAGAACCTCTGGGGCGCCGCGGTCCAGGCCGCGCGGGCCGAGCACGAGCAGGAGGCCGCCGCGGCCGACGAGGCGCTGACCGCCGTCGTCGGCGAGGCGGACGCGCTGGCCGCGCGCGTGGACGAGGCCGACGCCGAGCTGGCCCAGCTGCGTGCCGTGCTGGAGTCGGCACGCGAGCACGCCCGGGCGGCCCAGGAGGAGCGCGCCGAGACCGAACGGCAGCGGGCCGACGCCGCGGCAGCCTCCGCGCGGCTCGAGGCGGACCTGGCGGCAGCGCGTGCCGAGCTCGAGACCGTGCGGGCCGAGCTCGCCGAGCAGCGCGCGGCCACGGTCACCGCCGACCGCGCCCGCGCCGACGCCGAGGCGGTGGTCGCTCTCGCGCTGGAGGACCAGGGGGTGGATCCCGCCTCGGCGCGCTTGGACGTGCGCTGCGACGTCGACCCCTGCGGTGCGGGCGGGTCCCTCGTGCGCACGACGGTGCGGCTCGAGGTGGTGCTCCCGGGCGTCCCCGCGCTCCTGGCAGCGATGGTGCCCGCGCGCGTGCCCGTCGAGGCCACCGGCACCGCTGCCGGAGACCGCTTCGCGGGGGCGCCGTGAGCGGCGGGGCGACCGTCCCTCGCCGG
>NZ_JABEMG010000203.1 GCF_013004695.1 Promicromonospora citrea
CCGGCGCCGGGCCGGTGCGTCGCTCGCCGCGGCCGTCGCGTACGTGCCCGCCCCCGGCCGCGTCTCCAGGAACCCCTCGGCGACGAGCCGCTCGTACGCGGTGGCCACGCTGGCACGGGAGACCCCGAGGTCGCGCGCCAGGTCGCGTGTCGAGGGCAGCCGCTCCCCCGCCGCGACGCGCCCCGTGGTCAGGGCGTCGCGCAGGGCGCGGTAGACGGCGTCGGTGCGGCCGGTGCGGTGGCTGAGGTCCACGGCGAGGTCCATCCGCCGATCATCGCCCACCGCACCCGGCGCCGGGATGTGCCGCACCCCGTGAACACGGTTGAATGGCGCCCGACATGACCACGTACCTCACGTCCGACCTGCACCTCGGGCACCTCAACATCATCCGGTTCTGCGACCGTCCGTTCCCCGGCGTCGGCGCGATGAACGCCCGCCTCGCCGAGCTCTGGAACGAGACGGTGACGCCGGAGGACACCGTGTGGGTCCTCGGTGACGTCGCGCTCGGCAGTCTCGACGAGTCGCTCGCCTGGGTCGGGCGGCTCGCCGGCCGCAAGATCCTCGTGCCCGGCAACCACGACCGCTGCTGGGCGGGCGACCGGGCGCTGCGCACAGGGACCCCCGAGGACCGCGCGCGGCGCCGGGCTGCGGCACACGACCGCTACCTGGCGGCGGGCTTCGCCGAGATCCGCGACAGCCCGGTCGAGACGGTCGTCGGCGGCCACCCGGTCCTGCTGTCGCACTTCCCGTACGAGGGCGACTCCCACGGCGAGGACCGCCACGTCGAGCACCGGCCGGTGGACCGCGGGGGCTGGGTGGTGCACGGCCACGTGCACACGTCGTGGCGGCAGCGGGGGCGACAGGTCAACGTCGGCGTCGACGCGTGGGGCGGGCGGCCCGTCGCTACCGAGACCGTCGGGTCCCTCATCGACGAGGGGCCGCGCGAGCTGGCGCCGCTGCCGTGGTCGTGAGGCGCTCCTGACAGGCGTCCTGACACGACAAGAGCGCACGTTCCGGTGGTGACGAACGTGCGCTCAGGCGTCAGGGTGCGTGGCGCCGCGGGTACGCGAGGCCCACGCACGGCGTCAGCGGAATCGCCAGGGCGACCGCTGCGCGGGGTTCAGGCGGATACGAGGGACTCCGCGTCGCGGTGCTCGCGGTCGGACTTGTAGGACGCGATCTGCGCGGCGTCGAACCGCAGGTCGGAACCGACGAGGTGGTAGTCGATCTCGCCGGCCTCGAGGAGGTCGATCACGTGGAGCTTCGACACGCCCAGCAGCCGCGCGGCCTCGAGCGTGGTCAGTTCCTGGCTTCTGCTTGCTTCGGCTTCCAATGTGATTTCGTTCACAGGCCAAGTCTTGCCCCTTCGAGGCGCCGGAGTCCAGTCGAATCGGTGCGAGTTTCGATATCCGGCGATGATTCTTTTCTACGGTTCTTCACCCGCTCGGATAATTCATCTCACAGCGGCGTGGCAGCGGCACCGCGCCGCGGTGTCGAGCCGATCGAAACGATCTGCCTCGCGTGATGGGGTGGACGGGCGCGCTGCCCGCTGTGCTCGACGAGATTCCCGCGGACAGCGCCACGCCGGACCAGCTCCGTGCGATTCTTCGGATCAACAGAAGCGGCTACGACCGCCTCGCGCCGACATTCCGGGCGAGCGCGCTGGGACGCCCAGCACATGCCAAGGAATGCTCATCCAGCGCGAGCCGGCGCAACCACGACGCGCTCGAGATGCTTCTGGAAGGTCGCCCACGGCTACGGCCGCCGGGCCGTGGTCCGCGTCGCCCCCGGCCGCCCGGAGCGCACGACGCACCGGGTCGTCGTGCCGACGCCCTGACTGATCACACCTGCTGCCGCCCTGCCCCCTGCAGCCCTCGGTACACCGCCGTCCGCAGCTCCACCGCGTACGGCACAAGAGCCGGCATGCGCAGGCTCTCCGCGACAGCGATCTCCGCCTCGACGTCGTACGGCACGCGCACGACCTGGAGCCCGAAACGCCCTGGGGCCGGGTCGTCGAGAGATCCCTCGAGGATCACGTAGCTGGACACCGGCTCGTCGAGCGGGTTGCCCACGCTCCCGACGTTGAAGAGCGTCCGGCCCCCCTCCACCTTGACGAAGACGTCGTGGATGTCGCCGTACCCCACCACCGACGGCGTCGGGCCTTCGCCCGTCATCGGCGTGTTGACGAACATGCCGTCGAACTCCTCGGCCGTGTGCCGCGCACGCACACGGACGTGCGGACTCACCGCGGACGCGTGGAAGAGACGTACCCGCCGACCGCTGACGAGCACGTCGTGGCTGAGGGGCAGCTCCGCGAGCCAGGCGCGCTGGTCCGGGCGCAGCTCGTCACGCCACCACACCATCTCCTCGACCGACTCGTCCGCCCAGGCGGGCAGGTCCTCGTCCCAGTTCCCGCGTAGGTTGACGTCGCACACGGCCGCACACCGGTCCACCACCTCGCTGCCGCGCGGCCCTTTGCCCACCAGGTCGCCCAGGTTCACGATCCGGTCGATCCCCCGGGAGCCGATGTCCTCGAGCACCGCGTCGAGCGCGGTGAGGTTGCCGTGCGCATCACTGATCAGGGCAATCTTCTCCAACGGCACACCGTGGATCGTCCCACATCCCGGGGCTGTCTCACCCGCTGTGCTCCGGGAGGCCCGCCTCCTCGCCGAGAGCGCGCGCCTCCTCGTCCCTGCCGAGCGGCCGTGCCCGGCGCTCGGCCGGCACCGGGTGACCCACCGCGAGCGCGAGCGAGTGCAGCACGTGCCGCAGGATCGGCGGATCGAGCTCGTCGCCCCCGTCGTACTGCGCCAGCCCGATGCCGAGGCGCTCGATGAACTTGCGGTAGAGATGGAACTCCACGTAACCGGAGGCAGCGGGCGTGCCCGGATCCCGGATCGACCCGCTGCACTGCACGGTCGTCCGGTAGGTGTGGACGGTCAGCCGACCGCTGCCCCGTGCGTTGATCTCCTCGGCGAGCGCGAGCAGCTTCTCGTGCGCCCGCAGAACCTGCCCGATGAACGAGCCGTCGCGGTCGTAGTAGCCGTCGATCGTGGCCGCGATCGCGGGGTGCTCGACGAGCCACTCCGGGTCGACCTTCACCACGTCGACGTCGGCCCCGCGCTGCGCCATCGCCCGGATGAGGTCGGGGTCGCGCGCGACGCTCGTCATGCCGAACCCGAACACGACGACCTGCTGCCGGGCCGACTTCCAGATGTCGAGCGACGCGTTGCGGTGCTCGCGGTCGGCGCTCACCCACTCGATCCCGCGGTACTTCCGCAGCTCGTCGAGCAGGCGCACGCGCTCGAGCTCGGCCTCCCGCTCCACGCGCCGGCGGGCGGCGTACGCCTGCTCGACCAGGTAGAGGACGGCGATGACGACGGTCGCGACCGCCGTGCACCAGACCACCGGCACGGTGACGTGGCGTGACACCAGGTCGGGTACGAAGATGAGCGCGAGGTTCGACATCGCACCCAGCGCGACGACGAGAAGACTTGCGCCCATCCACCGCCGCACGAAACTCACCTCCCCACCACAGCTCAGGCGCTCGTCCGCGGAGCGACAGATCGCACGGCGCTCGGACGAGACAGGCTGTAGCCGAGCAGCTGGTCCACCTCCTCGAGGATCTGCTGGACGTACGGCCGGTCGCCCTCGCCGCTGTCGAGGCCCACGAGCACCAACCGGACCCACGCACGCCTGCGCCGGTACACATGGAACTCGACGAACCCCGTCGGGTCCTCGGACCACGGTTCGACGATCGTCGCGCTGTGCTGAACCCATGCGCGGTAGGTGTGCAACCGCACCGTGCCGCCGGCGGCTTCCTCGGGGTAGCGCTCGGCCAGACCACGGAGCCTGTCGTACGCGCCCTCGACCCGGGCGACGAACGCGCTCTCCGTGTAGTAGTCGCCGGCGAGGGCCGCAACCTTGCGCTGCTGACGCAGCCACTGCGGGTCCACCATGACGAAGTCGATGTCCACTCCCCGACCGACGGTCTCCCGGATGTGCTCCTCGTCCTGGCTGACGCTCGTGAGTCCGACGCCGAAGCAGAGAACTCGCTGTGTGGCCGTTCGCCATAGTGCGGAGACGTCCGCCTCACGGCTGCGTTCTCCCCCGACCGCCTCGATCCCGCGCAACCTCCGCCGCTCCTGCTGGAGGCGGCGCGAGGACTCGATCAGCTCGCGGTAGGCCCACAGCGGCGCGACGAGGACGATCACTGCCGTCATGCAGTACACGACGACGGGGCCGACCTGGTCGGGCACGACGTCGGGGACGAACGTCAGGACGAGATTCGAGGCCACGCCGAGGGCGACGACGACCATGCCGCCTCGGGCCCAGCCGCCCCTATCCGTCATGCGCCGCCCTCTGCGCGCGGCAGGGCCCTGCCGATCGCTGGTCGCCGAGCCCGAGCCACGCATGCCGATCACCCCTGGTGTCGCAGCGGTCCTGTGAGCGCTTCGCGCCGACGGCGCTGCGGCTGAGGCTAGCAAATCTGGCGGATTTCGGACACAGATCGCCGAGATCACTGCCCGTGCGCCAGCACGTCCTCCGCCTCCGCGCGAGCCGCCTGGGCCTGCTCGAACCGCTCCTGGTCGTGCAGCACGAGCGCGAGCGTGCGCAGCGCCTCGGCGAGCAGGCTCCGGTGCGCGTCGTCGCCTCCGGCGACGAGCTCGCGCAGCACCTCGACGGCCTCCTGGGCCGGCGCGACCGCCTCCTCGCCGAGCCGCAGGCTCGCGAAGCTGGCGCTGACCGTGGTGAGCGAGCGCGCGAGGCGCGGCAGGTACGTCGCGGCGTCGGCCGCGGCCAGCTCGCGCCAGGTCCGCGTCGCCTCGCGCTCCGCATCGAGCGCGGCGAGCGGGCGGTCCAGCCGCGCGTACGCCGTCCCGACGGCGGACAGCGCACCCGCGAGCGCCGCCGCGTACCGCCCGGGTTCGTCGGCCACGAGCCTGCGCTGCACCTCGACGGCCTCCCGCAGGAGCGTCACGCCCTCCGCGCCCCGCCCCTGGCCCGTCCGCGCGACGCCGAGCGCCTGGAGCGTGCGGGCGAGGTCGGGCAGGTAGCGGCCGGGGTTCTCCTCCGCGACGATCCGCAGCACCTCGACCGCCTCCTCGACGTGCGCCGCGGCGGCCCGTTCGTCGCCCCGCGCCGCGTGCACGCGCCCCGCGACCTCCAGCGCGTCGGCGAGCTCCCCGAGGTAGGCGTCGGGCTCGGCCCCCGCGAGGCGGCGGCGCAGTGCCAGCGACTCGGTGGC
>NZ_JABEMG010000204.1 GCF_013004695.1 Promicromonospora citrea
GCGCGGTTGGCGTCGTCGTGCTCGAGGAACGGGATGAGGGCGGTCGCGACCGACACCATCTGGCGCGGCGAGATGTCCATGTAGTCGACCTCGGTGCCCGGGAGGTCGTTGGTCTCGCCACCCTTGGCGCGCAGGCTCGAGCGCAGGCCGGTGGCGGCGTTGGTCGGACCGGACGGCGGGTTCTCCGCCGGGGGCGCGGGCGGCGTCGCGGACCGCTCGGCCTGCTTGGCCGCGCGCTCGGCCCGCGACTGCAGCGCGTGCGGCTGCCGCTCGTCGCGGCTCTGCGGGGTCTGGGCGACCACCGGCATCTTGCCGGTGAGCGCGTACCCGACCTTCACGCCCTCCTCGAAGGCGTCCTTCGGGGCGGACCCGCCGCCCGCGACGCCGCCGGTGACGCCCGCGTCCATCGAGGTGCTCACCGAGCGGTCGAGGGACGCGGTGATCGTGCCGCCGATCGGCGCCGACTTCGGCGCGGGCAGGCCCGGAGGGAGGTGCACGACGAGCGGCGAGACGTCGAGGAACTTGCGCCCGTCGTCGGAGTTCACGACGCCCATCTTCAGCACCTCGACGGGCATGGAGGGCTGGCGCAGGAAGTCGACGGCGTTGAGGATCTCGTCGGGCGCGTTCTGGCAGATGATGATGAGACGCGCCCCGGTGCCGCCGTTCTTGCCCACCTGGGTGCGGGTGATCGGCACGCTGTCGTAGAACGCCGCGACGTCGTGCTGGAAGGCGCTCGCGCCGCCGCTGTACCGGGCGGCGAGGTCGGCGCGCGTCAGCCGGCCCGCCGCGCCCGCGTGGTCGAGGGCCTTGGCCAGGTTCTCGCGGTCGAGGTCCGCCACGAGCTCGACGACGACGGGCGAGCCGGACGCGTCGAGCGCGAGCAGGTGCGGCTCGTCCGGGCCGGACCCCTGCGCGATCGGGAAGACCTCTTCACCGAGCAGGCCGTCGATGTGGGACTCGACCACCTGGTTCGCGGTCGTCTTGAGACCCGGTTCGGATCCCCTGCCGCCGCCCGCCGACGTCACGAGGAGCGGCCGCTGGGTGTCGACCTCGAACAGTGGCATCTCGTGATCTCCCCGGGTCTTGCGACATTGGTCCGCCTTAGCCTAAAGGTCGGACGCAAGGTACTGGAAACACGCCGGTGAAGGTGTGGTGAGAGGCGGGGCGGGTCAGGAGTGGCCGGTCTCCGACTGGTCGGCCGCGAGCCGCTCCTCGACGCGGGCGATCTTGCTGTCGATCTGGCCCGCCGGGGCGCCGGGGCGGATGTCGGCCTTGAGCACGAGCGAGACGCGGTGGCCGCCGCGCGCGACGGCCTCGGTCGCGCGCCGCACCACCGGCATCACCTCGTCCCACTCGCCCTCGATCTCGGTGAACATCGAGGTGGTCCGGTTGGGCAGACCGGACTCCCGCACGATGCGGACGGCCTCGGCGACCTGCTCGGCGACGGACTCGCCCGCGGTCATGGGTGCGACGGAGAACGCGAAGACAGCCATGGCACCAGTCTGCCCCCTGCGCGCCGTAGGCTCGACGCGTGAACGTCACCCTCCTCGCGGGCGGGGTCGGCGGCGCGCGTCTCGCGCACGGCCTCGACCTCGCCCTGGGCCCGGCGCCCGCCCTCACCGTCGTCGTCAACGTCGGCGACGACACCGAGCTGCACGGCCTGTCGATCTCGCCCGACGTGGACACCGTGCTCTACACCCTCGCCGGGCTCAACGACGAGGAGCGCGGCTGGGGCCTGCGCGGCGAGTCGTACGCGACGCTCACCGCCCTGGCCGACCTCGGCGAGGACACGTGGTTCACGCTGGGCGACCGCGACCTGGCGACGCACATCGTCCGCACGGCGGGCCTGCGCCGGGGCGAGCCGCTCTCGGCCGTGACCGCGCACCTCGCCCGGCAGCTCGGCGTGCGGCCGCGCGTGCTGCCCGTCACCGACGACCGGCTCGCGACCCTCGTCGACACCCCGGCGGGCACGCTCGGCTTCCAGGAGTACTTCGTGGGGCGCCGGCACGCCGACGCCGTGCTCGGGGTGCGGTTCGACGGCGCCGCGAGCGCCCGCCCGGCACCGGGTGTGCTCGACGCGCTGGCGGCCGACGTCGTCGTCGTCGCGCCGTCCAACCCGTTCCTGTCGATCGAGCCGCTGCTCGCGGTGCCCGGCGTCCGGGAGGCGTTCACGGGCGGCCCCGGTCTGCGGGTCGCGGTCAGCCCCATCGTGGGCGGCCGGGCGATCAAGGGTCCGGCGGCCCAGATCCTGGAGTCGCTGGGGCACGACGTCTCGGCGCTCGGCGTGGCCAGGATCTACGCGGACCTCGTCGACGTCATGGTGATCGACGAGCGCGACGCGGAGCTCGCGGGCCCCGTCGCCGACCTCGGCCTGCGCGTGCACGTCACCGACACCGTGATGGGCGGACCGCCCGGACGCGAGCGCCTGGCCCGCGAGCTGCTGGCCCTGGCGTGACGCGCCCGCCGGGCGGCACGACGGCGGTCGTGCCGCTGCGCGACGGCGTCTCGGGCAAGTCGCGGCTCGCCGCGGTGCTCGACGCCGCCGCCCGGCGCCGCCTGGTCCAGGTGCTGGCGCGGCACGTCGCGACGACGCTGCGCGCGTCCGCCGGCGTGGAGCGGGTCGTCGTGGTGACGGCGGACCCGGCGTTCGCGCGCGCGACCCTCGACGGGCTCGGGGTCGAGGTGCTGGAGCAGCCGACGGACCGCCCGGGGCTCAACGGCGCGCTGGAGCACGCGCGGGAGGTGGCGGGGCCGGGTCGCCTGCTCGTGGCGCACGCCGACCTCCCCGCCCTCGCCCCGGCGGACGTCGCGGCGGTGCTGGCGCAGGACGCCCCGGTGACGATCGCCGCCGACCGCTACCGGTCGGGCACCAACCTGCTGGCCCTGCGCCCGTCGGCGCGGGCCTTCCGGTTCCGGTTCGGGGCAGGGTCGCTCGCCGCGCACCTCGTCGAGGCCGCCGCGCACGGGCTCGAGGCCGCCGTGGTCCACCGGCCGGGCACCGCCGTCGACCTCGACACCGCCGACGACTGGGCGCAGCTCCCCGGCGCGGTGCGCGCCGCCGTCAGCCGGGACGTGCCCGGCTTGATGTAGTTTGCACGGGTATCTGTCCCCGGTTCGCGAGAGCCGTCCGTCCCCAGGGAGACACCGTGAGCGCTGTGCAGGACGTCGGGATCGTCGGTGCGGGGGCCTCCGGCCTCGCCGCCGCCGCGCTGCTGGCCGAGGCGGGGGTCGCCGTCGTCGTGTACGAGGCGACGCCGGACCTGGCCGCGCTGGGGTCCGGCATCACGCTGCAGGGCAACGCGCTCCGGGCGCTGGACCGCGTCGGCGTCTGGGAGCAGGTCAAGGAGCGGTCCTTCGCGTTCGACGTCACCGGCATCCGCGCGCCCGGCCGCGAGGCGCCGCTGGTCGCCGAGATGCGCGACAACCGCATGGGCGGTCCCGCCTACCCCGCGACGGCGGGCATGTACCGGCCCGACCTCGCCGAGATCCTGCTGGGCCGGGCGCGTGCGGCGGGCGCGACGGTGCGCTTCGGCGCCCGCGTCACGGGTCTGACCCAGGCCGACGACCGCGTCACGCTCACGCTCGCCGACGCCGCGGGGGCCTCGACCACCGTGACCCACGACCTCGTCGTCGGCGCGGACGGGCTCAACTCGACCGTCCGCGAGCTGATCGGCATCGAGACCCGCCCCGAACCCAACGGCATGGGCATCTTCCGCGCGTTCGTGCGACGGCCCGCGGGCGCCGACCACACCGAGCTCGTGTTCGGCGGGCCGTCCTACATCGCGGGGTTCTGCCCCACCGGCGAGGACACGATGTACGCCTACCTCGTCGAGGACAAGCAGGACCGCCAGGGCCTCACGGCCGCGGAGGGCTCGCGGATCATGGCCGAGAAGGCGCGCCCCTACGGCGCCCACTGGGACGACGTGCGGGCGCAGCTCGAGCAGGGCGTCGAGCACGTGCACTACACGTGGTTCACGAGCCACCTCGTCGCCGAGCCGTGGCACCGCGGGCGCGCGGTCGTGATCGGCGACGCCGCGCACTCCTGCCCGCCCACGGTCGCGCAGGGCGCCGCCCAGGCGCTGGAGGACGCCGTCGTGCTCGCCGACGTGCTGACCACGCACGACACGCTGACCGACGCGCTGTGGACCGAGTTCCACGCGCGCCGGGTGCCCCGGGCGTCCGCCGTGGTCGAGGTGTCGAACCAGATCGCGTCGTGGCTGCTGGCCCACGAGCGCGGCGACGTCGAGGGGCTGCACCGGGTCATCTCCGACCTGGTCTCGCAGGAGCCCTGACCGGTCAGGCCGCATCGACGGCGGCACGCAGCGCCCGCACGGCGGCCTCCAGCCGCGCGTCGGCGATGTTGCCGTAGCCGACGACGAGCACGGTCGACCGCGCGGGCGGCGCCGCCAGGTACCGGCGCACGTCGGCCACCGCGACGTCGCGCGCGGCCGCCTCGCGGACGACGTCGGCGGCGTCCGGGCCGGTGCCGTCCGGCCCCGCCAGGTCGACCGTGACGTGCATGCCCGCCGCGATGCCGCCGACCCGTGCGCCGGGCAGCACGCGGTCGAGGGCCGCCAGCAGCGCCGCACGGCGCCGCGCGTACCGACCGCGGGCGGCGCGCAGGTGCCGGGCGTACGCGCCGTCACCCAGGAGGTGCGCGAGGGCGAGCTGGTCGGTCGTGGCGGGCCCGGGCGTCGGCCCGCGCCGCACGGACGCCTCCAGGACGGCGGCCCGCCACCGCGGCGGCACGACCATCCAGCCGATGCCGAACGCCGGGGCGAGGGTCTTGCTCGTCGAGCCGAGGAGCAGCACCCGGTCCGCGTCGAGGCCCTGCAGCGCGGGCACGGGCCGGCGGTCGTACCGGAACTCCGCGTCGTAGTCGTCCTCGATCACGAGGCCGTCGGCCTCGCGCGCCCAGTCGAGCACCGCGGCGCGGCGCTCGTCGGACAGCACGCCGCCCAGCGGGAACTGGTGCGCCGGCGTGAGCAGCACCGCACGGGCCCCGGTCCGGGCGGCCTCGGTCCGCAGCCGGCCGACGGACACCCCGTCGTCGTCCACGGGGACGGGCACGGGGACGAGGCCGGCGGCCGCCGCGACGTCGCGCAGCGGCGCCCAGCTCGGGTCCTCCACGAGCAGGTGGGTGTGCCCCGCCGAGGCCAGGGCCGTCGCGACGCGGGACATCCCGTCGGTCGCGCCGCGGGTGAGCACCACCCCGGCCTCGCCGCCCGCCGCGGCGCG
>NZ_JABEMG010000205.1 GCF_013004695.1 Promicromonospora citrea
CACGGCCGCGAGCGCCACCCGCGCCCCGAGGGTCGGGGCGACGCGGACGAGGGCGCGGTGCAGCGTGAGCAGGGCGGGCCAGCCGGTGCGCCCCGTGCGGGACCGGGCGCAGTGCACCGACTGCACGGCGGCCTCGAGCCGGAAGCGCCCCGGCGGGTCGTCCGGCGCGGCGAGCGCCCGCCGGAGCAGGGCCTCGCCGCGCTCGACCAGGCCGTGGTCCCAGCGCGTGACGTCCTGCTCGTCCAGGGGGACGTAGGCGCCGTCGACCTGGCGGGCCCCGGCGCGGGCCACGGAGAAGCACAGGAGGGCCGCCAGCCCGAGCACCTCCGGCTCGGGCAGGAGGTGCGCCAGCAGGAGCGCCAGGGTGAGCGCGTCCCCGGTGAGCGAGCCGCGTACCTCGGTCGCGGCGCCGCGCCAGTCGATCGCGTACGCGCCGTACACGGCCTCGAGCACGGGCGGCAGGCGGTCCGGCAGCTCACGGCGGTCCGGGACACGGAACGGGATGCGGGCGTCGCGGATGCGGCGCTTGGCCCGCACGAGGCGCTGCGCCATGGCCGGGGCGGGCACGGCGAAGGCGGCCGCGACGTCGCGCGCCTCGACGCCGAGCACGGTCTGCAGCATGAGCGGCGTGCGGATGCCCGCCTCGACGGCGGGGTGCGCGCACACGAACAGCAGCTCGAGGCGGCGGTCGCCGATCGCGTCCGGGTCGAGGTCCGCCGGTGGTGCGGCGGGCTCGGGTCCGGCGTCGGGCGGCACCGCGGTGCGGTGAGCGGCCGAGCGGTAGAGGTCGCGCAGGCGGTTCCGGGCCACGGTGAGGAGCCAGCCGTCGGGGTTGCCGGGCACGCCGTCCTCGGGCCAGCGGCGCAGGGCCTGCTCGAAGGCCCCGGCCAGGGCGTCCTCCGCACGCGCGATGTCGCCGTCGCGGGCCGCGAGCAGGGCGAGGAGGCGGCCGTAGGAGGCGCGGGCGGCCGTCTCGGCGGCCGCCCGCACCGGAGCGTCGTCCGTCAGCGCGTCCACGCGCCGTTCTCGAAGTGCGTCGCACCGGGGCGCACCTCGACGGTGCCCCACTGCACCGACGGCGCCTTCTGCGCCCAGGCCAGCGCGGCGTCGAGGTCCGGCACGTCGACGACGAACGTGCCGCCGAGCTGCTCCTTCGTGTCCGCGAAGGGGCCGTCCTGGATGCGCAGCTCGCCGTCGCGCACGGTCACGGTCGTGGTGGCGGACGACGGCTGCAGCACCTCCGCCGAGAGCAGCACCCCCGCCTGGTCCAGCGCCGTGGCGTAGGCGGCGAACGCGCGCTCGCCCTCCTCCCAGGCGCCGGGCGGCATCTGGTCGGGCGTCATCTCCGGGTAGTGCAGCAGGATCGTGTATCGCACAGGTCTGTCCTCCGGTCGGTGTCGGTCGGTCACCGGGATGACGATCTCGGTGGCGCCCGATCGACACCGACCGGGACCCTCGGCTCAGCTCGCCGGAGCGGCCTTCACGACGGGCCCCCAGGCCAGCGGGTCGAGCGTCCGGGCACCGTCGTCCGTGACCCCGGCCCACCGGCGCGCGTCGGCGATCGTGGCGGCGAGGAGGTCGCGCAGACGCGCGTCCACGTCGGGCACGAACGCCTCGGAGATGCCCTGCACGGCCGTCGAGACGACGCTCGGCGCCGCGTCGCGGACGAAGCGCTTGGGCCGCACGCTCGTGCCGGCGCAGAAGCGCTCGGCCCAGGCCGCGGTCTTCGGCACGGCCGCGAGCGCGTCCTTGCTCTCCGGCGAGAGCGTGCCTGCCGGACGGTCCTCGAGCACGTCGAGCATGCGCTCGGAGCCGAGCACCGCGACGGCGAGGGTCTGCTGGCGGTCGGCCGGCGAGATCGGCAGCGCCGTCTGCGCGGCGCGCAGCGCGATCCGCACGTCCCAGCGCGGGTCGGTGCTGGTCAGGCCGATGACCGACGGGATCAGGGGCGCGAGCCGCGGCCGCGCGTGGTCCGCCGTGAGGTCGTTCACCGCACGCGCCAGCATGGCGATCAGCGGGTGCGTGCAGGCGGGGTGGTCGCTCCACTTCTCCCCCGCGAGGAAGGAGGCGAGCTCCATGAAGCACGCGCCCTTCTTGGGGTTGCGGTGCTTCCCACGGCCCAGCATGGGCAAGATGTCGTACGTTCCAGCTTCGGTTCCGGTCACGATCCACCCCCGAATTGGGTCCGCTACTGAGTCCAGTGTGCGTCCGCTGTGACGTAGATCGCAATAGTGCGTCCAGGAACCTCCAGGTGCCCGTCCGGCCGCCCCGGTGCCCGCGCACCGGCGGCCGCACCCACCTCAGACCTGCCTCAGGGGTACCTCAGGCGCGTGGGCGGGGCGCGTCTGAGGTGGCCGGGCCGCGAGGACTGCCCGGCCGCCCGATGCCCGGCCCCCGGCCTCAGGACGAGTGTCTTCCTCATCAGCCGGACGGGCACAGGGCCCGCCGGGACACGAGGAGGAACCATGTCGCTGTGGGGACCCGCCGCCGAGGCGGAGATCGAGTACCGGCAGGCCGAGCTCGCGCGGGCGTGGGGCGGACGGCGGGCGGCGCGCACCGAGCGGTCCGCGCGGCGGGCCGCCCGCCGCACCGCACCGGTGCGCACCGAGCGCGCCCGTGCCCAGCAGATCAAGGAGGGCATCGCGGGCATGCGCCCCGCGGGCGCGCACCGCGGCCTGTTCGCATGACGCTCGCGGACAGGACCGGCGCGGCCGGGACCAGGGGGAGTGTCGGTGACCGGTGGCACGATGAGCACGTGCGACGGTCCACGACGATCCCCCTGGTCTCCCGGCAGGAGCAGGTCGCCTCCCTCCTGCTGGCGGTCGGGCGCGCCTCGGCGGGGCAGCCGGGCCTCACGCTCGTCGGCGGGGACGCCGGGGTGGGCAAGACGCGCCTGATCGGCCACGTCGCCCAGGCGGCACGGCAGAGGGGCGCGCACGTCGTCGTCGTGCACTGCGTGGACCTGGGCCAGGTGGGCATCCCGTACCTGCCGTTCACGGACGCGCTGACGCAGCTCCAGGCCGGTGCGGCGGGCGAGGACGCGGCCGGCCGGGTGGCCGACCTGGTCCGGGAGCGGCCCGCGCTGTGGCGGCTGCTCGAGCCGGGCGGCGGCGCGGAGACCGACCACGACGAACGGCTCCAGCTCTTCGAGGGCATCGCGCGCAGCCTCGCCGACGCGGGCACGGCCGGCGCGCCCCTCGTCCTGGTGGTCGAGGACGCCCACTGGGCGGACGCGTCCACGCGCGACGTGCTGCGCTTCCTCGCCGCCCGCGCCCGGGCGGAGCACGTGCTCCTCGTCGTCACCTACCGCGCGGACGACGTCGACCGCAGGCACCCGCTGCGCCCGCTGCTCGCCGAGCTGTCCCGGCTGGAGCACGTGGAGCGGATCGACCTGCGGCCGTTCGACGAGCCGGAGCTGCGCGACTTCACGACGGCGCTGGCGGGCGCACCGCTCGCGCCCGCAGCCTTCTCCGAGGTGATGGAGCGCTCGGAGGGCAACGCCTTCTTCGCCGAGGAGCTGCTCGACGCGGGCCCGCACTCGGCCAGCCTGCCCTGGACCCTCACCGAGGTGCTCCGTACCCGGCTCGAACGGCTCGACCCCGAGGTGCAGCAGGTGCTGCGCATCGCGTCGGTCGCCGGGCGGCGGGTCAGGGAGGACCTGCTGCGCGCCGCGGCGGCGCGGTCCGGTGCGCACGACGTCGACGCGGCGCTGCGCGAGGCCGTGACCCAGCAGGTGCTGGTCGTCTCGGGCACCCACCTGGAGTTCCGGCACGCGCTGCTCGCCGAGGCCCTGTACGCCGACCTCCTGCCCGGCGAGCGGTCGGCCGTGCACCGCGCCTACCTCGCCGTGATCGAGCAGGAGGGGCCGGACGGCATGCCGATCGGCAGCGCCGCCGAGCGGGCCCACCACGCCTACGAGGGACACGACCTGCCTGCGGCGCTCAGCGCGTCGCGCGACGCGGCGCTGCGCGCCCGCAGGCTGCTCGCGCCGGAGGAGGAGCTGCGGCACTGGGAGCAGGTGCTCGCGCTCTGGGAGTCGGTGCCCGACGCCGAGCAGCGGACCGGCCAGGACCGCGTCGCGGTCGCGCTGGCCGCCGGCGAGGCCGCCGCGCGCGCCGGTGACCCGATGCGCGCGGTCAAGCTCACGCAGCGCGCGGTCGACGGTGTCACCGACCCCGGGCGCCGGGCGGGGCTGGAGCACGTGCTCGTGCACCGCTACCTCGACCTGCCGACCTGGGACGAGACGCCGGGCGCCGTCGACAACGCGATGGCCGACCTGCGGGCGGCGCTCGACGCGCTGCCGCCCCGCAGCCCCGACCGCATCTGGACCAACGCGCTGCTGGCCCGGCTCGCCCTGGCCGTCGACCTCGACGACGAGGCGCGCAGGCACGCGGAGTGCGCCGTCGAGGAGGCGCGGGGGACGGGTCAGGCGGGCGCGCTCGCCGTCGCCCTGTCCACGCTGGCCGTGCTGTACGTCGCCGACCCCGACCGCGCCTCGGCCGTCCTCGACGAGGCACGCCAGGCCGCCGTGGAGGCGGGCGACGTGCTCACGGAGATGCGCACGCTCTACAACGGCACGGCGAACCGCTTCTACGCCGGCGAGCTCGACGCGGCCGAGCAGCGGGTGCGGCACGCGCTGGCCCGCGCGGACGAGCTCGGCCTGGCGTGGAGCACGCCGACCGTCTTCCTGCGGATCCTCGAGGAGGTCATGCTCTACTTCCGCGGCGACCTCACCGACCGCGGCGCCGAGGGCGTGCCCGCGACGTCCCGGCACGTCATGGAGGCCGTCCGGATGTACGCGGCGGTCGCGCGCGGCGACGAGGACGCGATCGCGCGCGGCGAGGCCCTCATCGAGCACTGGCGCAGCGACGGCCAGATCGCTCTCATCGGGGGCGGCAGCCTCGTCGACGCGCTCACGTGGGCCGGCCGGTACGACGACGCGGCGGCCCTGGCCGAGCGCATCACCGCCCACCTCGGCGAGGTGTGGTCGGAGGTGTTCCTCGGCCGGATCTGGCTGTCCGCGCTCGCCGTCGCGGCACTGGCCGACGCGGCGGAGGCCGAGCGGTCGGCCGGACGGGCAGGGCCCGCGGGCGCCGAGGCACGCGCGGCGGAGCGGCTGGACCGCGGCGACTCCCTCCTGGCGATCGCGCGGGAGACCGCGCAG
>NZ_JABEMG010000206.1 GCF_013004695.1 Promicromonospora citrea
CCGGTCCCATTCCGAACCCGGAAGCTCAGCCCTACAGCGCCGATGGTACTGCCCTGGAGACGGGGTGGGAGAGTAGGACGCCGCCGGACAACCATTCCGTCAGGGGATGGACCCCCGCACCCCACACCGGGTGCGGCACGGGTCCATCCCCTGACGACGTTCACGGGTTTTTTCCGAGATGCTCTTCCACGCTGTGGAACACTGGTTCCGCCGGCCGACACGGCCGACGCACGGTGTGGGAGGACGGACATGGCAGAGGCCGGTGTGCAGTCGGTCGAGCGAGCGCTCGACCTCCTGGAGATCCTTGCGGAGCTCGGCGACGACGCCGGCCTGAGCGAGCTCTCGGAACGGTCGGGTCTGCCGCTTCCGACGATCCACCGGCTCATGCGCACGCTCGTCGGCCGCGGCTATGCGCGCCGGCTTCCCACGCGCCGCTACGCGCTCGGCGCGCGGACGCTGGGCCTGGGTGAGGCGGCCGGCCGTCAGCTCGGCGCCGGCGCCCGCCGTCATCTCGCCCGGCTCGCGCGCGAGCTCGGCGAGACCGCCAACCTCGCGATGCTCGACGGCGAGATGGCCGTCTACGTCGCCCAGGCGGCGTCGTCGCACTCCATGCGGATGTTCACCGAGGTGGGACGGCGCGTGCACCTGCACAGCACCGGCGTGGGCAAGGCCCTGCTGGGCGAGCTGCCGGACGCGGCGGTGCGGGACCTCGCCGACCGGACGGGGCTCCCCGCGGCCACGGAGCAGACCCTCACCGACGTCGAGGCGCTGCTCGCGGCGGTGCGCGAGGCCCACGAGCGGGGGTACGCCGTCGACGACGGTGAGCAGGAGATCGGTGTGCGGTGCTTCGCCGTCGTGGTTCCCGGGGTGCCCGTCCCTGCTGCGTTGTCGGTGTCCGGACCTGCGGCGCGGGTGTCCTACGAGTTCGGGGAGCGAGCCGTGCCGCTGCTGCACGAGGTCGCGCGTGACGTCGCGCGCGAGCTGACCGGGAGCTGATCGCGCCCTCGGGTGCGGCCGTACCGTTGACCGCGGCATCCTGCGGAGCCTACTGTTTCCACCAGGGAATATTTGGTTTCCGCATCATGGAAGAAGCGGGAGCCGGACCGCTCGACCGAGGGACAGACAGTGGACACTCCGGACGGCCTGACCATCACCGGCGACATCGGACCGCGCGCGGAGGAGGTGCTGACTCCGCAGGCGCTCGAGCTCATCGCACTGCTGCACCGCGAGCTCGACGACCGGCGCCTCGAGCTGCTCGAGGCGCGCCGGCGGCGGGTCGCGGACCTCGCGGCGGGCGGCACCCTGGACTTCCTGCCCGAGACCCGGCACATCCGCGAGGACCCGACGTGGCGCGTGGCGCCGCCGGCGCCCGGCCTGGCGGACCGGCGGTGCGAGATCACCGGCCCGACCGACCGCAAGATGACGATCAACGCGCTCAACTCGGGCGCGAGGGCGTGGCTCGCCGACCACGAGGACGCGAACACGCCGCAGTGGGGCGCCGTCGTGGGCGGGCAGCTCAACCTGCTCGACGCCATCGACCGCACGATCGACTTCACGGCCGAGAACGGCAAGACGTACGCGCTCGAGCCGGACGACGAGCTCGCGACGATCATCGTGCGCCCCCGCGGCTGGCACCTGCCGGAGAAGCACGTGCTGGTGGACGGGCGGCCGACGTCGGGCAGTCTGGTGGACTTCGCGCTGTACGTGGCCACGGCGGGGCTGCGGCAGATCGAGAAGGGTCAGGGACCGTACTTCTACCTGCCGAAGATGGAGTCGCACCTCGAGGCCCGACTCTGGAACGACGCGTTCCTGCTGGCCCAGGACTACCTCGGCATCCCGCGCGGCACCATCCGGGCCACCGTGCTCATCGAGACCTACCCCGCCGCGTTCGAGATGGAGGAGATCCTCTACGAGCTGCGCGAGCACAGCGCGGGACTGAACGCCGGCCGGTGGGACTTCATGTTCTCGGTGATCAAGTCGTTCCGGACGCGCGGGCCGGAGTTCCTGCTGCCGGACCGCAACGCCGTCACGATGACGGTGCCGTTCATGCGGGCCTACACCGAGCTGCTCGTGTCCACGTGCCACCGGCGGGGCGCGCACGCGATCGGCGGCATGGCCGCGTTCATCCCGAGCCGGGACGAGGCGGTCAACGAGGCGGCGTTCGCCAAGGTCCGCGACGACAAGACCCGTGAGGCGAACGACGGGTTCGACGGGTCGTGGGTCGCCCACCCGGGCATGGTGGAGCTGTGCACCGAGGTGTTCACCTCGGTGCTGGGTGACCGGCCGAACCAGATCGAGCGCACGCGCGACGACGTGCACGTCACCGCGGCGCAGCTGCTCGACGTCGCCTCGACGCCCGGCGAGGTGACCGAGGCGGGCCTGCGCAACAACGTCTCCGTGGGCATCCAGTACCTCAAGGCCTGGCTCGGCGGGCTCGGCGCCGTCGCGATCTTCAACCTCATGGAGGACGCGGCGACGGCCGAGATCTCGCGGTCGCAGGTGTGGCAGTGGCTGCACAACGACGTGACCCTCGCGGACACCGGCCGGAAGGTCACGCGCGAGCTCGTCGACCAGGTGGTCGAGGAGGAGATCGCCGAGCTGCCCGGGGACCCGGCCGACTACGAGGAGGCGCGGCAGACGTTCCTCGAGGTCGCTGTCGCCGACGAGTACGCGGACTTCCTCACGCTGCCGGCGTACGACCGCATGCCCTGACACCCGCTCAGCGAGAGCCTGCGACGGAGGAGGCCGGATGGCAGAGAGCGAGGGCGAGCGGCTGGCGGTCGTGGTGCAGGAGCTGCTCGGCGAGCTGGGCGCCGAGCAGGTCGTCACCGACCGGCAGCGCCGCCGCACGTACGAGTCCGACGGGCTGGCGGCGTACCGGGTGCTGCCCGGCGTGGTGGTCCTCGCGCGGGACGTGCGCGACGTCGTCGCCACGGTGCGGGCGTGCGCGCGGCACGGGGTCCCGTTCGTCGCCCGCGGCTCGGGCACCGGCCTGTCCGGCGGCGCGCTGCCGCACGCGGACGGGGTGCTGCTGGTGGTCTCGCAGCTGCGCACCGTGCGGGAGGTCGACGCCGCCAACCAGCGCGCGGTCGTCGACCCCGGGGTCATCAACCTGCACCTCACCGCCGCGACCAGCCCCGACGGGTACTACTTCGCTCCCGACCCGTCGAGCCAGTCGGTGTGCTCCATCGGCGGCAACGTGGCAGAGAACTCCGGCGGCGCGCACTGCCTCAAGTACGGCTTCACGACGAACCACGTCACCGGGCTCGACCTCGTCACGCCGGCCGGTGAGCAGGTGGAGATCGGTGGGAAGGCGCCCGACCCGCCCGGGTACGACCTGCTCGGCGCCCTCGTGGGCAGCGAGGGAACCCTCGGGGTCGTCACGTCCGCGACGGTGCGGCTCACGCGCCTCCCGCAGGAGGTCCGCACCCTGCTCGCGGCCTTCCGCACCATGGACGACGCCGGCGCCGCCACCTCCGCGATCATCGCGACGGGCGTCGTCCCCGCGGCGATCGAGATGATGGACGCCCTCGCGATCCGGGCCGCGGAGAAGGCCGTGCGGTGCGGCTACCCCGACGGCGCGGGCGCCGTGCTCGTCATCGAGCTCGACGGGCCGGCGGCCGACGTCGCCGGCGAGTTCGACGACGTCGTGCGGCTGTGCGAGGCGGCCGGCGCGTTCGAGGTGCGTGTCGCGGCGGACGACGCCGAGCGCGCGCTCATCTGGAAGGGTCGCAAGTCGGCGTTCGCGGCGGTCGGCCGGATCAGCCCCGACTACATCGTGCAGGACGGCGTGATCCCGCGGACCGCGCTGCCCCAGGTGCTGCGGCGGATCGCCGAGCTCAGCGAGCGCGCCGGCGTGCAGGTCGCCAACGTCTTCCACGCCGGCGACGGCAACCTGCACCCGCTCGTGCTGTTCGACGGCGCGGTGCCCGGTGCCGTCGACCGGGCCGAGGAGGTCGCCGGCGGCATCCTCGACCTGTGCCTCGAGCACGGAGGGTCGATCACGGGCGAGCACGGCGTCGGCGCCGACAAGGCGAAGCACATGTTGCGCATGTTCACCGCCGCTGACCTCGACACGATGCAGGCGCTGCGCTGCGCCTTCGATCCCGAGGGCATCGCCAACCCGGGCAAGGTGTTCCCGACGCCCCGGCTGTGCGGGGACGTGCCGGGCAGGCGCCGGGGCGCGCACCCGCTCAGCGAGGCCGGCGTCGCGGAGGTGTTCTGATGACGGCGGGCGGGCCGACGGAGCGCACGGCCCCCGACCTGGCACGCCTCGCCGACGCGCTGCGTGCGCACGGGGGAGACGTCCACGAGGCGGGCCCCGGCGACGCCGTCGACGGGGTGCCCGCCGCCGCGGTCGCACGGCCGACGTCGGCCGGGGGAGCGGCCGCCGTGCTGCGCGAGGCGACGGCCCAGGGACTCGTCACGGTGGCGCGCGGCGGCGGGACCGCGCTCGACTGGGGCGCGCCGCCCGAGCGCGTCGACCTGCTCCTCGACACGACCGGCCTGGACCGGCTCGCGGAGCACGGAGCGGGCGACCTCGTCGTGGTCGCGGAGGCGGGGCTGCCGGTCGCGGCGCTGCTCGACGCCGTGGGCGGGGCGGCGCAGGAGCTCGTGGTCGACCTTCCGCCGGAGCGCCTGACGGGCGGCACGAGGGGTGGCTCGACGGTCGGCGGCATGCTCGCGACCGGGACGTCGGGGCCCCGCAGGCTGCAGCGGGGCGCGGTGCGCGACCTCGTGCTCGGCGCCACCGTGGCGCTCGCGGACGGCACGGTGGCCGGCTCGGGCGGCAAGGTCGTCAAGAACGTCGCCGGGTACGACCTCGCCAAGCTGATGACCGGTGCCTACGGCACCCTCGGGGTCGTGGTGCGCGCCGCGTTCCGGCTGCACCCGGTGCGCCCGGACCGCGCGTACGTCCTCGCGACCGGACCGGCGGGCCACGTCGCCGCGCGCGCCCGGGACGTCCTCGCGTCGCAGCTCGCCCCGGCCGCGGTCGAGATCGACCGGCCGGCGGGGGGCGACACGGCGACGGTCGCGGTGCTGCTGGAGGGCGTGGGCTCCGCCGTCGGGCAGCGGGCCGCCGAGGCGGCCGTGCTCCTGGGTGGAACGGTGCAGGCGGAGGCGCCCACGTGGTGGGCGCGTCTGCCGGGTGACGACGACGCGACCCTCGCGAAGGCGACGGCGACCCTGACCGGCGTCGCCG
>NZ_JABEMG010000207.1 GCF_013004695.1 Promicromonospora citrea
CTGCTCGGCGGCCTGCCGCCGGGCCTGCTCCCGAGCGGCGGCGCGGCGCTCGCGGGCGACGCGGGTCTGCTCGGCGCGGCGCTCGACCTCCTGCTCGTGGCGGCGGTACTCGGTGAGGTCGGGGGAGCCGGACATGAAGCCGAACATGGTGTACCTCCTGGTCACGGCCGGGCCTTCCCCGGCAGTGACTCCAGGTTCGTCGCTGAGGCGGGTCCGGCGGATCGGGCAGGTGCCGCATCTTCGGCCGGCAGGTCCGGGGCGCGGGCGCGTGCGCCTAAGGCATCGCCCTAGACCGCGGTCCCGTGGCGCCGACCGGGGGTCGGAGTACTGGCTCAGGGCCTGCGACGCGTAGGATTGGCACTCGGTCGGTGAGAGTGCTGGAGAGCGGGCGGAACACGGGCGCGGGCCCTGGACGTTCTCCTGACGGAGGTGAGCGCGGTGAGCGAGAGACGCAGGCTCGACGTGTTGCGGGCGATCGTGGAGGACTATGTCCGGACGCGGGAGCCCGTGGGGTCGCGCATCCTCACCGAGCGCCACAAGCTGGGCGTCTCGCCCGCCACGGTGCGCAACGACATGGCGGCGCTGGAGGAGGCGGGGCTCATCGCCCAGCCGCACACCTCGGCAGGTCGTGTCCCCACGGACAAGGGCTACCGCCTGTTCGTGGACCAGCTCGCCGAGGTCCGTCCGCTGACGGTGCCGCAGAAGCGGGCCATCGAGACGTTCCTGTCCGAGGCGGTCGACCTCGACGACGTCGTGGCGCGCGCCGGGCGCCTCATCGCCCAGCTCACGGGCCACGTGGCGGTCGTCCAGTACCCGTCGCTGCGCCGTTCGGGGCTGCGGCACCTCGAGCTGGTGCCGACGGGCGAGGGCCGCGTCCTCGTCGTCGTCATCACCGACACGGGGCGGGTCGAGCAGCGCTTCCTCGACGTGCCCGTCACCCTCGACGACTGGACGCTCGGCGAGCTGCGCGCCCGGTTCAACGCCGCGGCCGCCGGCCGCAGGCTCACCGAGCTCGGCAGCGCGTTCTCCAGCCTCGCCGACTCCATGCCCGAGGAGCACAGGACCCTGGTCACCGCGGTGGCCGAGGTGGTCACGGCGGCGCTGGGGGAGGAGAGCGAGGAGCGCATCCTGCTCACCGGCCAGGCCAACCTCGCGCGCTCCGGCATGGGCTTCGAGCAGGGGCTGCGCCCCGTCCTCGAGGCGCTCGAGGAGCAGGTGGTCCTCCTCGGCCTCCTCACCGAGATGACCGACGAGGCGGGTGTCGCGGTGAGCATCGGCCACGAGAACCGGGTCGCCGGCCTGTCCGAGACCTCTGTGGTCACGGCGGGCTACGGCTCCTCCGACGGCGACAGCGTCGCGATCCTCAGCTCGATCGGCCCCACCCGCATGGACTACCCGGGCACCATCGCCGCGGTGCGCGCGGTCGCGCGCTACCTGTCGCGCGTGCTGCCCGGCTGACATCCCCCACTCCCACGAAGAGAGACTTGTGACCGACTACTACGAGATCCTCGGTGTCGCGCGCGACGCCTCGCCCGAGCAGATCAAGAAGGCATACCGCAAGCTGGCCCGCGAGCTGCACCCGGACGTGGCAGGGGCAGCGGGCGAGGAGCGGTTCAAGGACGTCGCGCGCGCCTACGAGGTGCTCTCCAACCCGGACAAGCGCCAGCAGTACGACATGGGCGTCGACCCCACGTCGCCGGGCGGGGGCGCCGGTGGCGGCTTCGGGGCCGGCTTCGGGTTCCAGGACATCTTCGAGACCTTCTTCGGCGGCGGTCAGCCGGCCGGGCCCGTGCCGCGCGCCCGCCGTGGCAACGACGCGCTCGTGCGCCTCGACATCGACCTCGCCGAGGCCGTCTTCGGTGCCAAGCGTGAGATCCAGGTCGACACCGCGGTGGTCTGCAACACCTGTGGCGGCGACGGCGCGCGGCCCGGCACCTCGGCGCGCACCTGCGACGTCTGCCACGGCCGTGGCTCCGTGCAGCGCGTGGCCCGCTCGTTCCTCGGCCAGGTCATGACCAACCAGCCCTGCTCGGCCTGCGGCGGGTTCGGCACCGTGATCCCCGAGCCCTGCACCGACTGCGCCGGCGAGGGCCGTGTGCGCTCGCGCCGCACCATCGCCGTCAACGTCCCGGCCGGCGTGGACACCGGCACCCGCATCAAGCTGTCCTCGCAGGGCGAGGTCGGCCCCGGCGGCGGCCCGGCCGGCGACCTGTACGTCGAGATCCGCGAGCGCGCCCACGACACCTTCGTGCGCCGCGG
The DNA here is from genome assembly GCF_013004695.1 of Promicromonospora citrea. Taxonomy (GTDB): domain Bacteria; phylum Actinomycetota; class Actinomycetes; order Actinomycetales; family Cellulomonadaceae; genus Promicromonospora; species Promicromonospora citrea. The sequence goes on from NZ_JABEMG010000207.1 coordinate 2,260, forward strand.
CGACGAGCTGCACTGCACCCTCCAGGTGCCGATGACGGCGGCCGCGCTGGGCACCGTGCTCGAGCTCGACACCCTCGACGGGCTCCAGGAGATCGACCTGCGCCCCGGCACCCAGCCCGGCCAGGTCGTGACCCTCAAGGGCCTCGGCGTCGGGCACCTGCACAACACGGGGCGCGGCGACCTCAACGTGCACATCGAGGTCCAGGTCCCGACCGGCCTCGACGAGGAGCAGACCGCGCTGCTGCAGCAGCTCGCGACGCTGCGCGGCGAGGAGCGGCCCGAGTCGCGGCTCGCCTCGGTGCACGGCGGCGTGTTCTCGCGCCTGCGTGACAAGCTCAGCGGGCGCTGACCGCGGGCCATGAGCGCACCGGTCTTCCTCGCGGACGCCTCCGCCGCGCACCCGCTCGCCCAGTACGCCCCCGGCTCCGTCTACGTGCTCGACGGCGCGGAGGGCCGCCACGCCGGCGTCGTCCAGCGCCGCGGACCCGGTGAGCGCATCGACGTGGTCGACGGCGCGGGAGTGCGCCTGCGCACGGTCGTCGAGTCCGTCGACGGCCCGTCCGTGCACCTGCGGGTCGAGGGCGTCGACGTCGAGCCGGACCCCGCCGTCGTCGTCACGCTGGTGCAGGCCCTGGCCAAGGGCGACCGCGACGAGATGGCGATCGAGGCTGCCACCGAGACCGGGGTCGACGCCGTCGTGCCGTGGCAGGCCGAGCGGTCCGTGGTGGTGTGGCGCGGCGACCGGGCCGCGAGGTCCCGCGCGCGCTGGGTCAGCACCGTGCGCGCGGCCACCAAGCAGGCCCGGCGGGCGCGCATCCCCGCTGTCGGCACGGCCGTGAGCACCAAGCAGCTCGCCGTGCGGGTCCGCGAGGTGGTCGAGGCGGGCGGTGCGGCCGCCGTCCTGCACGAGGAGGCGACCACCCCGCTCGCGGGCCTGCCGCTGCCCGACGCCGGGGAGCTGCTCGTCGTGGTCGGCCCCGAGGGTGGGATCTCCGACGGCGAGGTCGCCCAGCTCACCGACGCGGGGGCCGTCACCGCGCGCCTCGGCCCGCACGTGCTGCGCACGTCCACCGCGGGCCCGGTGGCGGTCGCGCTGCTCAGCGAGCGCCTGGGCCGCTGGTCGTAGGCCCCCGAGATCTGGTGGTGCGGTCGAGATCTGGTGGTGCACGGCCAGGTCTCGGCGGCACCACCAGATCTCAGGGGGTCACCGCGTGACCACGAACTCCACGCGGCGGTTCTTCTCCAGGCCCTCGGAGGTCGTCGGCACGACCAGCGGGTCGGACTCGCCGAAACCCTTCGCCGACAGCCGGTCCTCGTCCACGCCCAGTTCGACGAGCCGGTCGAGCACCGTCCGCGCCCGGCGCTCGCTGAGCCGCTGGTTGTGCTCGGTGGACCCGATCGAGTCGGTGTGCCCCTCGATGCGGACCTCGACCTCCGGGTGCTTCTCGAGGACCGTCGCCGCTCCCCGGACCACGCGCCGGCCGTCCTTGGTCAGGCGGGCGCTGTCCGTGACGAACGTGATGGTCGGGATCTCGACGAGGTCCTCCTGCGCCGCCTCCCGCTCCTGGCGGGTCGGGGCGCGCACCGGCTCGTCGGCCTCCTCGTCCTCCGGCGACGCCGTCTCGGGCTCGGGCTCGGTGTCCGGCCCGGTGTCCGGCCCGGTGTCCGGCCCGGCCCCGGCCGGCGGGGCGTCCGGCGTGACGGGTTCTGCCGCCACGGCGTCGGCAGGCAGCGAGCCCGCAGGGCCGAACGCCTCCGCCGTGCGGACGCCGGTGACGTCGCGGACCACCTGTGCCCCGGCGAGCGCGTCGGCGTCGGACGACGCCGTGACGGCGGCGTCGCGCCCGGTGAGCTCGACGTCGACGCCGGCGAGCCCGGCGGCGGCGAGGGCACGCTGCGAGCTCTCGGTCAGGGTGTCCTCGACGTGCTCGCGGAACGCCGTGTCCTGCACGCCGGAGAGCGCCCCGAGCCCGAGGACGAGCGCCAGGAGCGGGACCAGGACGTTCCTCATGCCGTGACCCCGGGCTGCGTCGGACCGGCGTCACCCGCTGCGGCCTCGTCGGCGGCCCTCGCCTCGTCCTCGGCCAGCGCCGCGGCCTTGGCGGCCGCGCCGTCGATCTCGTCGACGTCGGTGTAGTCGACCTCAGGGTTGAACTTCGCGCGCCGCTCCTGCCCGCCGACCAGGTAGTCCTGGTACTCCTCGAGCCCCGCCTCGTCGCCGTCCACGAGGTACCGGGCCTGGTCGGCCCACGTCGCGGCGGCCGGGGCGAACGTGATGCCGCCGCCGGCGAGCACCTCGCGCAGCTCCTCCTCGGACGACGCGGCGAGCCGCGCGTACGTCGTGACGCCGGCGGCCTGGAGGACGGCCTCGATCTTCGGGCCGATGCCCTCGATGCGCTGCAGGTCCTGCGGCTCGGGCTCGGCGGCCCTGGCCTCGTCCTCGGCGAGCGCTGCGGCCTTGGCGGCGGCGCCGTCGATCTCGTCGACGTCGGTGTAGTCGACCTCGGGGTCGAACTTCGCGCGGCGCTCCTGCCCGCCGACCAGGTAGTCCTGGAACTCGTCGAGGCCCTCGGCGTCGCCGTCGACCAGGTAGGAGGCCTGGTCGGCCCACGTGCTGGCCGACGGGGCGAACCGGATGCCCTGACCCGCGACCGCCGCACGCAGCTCGCTCTCGCTCGCCGCGGCGATCGCGGCGTACGTGGTGTAGCCGGCGGCCGCCAGCGCGGCGGCGATCTTGGGGCCGACGCCCTCGATGCGCTGCAGGTCGTCGGCGGGGGCCGGCTCGGGGTCGGCGGCCGGGGCCGCGTCCGTCGCCTCCTCGGCGGCGTCCGCCTCGGCGGCGCCCTCCTCCGCGGCGTCCGCCTCGGCGCTCGCCTCCGCGGCGGCGCGGGCCA
>NZ_JABEMG010000208.1 GCF_013004695.1 Promicromonospora citrea
CTGCGCGGCGCGGGCGGCGCTCAGCGCGACGGCCGGGTCCACGCCGTCGCGCCGCACCAGCAGGTCGGCGACCGCCTGTGGCGGGGGCACGCGCAGCACGACGCCGCGGCAGCGCGAGCGGATCGTGGGCAGCACGTCCTGCACCGACGGCGCGCACAGCACCCACACGGTCTGCGGCGGCGGCTCCTCGATCGTCTTCAGCAGCACGTTCGTGGTGCGCTCGGCCATGCGGTCGGCGTCCTCGACGATGATGACGCGCCACCGCCCGCCCGACGGCGACCGCGACGCCGTCGTGATGAGGTCACGCACCTCGTCGATGGTGATGACCACCTTCTCGGTGGCCAGCAGCGTGACGTCGGGGTGCGTGCCCGCGAGCGACGTGGTGCAGGCCTGGCAGCGCCCGCAGCCGCCCTGGGGGCACTGGAGGGCCGCGGCGAACGCCCGCGCGGCCACCGAGCGCCCCGAGCCGGGCGGGCCGGTCACGAGCCACGCGTGCGTCATCGCCGCGCGGTCCGCGACGGCCGCCCGGAGCGTGCCGACGGCGGACTCCTGACCCACGACGTCGTCCCAGACCGTCACGAGACGCCCTCCTGCGAGTCCGGCACCGTCTCGTCGAGGGTCGTGGCCTCCGCGACCACCGGGGTCAGCCCGAGCCGCGCCGCGACGTCGACCCGGATCTGCGCCTGCAGGTCGTCGACCGGCGCCGACGCGTCGATGACCACCCAGCGCTCGGGGTCGGCGGCCGCGCGCTGCAGGAACGCGTCGCGCACCCGCGTGTGGAACTCGATCCCCGCGCGCTCCAGGCGGTCGAGCCCGCCCTTGCCCTCGGCCCGGGCGCGCCGCTCGGCCGCGACCTCCGGGTCGAGGTCGAGCAGCACCGTGACGTCCGTGCTCAGGCCCCGCGTGGCCCACCGGGACAGGCGCTCGACCTCGCGCGCCGGCAGCTCGCGTCCCCCGGCCTGGTACGCGACGGACGAGTCGAGGTAGCGGTCGGTGATCACCACGGCGCCACGCTCGAGCGCCGGCCGCACCAGCGTGTCGACGTGGTGCGCGCGGTCGGCCGCGTAGATCAGCGCCTCGGCCCGCGGTCCCATGTCCTGCCCGTGCATGACGGCCGCGCGCAGCTCCTGGCCGAGCGCCGTGCCACCGGGCTCGCGCGTGAGCACCACCTCGCGACCGGTCAGGCCCGCCAGCCAGTCACCGAGGAGGCGGGACTGCGTCGACTTGCCGACGCCCTCGCCGCCCTCGAAGGAGATGAAGTAGCCCGGTGCGTTCACGCCGCAACACTAACCGCGGCCACCGACATCGACCCGTCCGCGGGCGGCGCCGGGGACAGGGCCGGTCACTTGCTCGTCGCCGAGCTCGCGCGCGTCGACTTCTTGGCCGGGGCCTTCTTGGCGGGCGCCTTCTTGGCCGTCGAGCGCGTGGTGCGCTTCTTGGCCGGACCCTGGGCGCGCTTCTCCGCGAGCAGCTCGATCGCGCGCTCGGGCGTGATCGTCTCGGGGGTGAGGTCGCGCGGCAGGGTGCGGTTGGTCTCGCCGTCGGTCACGTACGGGCCGAACCGCCCGTCCTTGACCTGGATCGGCTTGCCGCTGTTCGGGTCGTCGCCGAGCTCCCGCAGGGGCGGCGTCGCCGTCCGGCCGCGACCACGCTTGGGCTGCTTGTAGATCTCCAGGGCCTCCTCGAGGGTGACCGTGAAGATGGCCTCCTCGCTCGGCAGCGTCCGGGAGTCCGTGCCCTTCTTGAGGTACGGGCCGTAGCGGCCGTTCTGCGCGGTGATCTCGTCGCCGGACTCCGGGTCGACCCCCACGACGCGGGGCAGGGACATGAGCTGGAGCGCGTCCTCGAGCGTCACCGTGTCCAGCGCCTGCGACTTGAGCAGCGACGCCGTCCTCGGCTTGGGCAGCGCGGCCAGGGCGCGCTTGCGCGCGGCGGCCGAGAGGTCCGGGTCGAGGTCCGGCTCGGGGAGCTGCTCGGTCACGTACGGGCCGTACCGGCCGTTCTTCGCGACGACGGGGTTGCCGGTCTCGGGGTGGGTGCCGAGCACGCGGCCGTCGTCCGCGCCGGCGGCGAGCAGCTCGCGCGCCTTCTCGACCGTCAGCTCGTCGGGTGCGATGTCGTCGGGCACCGAGGCCCGCGGCGGGTTCTTGCCCTCCGGGACCTCGGCGGACAGGTCCTCGACGTACGGGCCGTACCGGCCGACGCGCACGCGGATGCCCTCGCCGATGTCGACCGAGTTGATCGCCGCCGCGTCGATCTCGCCGAGGTTCTCGACGAGCGCGCGCAGGCCGCCGCCGTCGCTGTCCACACCGAGCGCGTCGGAGGTGCCGAGGTTGCCCTCGTCCTCGCCGAAGTAGAACTCCTTGAGCCAGGCCACGCGCTCGCGCGAGCCCGCGGCGATCTGGTCGAGGTCCGCCTCCATCGTCGCGGTGAAGTCGTAGTCGACGAGCCGGTCGAAGTGCTCCTCGAGCAGCCGGACCACGGCGAACGCGAGCCACGTCGGCACGAGGGCCTGGCCCCGGGTCACGACGTAGCCGCGGTCCTGGATCGTCGAGATCGTCGCCGCGTACGTCGACGGCCGGCCGATGCCGCGCTCCTCGAGCGCCTTGACGAGCGACGCCTCGGTGTAGCGCGCGGGCGGCGTCGTCGTGTGGCCGTCGGCGGTGAGGTCCGTGCCCGTCAGCGGGTCGCCCTCCGCCATGGCGGGCAGGCGCGTCTCGCGCGACGCCGCGGAGTCGGCCTCGGCGTCGGCGTCGGCCCCCTCCTCGTACGCGGCGAGGAAACCGCGGAACGTGATCACCGTGCCGGACGCCGAGAACACCGCCTCGTGACCGTCCTGCGGACCGCCGGAGACGACGGCGCCGAGGCGTACGGACGCCGTCGACCCCTTCGCGTCGGCCATCTGGGAGGCGACCGTGCGCTTCCAGATCAGCTCGTAGAGGCGGAACTGGTCGCCGCTCAGCTCGCCGGCCACCTGGGCGGGCGTCCGGAACGAGTCGCCGGCGGGGCGGATCGCCTCGTGCGCCTCCTGGGCGCCCTTGGACTTGGACTGGTACAGCCGCGGCGCCCCCGGCACGTACTCGGGACCGTACAGCTCGGCAGCCTGGCGTCGCGCGGCGTCCGTCGCCTCCTTCGACAGCGAGGGGCTGTCGGTACGCATGTAGGTGATGTAGCCGTTCTCGTACAGCGCCTGCGCCGTGCGCATCGCCTGCCGGGACGACATGCGCAGCTTGCGCCCCGCCTCCTGCTGCAGCGTCGAGGTCGTGAACGGCGCGGCCGGACGCCGGGTGTACGGCTTGGTCTCGAGGCTGCGCACCGCGAAGTCGGCGTCGGCGAGCCCCGCGACGACCGCGTCCGCCGTCTCCTGCGAGAGCTGGACGACGCCCGTGCGGACCTTGAGCCTGCCGCGGTCGTCGAAGTCGCGGCCCGAGGCGACCTTGTCACCGGCGAGCTGGGTGAGCCGCGCCCGGAAGGTGGGCTGGCCCTCGTCCGCCACCGCGAAGGTGCCCGTGACGTCCCAGTAGTCGGCGGGGACGAAGGCCATGCGCTCGCGCTCGCGCTCGACCACGAGGCGCGTCGCGACCGACTGCACGCGGCCGGCCGACAGGCCCTGGCGCACCTTGCGCCACAGCACGGGCGACACCTCGTAGCCGTACAGGCGGTCGAGGATGCGCCGCGTCTCCTGCGCGTCGACGAGGTCCTGGTCCAGCTCGCGGGTGTTCTCCAGGGCCCGCAGGATCGCGTCCCGCGTGATCTCGTGGAACACCATGCGCTTGACCGGGACCTTGGGCTTGAGCTCCTGGATCAGGTGCCAGGCGATGGCCTCGCCCTCGCGGTCCTCGTCGGTCGCGAGGAAGAGCTCGTCGGCGTCCTTGAGGGCCTTCTTGAGCTCGCTGACCTTCTTCTTCTTGTCCGCGTGCACCACGTAGTACGGCTCGAACCCGTTGTCCACGTCCACGGCGAACTTGCCGTAGGGGCCTTTCTTCATGTCCGCGGGCAGGTCCTTGGGCTGCGGCAGGTCACGGATGTGCCCGACGCTGGCCTCGACCTCGTAGTCGTCGCCGAGGTAGCTCTGGATCTTGCGAGCCTTCGTGGGCGACTCCACGATCACGAGCTTGCGTGCCTGGGACATCCGGTCCTGCCTGCTTCCTGCGGGTCTGGGGTGAGCGCCGAGTGGCTTTGGAGAGTTCACGGTACGCCAGGCGCGACGGATCGCACCCTATCCGGCCGGGATCCGGTGGCGCCGGGGTTTCGCATGACCGTGGTGATCCGCGCCTCCCCGGACGTCTCGTCACGACCGCCGGAACAGCATCACACCAGGTCCACGGTCTCTTCAGCCGGGGCGACTACCGTGACGGCATGACGGACGTCTCCCTGACCCAGCCGGCCCTCCCGCGGGCGGCGCAGCGGCCCCGGACCTGGCCCCGCGTCGCCGCGGCGGCCGTCGCGCTCCTGGCGACCTGGGCACTGTACGTCACCTGGGACACCTTCGTCCGGACCGGGTCGGGCCAGTCGGTCGACCAGCTCGCCCTCGACGGCGCCGCCCGGGGCCAGGGCAGGCTGTGGGAGCTCGCCGAGCCGGTGCTCGGTGTGGTGTCCACCACGTTCGTCGGCCTCGCCCTCGCCGTCGCCGTCGTCCTGGCGCTCGTGCGCCGGCGGTGGTGGCTCGCCGCGCAGGTGGTCGTGCTCGTCGTCGGCGCCAACCTGACCACCCAGGTGCTCAAGTACGTGGTGCTGGACCGGCCCGCGCTCCTCGACGTCCCCCGCGCCGACGTCAACACCCTGCCCAGCGGGCACACGACCGTCGCGGCGTCCGTCGCGGCGGGTCTCCTCGTCGCCGTCCCGCGCCGCTGGCGGCCCGTCGTCGCCGTGGCAGGCGCCGGGTTCACGGCCGCGACCGGCGTGTCGACGCTCGTCGGGCAGTGGCACCGGCCCTCCGACGTCGTGGCGGGCGTGCTCGTCGTCCTCGCGTGGGGAGCGCTCACGTGCGCGCTCGGCTCGCCGTCCTCGCTCGACCGGCCGCAGGACGGCGGGACGGCGGCCACGGCGGGCGCCGCCGCGCTGCTGCTGGTCGGTGCCGCGGTGAGCGGCGCCGTCGCCCTCGGTGCGCTGGGCGGCGCCGG
>NZ_JABEMG010000209.1 GCF_013004695.1 Promicromonospora citrea
TCGTCCCGGACATGGCGGGGATCCGGGCGCTGACCCAGCTCGTCGGCATCGAGACGGCCAAGCGCCTCACCCTGACCGCGGAGGAGGTCACGGGGGCCGACGCCGCGCGGCTCGGTCTGGCCGGGACTCCGGTGCCGGGCGTGTCGTCGGTGAGCAGCCCGAGCAGGGCGGGGTGGCGCACGAGCTCGTCGCCGAGCGCCGAGGAGACCCCGAGCACGCGCACGAGCCGGTCGCGGGGGGTGGGCGCGGCGTCGGCGGGGGCCGGGCCGTCGGTCTCGACGGCCCCGGAGGCGCCGAGCAGGGCGCGCAGCCGGTCGGGCGCGGCGGCGGCGAGGCGGACGAGCTGGAGCAGCGCGAGGTCCGGGTCGGCCGCCGCCGCGAGCGAGCGCAGGAGCGCGACCCGCGGGGCGTCGAGGGCCACGGCGCCGCGGTCGGGTCCCGTGGGGTGACCGGCGGTGGCGCCGGAGTCGAGGACGGCGACGAGGTCGGCGTCCTGCCACAGCGAGGCGGACCGGGTGAGGTCGGCGAACCCGGCCCGGATCAGATGGGTCGTGAGGGTCTCGGGACGGCGGCTGCGCACCCCCCGACCCTACGACGGGACGGGGAGGCGCAGCACCCGGTCAGAGCTGCAGGAACCGCTTGAGCTCGAACGGCGTGACCTGCGCGCTGTACGCCTCCCACTCCTCGCGCTTGTTGCGCAGGAAGTAGTCGAAGACGTGCTCGCCGAGGGTCTCGGCCACGAGCTCGGAGCGCTCCATGAAGTGGATCGCCTCGTCGAGGTCGCGCGGCAGCGGCGTGATGCCGAGCGCGCGGCGCTCGGCGGCGGTGAGCTCCCACACGTCGTCCTCGGTGTGGTCGAGCAGGTCGTAGCCCTCCTCGATGCCCTTGAGGCCCGCGGCCAGGATCACGGCGAACGCGAGGTACGGGTTGACCGCCGAGTCGAGAGCGCGGTACTCGATGCGCGCCGAGTTGCCCTTGCCCGGCTTGTACATCGGCACGCGCACGAGCGCCGAGCGGTTGTTGTGGCCCCAGCTCACGTAGCTCGGGGCCTCCTGCCCGCCCCAGAGCCGCTTGTAGCTGTTGACGTACTGGTTGGTGACGGCGGTGATCTCGCCGGCGTGCACCATGAGGCCCGCGATGAACTGGCGCGCCGTCTTCGACAGCTCGAACTGCGCGCCCGGCTCGTAGAAGGCGTTGCGGTCGTCCTCGAACAGCGACACGTGCGTGTGCATGCCGGAGCCCGGCTGGTCGGCCAGCGGCTTGGGCATGAACGAGGCGAACACCCCCTGCTCGAGGGCGACCTCCTTGACCACCGTGCGGAACGTCATGAGGTTGTCGGCCGTCGTCAGGGCGTCGGCGTACCGCAGGTCGATCTCGTTCTGGCCCGGCCCCGCCTCGTGGTGGGAGAACTCCACCGAGATGCCCATGGACTCCAGCATCGTGATCGCCGCGCGCCGGAAGTCGTGCGTCGACCCGCGCGCCAGGTGGTCGAAGTACCCGCCCTGGTCCACCGGCTCGAGCTTCGGGTCGGCCTTGGTGAGCTGGTTGAACAGGTAGAACTCGACCTCGGGGTGCGTGTAGAAGGTGAAGCCGCGGTCGCTCGCCCTGGCCAGGGTCCGTTTGAGCACGTTGCGCGAGTCCGCGAGCGACGGCTCCCCGTCGGGCGTCAGGATGTCGCAGAACATGCGGCCCGTGCCGTGGCGTTCACCGCGCCACGGCAGCACCTGGAACGTCGTCGGGTCGGGCTTGGCGACCATGTCCGCCTCGAACACCCGGGTGAGCCCCTCGATGGCGCTGCCGTCGAAGCCGATGCCCTCGCTGAAGGCCGACTCGAGCTCTGCCGGGGCCACGGCGACCGACTTCAGCACACCGAGGACATCGGTGAACCAGAGCCGGATGAAGCGGATGTCGCGCTCCTCGACCGTGCGGAGCACGAACTCCTGCTGCCTGTCCATGGGCCCATCTTGCACCAAACCTGTTACAGGCGCGTGTACCGCCCGTGCTGGACCAGCCGTAGGCTTTCGGTCGGCACAGATGCCACCCGCGAGATCTCAGGAGGAGCATGTCCGCCCACACCTCACCCACGTCCGGGCCCAAGCGGGTCCGTGTGCACCACCTGGCGGAGGCGAAGGCCCGCGGGGAGAAGATCGCCGTGCTCACGGCGTACGACGCCGTGACCGCCACGATCTTCGACGCGGCGGGGACGGACATGCTGCTGGTGGGCGACTCGATCGGCAACGTCATGCACGGCCACGCCTCGACCATCCCGGTCACGGTCGACGAGATGATCCCGGCCGCGCGCGCCGTCGCCCGCGCCGCGCAGCGCGCCTTCGTGGTCGTCGACCTGCCCTTCGGCTCCTACGAGGCCGGCCCGCAGCAGGCCCTGGAGACCGCTGTGCGCGTGTTCAAGGAGACGGGCGCCGACGGCGTCAAGCTCGAGGGCGGGGCACGGTCCGCGGCCCAGATCCGCGCGCTGACGGACGCGGGGATCCCCGTCGTCGCCCACCTCGGCTACACGCCCCAGTCGGAGAACCTGCTGGGCGGCCCGCGCGTACAGGGCCGGGGCGACGACGCCGTCGAGCGCCTCGCCGCCGACGCGCAGGCCGTCGAGGACGCCGGCGCCGTCGCCGTCGTCCTGGAGATGGTGCCCACCGACGTCGCCGCGCGGATCACCGAGATCGTGCACATCCCGACCATCGGCATCGGCGCGGGCCCGCACTGCGACGGCCAGGTGCTCGTCTGGACCGACATGGCGGGCATGACCTCGTGGTCCCCACGCTTCGCCCGCCGCTACGCCGAGCTCGGCAGCGTCCTGCAGCGCGCGGCCGAGGACTACGTCGCCGAGGTCAAGGACTCGTCGTTCCCCGACGCGGAGCACTCGTTCGAGAAGTAGCGGGCTACTGCTTCTTCCCGCCCCACTCCTCGTCCTCGCTGTCCCACGACTCCGTGCGCGCCCGGGCGCTCTCCAGCGCCCGCTGCGCCTCGCCCCGGGTCGCGTACGGCCCCATGAGGTTGGTCCAGGAGGAGCGCTTGCCCTCCTCGACCTCGCCGGTCTCGGTGTTGTACCAGTACTGTGCGTCGTCGCTCATGAGACGATCCTGACATGAGCGACCTGGCGTTCGGCATCGACATCGGAGGTTCCGGGATCAAGGGCGCGCCCGTCGACCTCGTCGCGGGCGACTACGCGCAGAAGCGCACCCGCATCCCCACACCCCAGCCGTCCACCCCGCAGGCGGTGGCCGACGTGCTCGCCGAGCTCGTCGGCGCCTACCACCTGCCCGACGACGTACCCGTCGGCGTCGCCTTCCCCGCGCCCATGCAGCGCGGCGTCGTGCGCTCCATGGCCAACCTCGACCAGTCCTGGACCGGGGTCGACCTGCCGGCGCTCGTGCACCGCGCGACCGGCCGCCACGTCGTGGCCGTCAACGACGCCGACGCCGCAGGCATCGGCGAGGTGCGCTACGGCGCCGCGCGCGACACCCACGGCGTCGTGCTCGTCGCGACGCTCGGCACCGGCATCGGCTCGGCCCTCGTCGTCGACGGCGCGCTCGTGCCCAACACCGAGCTCGGCCACCTCGAGATCGACGGCTACGACGCCGAGACGCGCGCCGCCGACTCCGCGCGCGAGCGCGAGGACCTGTCCTGGGAGGCGTGGACCGAGCGCCTCCAGCGATACTTCGGCGTCGTCGAGGACCTCCTGTCGCCCGACCTCATCGTCGTGGGCGGCGGGGTCAGCAAGCACCACGAGAAGTTCCTGCCGCACCTGCACCTGCGCGCACCGATCGTGCCCGCGCAGCTGCGCAACGCCGCGGGGATCGTGGGCGCCGCAGCGCTCGCGGCGGACCGCTAGCCGCCGGCGGCGGCGGGGCGCCGGCGCTCAGACGTCGCGCACCGCCGCGGGCTGCGCCTGCTGCGCGAACAGCACGTCCACGCCGAGCATCTCGATGACGCTGCGCACCACCGGCGGCGGGTCGGGCAGCGTGACGGTCAGCCCCTCGCGGGTGCCGTACGTGTACATCTGCATGAGGAACGCCACGCCGGTGGAGTCCATGAACGTGACGCGTGACGTGTCGATGACGACAGCCTTCGCCCGTTCGATGGCGTTCGCTATCGCAGCACTCGACTCGCCACGCAGGGAGACGTCGATCTCTCCCCACATGCTCACGACGCTCGCGCGGGACTGTTCTTCGAACATGATCCCGCCCGTGCGCCCCCTGTTGTCGAATTCTGTGGTGCTCACCTGCATCGCCCCTGTTCATTGCTCCCCGACACGGCCGCCGGAACGGGTCGCCCGACCCCCCGGGCAACTCTGGGAGATTGCAACGCCTTCGTCGCGATCACGGGAAGCCTACATCCGTGAAGATCGCAAGTGGAACAGGCATCCAAGGTTACATTTCCCCCTCAGGACTGGTATAACCTGGAGGTTCTCCATCCAAACCGGAACATTTCCACCGGGCAGAACGGACATAAGTACCGCGACTTGGACGATTGTTCAAGAAAAAGATTGGTCGGATTCACTTTTCTGAGGACGGATTCGGGCCGTCACGGCCCTCCGCCGGGCGCGGATTGCGCACTGCCGGAGCGCTTTCCTTCTCCCACGCGTCGAGCTGCATGGTGAGCGCCTTCGCGAGCTCGAACACCTGCTGCGGAGGAATTCGTACGCGAGAGACCACGCGGCCCGGCACGGTGATCGACGTGACCTCACCCGAGTCCGGGTCCGAGACGGGGCTCGGCGGCTGCTTCACGGCGATGAAGTCCAGGATGAACGAGGTCGGCGTGTGCCACACCGAGGCGAAGTCGGCGGGGACACCGGTCTCCATCTCGTCGGGGACGTCGATCTGGAACTCCTGGGGCAGCTCGTCGGACGACACGGGGGCTCCTCGTTAGGCCGGGCGGTTCCCCGACCGTACCGTGGGGCCGGGACCGGCGACAGTGGAAACGGACTCCTGGGACATATGTCGCCTGCCTGACAGCGTTATTCAGCTGGCCAGTCGGTAGAACTCCAGGTTGACGATCACGTGGATGATGGTTGGGAGTTCGGTCAGGCGGCCGCGGTAGCCGGTGGCGAGGATCTTCCACTGCTTGAGCAGC
>NZ_JABEMG010000021.1 GCF_013004695.1 Promicromonospora citrea
GCAGACGTCGCCCTGGTGATGAACGGACGACCCCGCAAGGTCCTGGACTGGCACACACCCTACGAAGCAATGAGCAAGCTACTCTCAGCCGACACAACCGGTGTTGCAACCACCGATTGAATCCGCCCTACCTCGCCAGGTGACTACCTCGGCGACGAGGGGCGGGGTCAGCCGGCCGTGGCGGCCTCGACCTCCTGGACGAACTGGGCCGCGGCCTCCTCGGGCGTGACCCGCTCGAAGAGCACGTCCGTGTTGAGGCGCTCCATGATGTCGGCCAGCTCCGCGGAGCCGTGCGGCGGCACCGGCGGGGTGTCCACGATCTCGTCCTCGATGTCCGCCATGAAGTCGGCGACCTTCTGGTCGGTCGGCGACAGGTCGTCGAGGATCGCCTCACGCACCTCGGTGTTGGCGGGCAGGCCGCGGTCGGTCAGCATGATCTCGGCGGCCTCCTGCGAGTTGAGCAGGAAGTCCACGAACTTCGCGGCGGCCTGCGGGTACTCGGTGTCGGCCGAGACGGAGTAGAACATCGCGGGCTTGTAGTACATCCCGGTCCGCTCGCCCTCGGACTCGCCCGGCAGCCGCAGCAGCTCGAGCTCGTGGCCGGAGGACTCGGACAGGGCGCCGAGCTGGTTCGTCCACCAGACGCCCATCGCACCCTGGTTCGTGCCGAGCAGGCCGCCCTCCGGGCCCGCCGCCTGGTACTCGACCGTGCGCGAGGCGTCCGGCTGCCCGCCGCCCGCCATGAGGTCGAGCGACACCTGGAAGAAGTCCGCGACCGTCTCCTCGGAGACGCCCAGCTCGCCCTCGGGAGTGAACAGCGCCTCGCCGCGCTGCCGCGCCATGACGTTGAGGCCCGCCTCGTTGAAGCCGTAGTCCTGCGTGCCCCAGACGCCGTCGCCCGCCCCCTTCGCGACGGCGTTCGCCGTGCTGACGTAGTCCTCCCAGGTCCAGCTCTCGTCGTCCGGCAGCTCGACGCCGGCGTCGGCGAAGATCTCCGGGTCCGCCACCATCGCGTACGCATTGATGCCCGTCGGGATGCCGTACTGCGCGCCGTCGATCTGGCCGCCCGCCAGCACCGCGTCGTCGACCTTCGTGGTGTCGATCTCGAGCTCGCTCATGTCCGCGAGCACGTTCTTCGTCGCGTAGTCGGAGATGTAGCGCTCCTCCTGGGTGATGACGTCGGGGGTGTCGCCGGCCGCGACCGACGTCGCGAGCTTGTCCCAGTAGCCGTCCCAGTCGGTGAAGTCGGGGACCACGGTGATGTCGGGGTTCTCGGCCTCGAACGCGTCGATGATCTGCTGCGTGGACTCGTGGCGGGTGTCGGAGCCCCACCAGGCGAACCGGATCTCGCAGGGGCAGTCCTGCGCCTCCGGCGGCGCCACGTCACCGCCCCCGCCCAGGCCGGAGTCGCCCCCGCCGCAGGCCGCGAGGGTCAGGGCGAGCGCCGCGACGCCCGCCGCGGGGACGGCGCGCGTCCTGCCGCGCCGTGGGGACCGTGCCGTTCCGGTGATGCTCATGTGCTCTCTCCTTCGGTGACGTCGTCGTCTCGTCGGTGACTACTTGATGCCGGTGGTCGCGATGCCCTTGACCAGGTACTTCTGCCCGAACAGGAAGGCGATGAAGACGGGGACCAGCGACACGATCGACATGGCGAACAGGGACCCCCACGAGCTCTCGCCCGTCGCGTCGACGAACGTGCGCAGAGCGATCGGCACCGTGTACATCTCGGGCCGCGTGAGGAAGATCAGCTGGCTGAAGAAGTCGTTCCAGGTCCAGATGAAGGTGAAGATCGCGGTGGTGGCCAGCGCGGGCACCGACAGCGGCAGCATGATCTGCAGGTAGATGCGCAGGTGGTTCGCACCGTCGAGCGTCGCGGCCTCGTCCAGCTCGCGCGGGATGCCACGGAAGAACTGGACCATGAGGAAGATGAAGAACGCGTCGGTGGCCAGCAGCTTGGGCACGATGAGCGGCAGGAACGTGTTGATCCACTCGAGCTGGGAGAACAGCACGTACTGCGGCACGATCACGACGTGGATCGGCAGCATGATCGACATGAGCATGATCGCGAACCACAGCCTGCGGCCCCGGAACTCCAGCCGCGCGAAGGCGTAGGCCGCCATCGAGCACGAGACGAGGTTGCCGAGCAGCGACCCCAGCACGACGAGCGCCGAGTTGACGAGGTAGTGGCTGAACGGGTGCAGCAGCGCGTTCCAGCCGTCGGTGTAGTTGGTCAGGTCGATCTCGGTCGGGATGAGGCCCGGCTCGCGGAAGATGAGCGCGTTCGGCTTGAACGAGCTGGCCACCATCCACAGCAGCGGGTACAGCATCACGAACCCGAAGGCGATGAGGCCCGCGTGCTTGAGCACGGCGCCCACCCGGGCCCGCAGGCGCGGGCCGCGCGGGCGGACGGCGGTGCCCCTCGCCGGCCCGGGCGCGGCACGCCCGGCGGACGACGACGGTGCCGCGGCGGCCGGTGCCGGGACGGTCTGTGCGGTGGTCGAGGCGTCAGTCATCGTAGAAGACCCAGTACTTGGAGGCGAGGAAGTTGACGACCGTCATGCCGCCGATGATCAGCAGCAGGAACCAGGCCATGGCCGAGGCGTAGCCCATGTCGAGCGAGCCGAACCCCTTGAGGTAGAGGTAGAGCGTGTACAGCAGCGTCGAGTCCGACGGGCCGCCGTTGCCGCCGCTGACGACGAACGCCCGCGTGAACGACTGGAACGCCTCGATGAGCTGCAGCACGAGGTTGAAGAACACGATCGGCGTGAGCAGCGGCAGCGTGATGGAGCGGAACTGACGCCACCGGCCGGCGCCGTCGATGGCGGCGGCCTCGTAGTACATCTGCGGGATCTGCCGCAGGCCCGCGAGGAAGATGACCATCGGCGCGCCGAACGTCCAGACGTTGAGCGCCATGAGCGTGCCGAGCGCGTAGTCGGGGTGGGACACCCAGCCGTGCCCCGACACCCCGAACAGGCCCAGCACCTGGTTGACCAGGCCGTCGGCGCCGAAGATCTGCCGCCACAGGATCGCGATGGCGACCGAGCCGCCCAGCAGCGAGGGCAGGTAGTAGACCGAGCGGTAGAGCGCCAGGCCGCGCAGCCCCTTGTCGAGCAGCAGCGCGAGGCCCAGCGCGGCGGCGAGCTGCAGCGGCACCGACACGAGCACGTAGGTGAACGTCACGCCGAGCGAGCTGAGGAACCGCGGGTCGGCGAACATCCGCGTGAAGTTGTCCAGGCCGACCCACTCCGGCGGCGAGAGCAGGTCGTAGTCGGTGAACGACAGGTAGAGCGACGCACCCATCGGGCCTGCCGTGACGAGCACGAGCCCCACGAACCACGGCGCGAGGAAGAACAGCGCCCAGCGGCCGTCCCCCTTCCTGCGCGGACTGACCTCCTGCCGCGTGCGGGAGAGCGCCTGGATCACTGACACGGGACCACCCCCGCGCGGGCAGGAGCACTGGTCGGATGGCGCATCGCGTAGTCCTCCGGATCGTCGTCGACCCCCGGCCCTCCTCGGTGAGAAACCGGTCTCTGGTGGAGGAACGTACCACATGAGGAACCGGTTTCCCATGGTGTACCGTCACCTCGGGAAACCGGTACCGGCCCGCGCGACGCCAACGACGGCGCCACGCCCGCGCCGTCGGCCGGACACGTGACGGACGGAGTGCAGATGGTCAGCCGCAGCCCACGGGACGCAGGTCAGCGCCCCGGTCAGCGCCGGGTCGCCACGATCGGCGACGTCGCGGCCGCCGCCGGGGTCTCCCGGGCGACCGTCTCGCGCGTCATGAACGGCCGCAGCACGGTCGACGCCGCGATCGCCGAGCGCGTGCGCGACGCCGCCGCGGCCCTCAGCTACCGCCCCAGCAACGCCGCGCGCAGCCTCGCGCTCGGTCGCACCCAGACCGTCGCGCTCGTGGTGCCCGACCTCGGCAACCCGGTGTTCCAGCAGATCCTGCGCGGCGTCATGGCTGGTGCGGCCGAGGACGGCTACCGCGTGCTCGTCGCGGACACCGCGGAGGACGACCAGCAGGAGGGCGCCATCGCGCTCGAGGCGCGGATGCGCTGCGACGCGCTCGTGCTCGTCTCGCCCCGCATCGGCGACGCCGAGCTCGCCGCGCTGGTCGCCGACGTCGAGCCCGTCGTCCTGGTCAACCGCGACGCCGGCGGCGCGGCGCCGAGCCTCGTCGTCGACTACGAGGACGCCGCGCTCCAGGTGGTCGAGCACCTCGTGGCCCTCGGGCACCGCCGCCTGGTCTACCTCGGTGGCCCCGTGCGCAGCGCGTCGGACGAGATGCGCCGGGCCGGGCTGGCCCGGGCCCGTGAGCAGCACACCGACCTCGAGATCGTCGACCTGCCCGCCGGGCCGGACATCCAGGCCGGCCACGCCGCGGCGCCCGCCGTGCTCGCCACGCGCGCCACGGCCGCCGTCGCCTTCAACGACCTCGTGGCGTTCGGCCTGCTCGCCGGACTCAACGAGGCGGGGGTCGCCGTCCCGGCCGACATCTCCGTCGCCGGGTTCGACGACATCGAGCTGTCCCGCTACGCCACGCCCGCCCTGACCACCGTCGCCGTGCCGCAGGCCGAGCTCGGCCGGCACGCCTGGAGGGAGCTGCACGCCGTGATCGACGACGACGCCCACCCCGCCCGCTCCGCCCGGTTCACGCCGAGCCTCGAGGTGCGCGGCAGCACCGGGCCCGTGCCGCAGGGCCCCGAGCGCGTGCACGTGACCGACGACGGCGTGCCCGCCGACCGCCCCGAGCCCGCCCGGACCGCACCGGCCGTCACGACGGCGCCCGTATGGCGCCTCCCGGCGGCCGACGGCGACGCGATCGTGCTGATCGGCGGCGACGACGTCGAGCTCGCGCGCCACGACCCCGGCGACCGCATGCCGCAGGTGCACGCGCGCCGCCCCTACCTGCACCCCGTGCACACCCTCGGGGGCGTTCCGCTCACCGACGTCAGCCCCGTGGACCACCGGCACCACTACGGCGTCGGCATCGCGGTGCCCGACGTGAACGGCACGAGCCACTGGGGCGGCCGCACGTTCATCGAGGACGTCGGCCCGACGCTGCTGAAGAACCACGGGCGGCAGGTCTCGCGCGGCGCGCGCGTGGAGGCCGACGCCGGGACCCTCGTCGAGGACGTGCTGTGGTCCGACGAGCACGGCGTCCCGCAGCTCCGCGAGGACCGCCTGTTGACCGCCCGCCTGCTGTCCGCGACCGCGGACGCCCCGGCCGGCTGGGTGCTCGACTGGCGCTCGACCCTGCACGCCGAGCACGACCCGCTCGAGATCCGCTCCCCCGCCACCAACGGCCGGCCGGGCGCCGGCTACGGCGGCCTGTTCTGGCGGCTGCCGATCGCCGAGAGCACCACCGTGCTCTCCGCCGCGGGCACCGGCGAGACCCGTGCGCACGGCAGCACGTCGCCCTGGGTCGCGTTCGTGCAGCGCCAGGGCGGCCGGTCCACGACGCTGCTGCTCGTCCAGCCCGGGCAGGTGCGGCCGTGGTTCCTGCGGTCGGCCGAGTACCCGGGCGCGTGCCCGGCGCTCGCCTGGGACGCACCCCTGCTCGTGCCCGACGGCGGCACCGTGCGGCTCGACCTGTCGGCCGCGCTGCTCGACGCGGCGCTCACGGGCGAGCAGGCCGCCGCGCTGGCCGGGCGGCTCACGGGCGTCTCCGCCGTCGCGGGCGGCCGCCGGTGAGCGCACCGCGGGTCGCCGTCGTCGGCATCCACGGGCACGGGGCCTCGCACCTGCGCACGCTGGCCGAGCTGGCGTCGCGGGGGCTGGCGCGGCTGAGCGCCGTCGTCGACCCGCGAGAGCCCGCGGCCGCGGACGTCCCGTGGTTCGCGACGCTCGGCGACCTGCTCTCGGCGGGACCGGCGGCCCTGCCCGACGTCGTCGTGCTGGCCACGCCGATCCACACGCACCTGCCGCTCGCGCGCGCCGCCATGGAGGCGGGCATCGACGTGCTGCTCGAGAAGCCGACCGCCGCGTCGCTGGCCGAGCACGGCGAGCTCGTCGCCGTCGCCGAGCGCACCGGGCGCCTGTGCCAGGTCGGGTTCCAGACCTTCGGCTCGCACGCGCTGCCCGCCGTCGCCGACATGGTCGCGCGCGGCGAGATCGGCCGGGTCACCGGCGTCGGCGCGGTCGGCACGTGGGTCCGCACGGCGGCATACTGGGGGCGCTCGCCGTGGGCGGGCAGGCGGCGCCTCGGCGACCGCGCCGTCGTGGACGGCGTCGTGACCAACCCGCTCGCGCACGCCGTCGCCTCGGCGCTGTGGGTGGGCGGCGCGCGGGCCGCGACCGACGTCGCCTCGGTGCACACCGACCTGTGGCGCGCCAACCCGATCGAGGCCGACGACACGTCGTCGCTGCGCGTCGTCGGCACGGGCGGCACCCGCTACGGGTTCGGGCTGACGCTCTGCGCGGCGCGGCGCACGCCCGCGCGCGTGATCGTGCAGGGCACGGGCGGCGAGATCGAGCTCGAGTACGAGCACGACCTCGTGCGGCTGCGCTCGGGGCGCGTGACGGCGGAGAAGCGGTACGGGCGCACGGGCCTCCTGGAGAACCTGCTGCGCGCCCGGTCCGGCGAGCCCCTGCTGTGCGACGTGCGGGACACCGGCGCGTTCATGCGCGTGCTCGACGCCGTCCGCGCGGCACCCGACCCCGCACCGGTCGCCGACGCCTTCGTCGACTGGGTGGACGAGGGCGCCGAGGCCGCCGGACCCGGCAACCCCGCCGGCGACACGCGGCATCCCGTGGTGCGCGACGTCGCCGCGTGGTGCGAGCGCGCGGCGCGCGAGCAGCGGACCTTCACGGAGCTCGGTGCCCCGTGGACGCTCGCCGCGCCCGCGCGCGGGACGTGACAGGGTGCGTGCGTGCTCCCCGTCCTGACCGCCATCGGTGCGATGGCGTGCGTGGTCGCCCTCGGTGGGGTGGTCCAGCGCACGGGCCTGCTCGCGAGGCGCGGCCTGCCGGGCGGTGCCAACACCCCTGACGACGGCGCGGGCGCCCGGCACGTGCTCGCCACGCTGTCCTTCACGATCTGCGCGCCCGCGCTGATGTTCTCGACGCTCGCCTCGACCGACCTCGCGCACGTGCTCTCGCGTGGCGCCGCCGTCACCTGGGCGACGACCGGCGCGCTCGGCCTCGTCACCGCGGTGGTGGCCCGGTGGCTCCTGCGCCTGCCCGCCGGCCCGGCCGCCGTCACCACGCTGGCCGCCGTGTACGTCAACGGCGGCAACATCGGCATCCCGCTCGCGGTCTACCTGTTCGACGACGCGCTCGCCGTCGTACCGACCCTGCTGTTCCAGCTCCTCGTGCTCGCGCCGCTCGCGCTGTCGGTGCTCGACCGGGCCACGGGACGCGCGCCGGCGCCGTCGGGCGTGCGGTCGCTCGGGCACGTGCTGCTCGCCGCGTTCCGGAACCCGATCACGGTGGGTACGGTCGCCGGCCTGCTCGTGGCGGTGGGGAGCGAGCTGACGGGCGCGCACCTGCCCGACGTCGTGCTGCTGCCGTTCGACCTGATCGGCGCCGCCGCGCCGCCGCTCGGCCTGCTGACGTTCGGCATGACGCTCGCCGTGCCGCTCCCGCCCGCCGACCTCAGCGCGTCCGGTTCCCGGTGGCCGGTGAGCCGCGTGATCGTGCTCGCCGTCCTGGTGCGCAACCTGCTGCACCCGCTGGCGGCCTGGGCGCTGGGCTCGGCGCTGGGCCTGGACGGCACGGCGCTCGCCCTCGTGGTGACGATGGCGGCGCTGCCCACGGCGGTGAACGTCACGACGTACGCGACGCGCTACGGGGTGTTCGACGGTGTCGCGGCGCGCGCGACCGTCTGGACGACGGCGCTGTGCGTCCCGGTGCTGATCACCATCGGCGCCCTGCCGAGGTAGTCACGTGGCGAGGTAGTCACGTGGCGAGGTAGTCACGGGGCGAGGTAGTCGTGACTACCTCGCCAGGTGACTACCTCGGCACCGCGAGGTCAGATGCCCAGGGACAGATCGGCGATACGGACCGGGGCGCCGGTCTCCAGCGAGCGGTTGCCCGCGTAGCCCACCGACGACGCGCGGACGCCGTCGACGTAGCCGGCCGCGCGGGCCAGCGGGTCGCGCTCGGCGGACGGCGCGAAGACGTCGGCCAGCAGGAGGGCGTCGCCGCCTCCGTGACCGCCGCCGCCGCGCACGATCGGCCGCTCCTCGGCGCGCTCCCAGTGCCGCTGGACGACGAGCCGCTCGCCCGTCGGCCGCACGGGATCGTGCTCGAACACCTCCGTGAGACTGGGGTCGAGGATCGCGACGCCGTCCTCGCCGAACTCGACCGAGCCACGCTCGACGACCTCGAGCTCCGCCCGTCCACGCGTCCCGTTGACCACCACGCGGTACCCCTCCCACGGCGAGTGCGCCGTGAGCGAGTACGTCATGAGGGCGCCGCCCGCGTACTCGACCACGAGCCCGAGCGTGTCCTCCGTGGTGATGCCCGGGTCGAACACGGACCGGTTCCGCACGTAGCCGTCCACGGCCTGGGCCTCGGAACCGTACAGCGTGGACAGCCACTCGTTCTTCTCGACCGACAGCGACCACGGGTCGATGCCGCGCTCGGTCAGCGCGCGTTCGGCGTCGGTGGGCTCGTAGCCGGTCTCGTGCGCGCCGTCGTCGCCGTAGAAGCGCCGCCCGCCCGACGCGAAGACCCGCTCCGGCACGCCGTCGATCCACCAGTTGACGAGGTCGAAGTGGTGGCTCGACTTGTGCACGAGCAAGCCGCCGTTGTTGACCTTCTCGCGGTGCCAGCGGCGGAAGTAGTCGGCGCCGTGCACGGTGTCGAGGGCCCAGTCGAAGTGGACCGACAGCACGCGGCCGATCTCACCGCTCGCGACGACCTCGCGCAGCGCGCTGTTGCGCGGCGAGTAGCGGTAGTTGAACGTCGTGACGAGGTCACGGCCGGTCTCGGCGACGGCGTCGACGATCTGCCGGGCCTGCTCCGGGTGCGCCGCGATCGGCTTCTCGACGACGACGTCGGCGCCCGCGCGCAGGGCACGGGTGACCAGGTCGGCGTGCGTCCGGTCGACGGACGTGACAATCACCCGGTCGACCGCCTGCTCGTCGAGCGCCTTCTCGAGGTCGTCAGGGTGGTAGACGGGCCGGGTCCCGCCGAGCACCGCGGCGACACGGGCCTCGTAGGCGGCCGCACGCACGGGGTTGGGCTCGACCCAGGCGACGATCTCGCCGTCGGGCGCGTGTGTCCCGATCAGCGCGTCGACGTACATCGAGGCGCGGTGCCCGGTGCCGACGACGGCGTACCGGCGACGCTGCTCGGGGAGCGGGCCCGATGGCGGCACGGGTGCCGAGGTGGGACCGGTGATCGGCTCGGTGGTGGGGCCGGGGGTCGGCGCGGGGGTCGGCTCGGGCATCGGTGGTGAGCTCCTTCGGTCGTCGTCGACGTCGCCGCAACGATACGACGCCCGGAAAGCGCTGTCCATGAGCCGGCACGCCGGAGTCGCCAGCCGGACGACTACCTCGTCACGTGACTACCTGGCCACGTGACTACCTCGCCACATGACTACCTCGCCACATGACTACCTCGGCGAGAGGGCGGGCGGGTCAGCGTTCCGGGGTCAGGGCCACCTGGCCCGCCCAGGCGAAGCCGCCGCCGAAGCCGAAGAGCAGCGCGGGCACGCCCGCGGGGATCTTGCCCGCGTGCCACCACTTGGACAGCCCCAGCGGGATCGATGCGGCGGACGTGTTGCCCGACTCCGTGATGTCTGTGACCACGACCTTGCCCTCGAGACCGAGCGCCTTGGCGAGCGGCTCGATGATCCGCAGGTTGGCCTGGTGGGCGACGAGCACCTCGATGTCGTCGAGGCTCAGGCCCGAGCGGTCCACGATGTCCCGCGCGCGGTCGGCGGCCCGGGTGATCGCCCACTTGAACACGGCACGGCCGTCCTGCTGGAACTTCACCTCCGGCACCTCGATCCGCACGGCGGGCGTCAGCTCCGGCTCGGTGCCCCACGTGACCGGTCCGACGCCCGGGGTGTCGGCGGCCTGGAGCACCGCGGCGCCCGCGCCGTCGGCGGTCAGGATGCACGTCGAGCGGTCCGTCCAGTCGGTGTACGCCGTGAGCTTCTCGGCGCCGATCACCACGGCCGTGCGCGCGGAGCCGGCGCGGATCGCCTGGTCGGCCAGGCCGACGGCGTGCGCGAACCCCGAGCACGCGGTGTTGACGTCCAGCGCGGCGGGCCCGACGAGCCCCCGCAGGTCCGGCGCCTCCTCGCCCTCGGGCGTGGAGGCGCCGGGCTGCACGCCCGTGCGCAGCGCGTACGCGACCCGGCCCGCCGTGTTCGGCGACCGGTCCTCCGCCGTGGTGGTCGCGACGACCACGAGGTCGACCGTGTCGGCCGCCACGCCGGCGTCCGCGAGCGCGTGCTCGGCCGCCGCGGTGGCCATGTCGGCGACCGTGACGTCGTCGGCGGCCACGTGCCGCGTGACGATGCCGGTGCGGGACCGGATCCACTCGTCGTTGGTCTCGACCAGCCGGGCGATGTCCTCGTTGGTGAGGGTCTTCGCCGGCTGGTGGTGTCCCAGGCCGACGATGCGGGAGCCGGCGGCACCGGCGGGGTGGGTCAGTACGGGCGACGTAACCATGAGGTCAACGTAGCGCTCCCAGGTCGAAGGGTTCGACGGTGAGACCAGGAACACGTTCGCGCGCGGCCCGCGCGATCCGCTCCTCGGCACCTGGACCGGTGCGCGGGACGGCACCGACCTCGCGGGCCGCGCCGCGCAGCTGCGCGTCGTACCGCTCCCCCATCGCGGCGTTGCGGCCCTTGTAGGTCCACGCGACGAGGTGCGCGAGCGCGAACCGCGGCGCGCAGCGGCGGCAGGACATGAGGCCGGAGGGCCGGCGGAACCGCGTCGTGCGGTGCCCCGCGGGGCAGGCGCCGACCCACGGCCCGTCGATGGTCGGCGCCGACGGGTCGACGCACCGCCGCCCCGAGCTGCCGATGCGGACCGCCACCTCGCGCCACACCGGTCCGTGCTTGGCGGCCGGCCCCGCGAGCGCGTGCGCGACCTCGTGCAGGATCGTCTCCCGCACCTCCTGCTCGTCGTGGATGCGGGTCAGCGGCGCCGACAGGCTGATCTGCTGCGCGCGGTAATTGCACATCCCGGCGCGCCGCACGGCGTCGTCGAACTCGAAGGTCCAGGCCTTCAGGCCGTGCTGGTCCATGAGCTCGCGCGCCAGGCGCGAGGCGGCGACAAGGTTCATGCGTCCCCCTGCTGTGTCGTGACTGTCCGGTGCGAACGCGTCGAACCTACGGACCGTCACCGACACCGCCGGGGAGTTTTCCACAGGTCCGGCCGACGCTCAGCCCTCCGCCGGCGGGATCGGGAAGTTCGTCCGGAACACGTTCGACGGATCGTACGTGGCCTTCACGGCCCGCAGCCGCGAGAGCGTCGGCTCGGGGAACGCCTCGAGCAGCCGTTCGGGCCGGTCGTCGGTGTCGAACGAGAGGTAGGAGCCGTCCATCACGGGGCCGATCTCGGCGTCCCACACCTCGTTGAGCCGCCCCTGGTCCGCCCCGAGCGCGGACAGCGCGAAGCTCTGGTGCCGGTGCGCGTAGGCCGTGGCGTCGGGCGCGACGTCGTGCGCGGCGCCGCCCGTGGCCCGGATCCCCGTGAAGTACGACTCGCCCGAGGCGAGCAGCCGCTCGACCGCGCGGCTCGTGCCCTGGTCGAGGTGCGTGAGCAGGCCGGACCGGGCCGACGGGTCGCCACCGCCCGAGTGGTGCGCCTCCTCACGACGTACCACGGCCGAGTAGGGCACGAGCTGGGCCTGGTGACCGAGCAGCGGACCCGCGTCGGCGAGCCGCTCGAGCTGCGTGATCGCGTCGTCCGGGTCGGCGTCGCCGCCCTCGGCGGCGATCATCGTGAGCAGCTGCGCCACGGGCGGCTGCCCGCCGCGCCCCCGGCCCAGGATCATGAACGACGTGAGACCACGCGGCGCCGCCTCGACCGCCGAGCCCCAGGACTCCAGCAGCCCCGCCGTGTCGGTCGCGTCGAGGGTCATCTGCGAGAAGACGACGTCGCCCACGGCGCCCGCCTCGATCTCGAGCCAGGTGACGACGCCCATGTTCCCGCCCGCGCCCCGCAGCGCCCAGAACAGGTCGGGGTGCTCGTCACGCGAGGCGTGGAGCACCCGCCCGTCGGCCGTGACCATCTCCGCTGCGACCACGCGGTCGATGGTCAGGCCCTGGAGGCGGCCGAGGAACCCGATGCCGCCCGTCGTGCCGAGCCCGCCCACGCCCACGCCGCCGTGGTCGCCCGAGGTGATCGCCCAGCCGCGCGGTGCGAGCGCCGCCGCCACCTCGCCCCACGTGGCGCCCGCGCCGATGCGCACGCGGCGCGTGGCCTCGTCGACCACCTCGACGGAGCGCAGCCCGCGCAGGCTGAGCACCACGCCGCCGTCGTTGGTCGAACGGCCCGAGATACCGTGCCCGGCGGAGCGGACGGCGAGCTCGACGTCCTGCTGCTGCGCCCAGGCGAGGCCGGAGACGACCTCGTCGACGCCGCGCGGGCGCAGCACGAGGCCCGGCGCACCCGACCGCAGGTAGGTGTGCCGCACGGCGCCGTACCCACTGTCGCCCGGTTCGACGGCGCCCGCGGCCAGCTCGGGCGGCAACGAGCCGTAGTCGATGCCGGGGCGTCGTGCCGCGAGCGCGGCGGTGCCCCTCCGGGCCGCGGCGGGCACGGTGCCGGCGGACCGCCGCTCGGCGCCGACCGCCTCGCGCACCGCGGGCGCGACCTCGAGCGCGAACGCCCGCATCTGGTCGGGGTCGTCGCTCGTGGCGACGAACCCGCTGACGCCGTCCTCGAGCGCCAGGCGGGTCAGCTCCTCGACCCACTGGCTCACGGGGCCCTGCATCGGGCCCGACGACCGGTCGGTGATGGCACCGCCGAGGTTGAGCAGGCGGCGCACCGCGCTCGGCGAGCGCCCGGCCTCCGCCGCCGCCTCGTCGATGATCGCGTTGCCGCGCGCGAGCCCGCCGTCGAGGTAGGACAGCGAGGGCAGCCAGCCGTCGGCCTTCGCCCCGGTGATCCGCAGCATGCGCGGCTTGTAGGCGCCGAGCCAGATCGGCATGTCGTGCGCGGGTGCCGGGCCGCGCTTGGCGCCGTCGACCTGGTGGAACTGCCCGTGCACCCGCAGCGGGGTGCGGTCGGCGGTGTCCCAGACGCCGCGGATGATCTCGAGGGCCTCCTCGAGGGCCGTGACGCTCTCGGCCGCGGTGCGGCGCTGGGCGCCCATGGCGACGGCCGCCTCGTTGAACCCGCCGGACCCGAGCCCGAGCTCGAACCGGCCGCCGCTGAGCAGGTCCAGGGACGCCGCGGAGCGTGCCACGTGCGCGGGCATGCGGACGCCCATGTTGAGCACGTTGGCCGACAGGTGGATGCGCTCGGTCTGCGCGGCCACCCAGGTCATGAGGGTCCACGTGTCCAGGAACGCCGGTTGGTACGGGTGGTCCTGGAACGTCACCAGGTCGAGGCCGAGCTCCTCGGAGAGCCGGGCCAGGGCGACCGTGCGCTGCGGGTCGCCGGCCGCCGGGGTGATGAAGGTGCCGAAGAGCAGGTCGTGCCCGTAGTCGGTCATGCGCCAGCCGTCCTCGCGTCGTGGGCTGCCTCGCGGCAGATCGTCTGTCCAGCAGACGATATTACTCACAACTCTTCTGCCATCCAGCACATTCCCGTAGGATGGGGCCATGACGACGCCGCCCACCCCGTCGGGGACGGCCGAGCACTCGCGGTTCGGCTGGTCGCTCGCCACGCTGCTGCACGAGTGGAGCGAGCGGGTCGGCGCGGCGGCCGACGACCTGCCGCAGGGCACGCGCGGCTACCAGCTCCTCACCGCGGTGGTGCACGGCGACCTGCCCAGCCAGGCCGCGCTCGCGAGCACGCTGCGCATCGACCGGACCGTGATGACGTACCTGCTCGACGCGTTCGAGGAGTGCGGGCTCGTCGAGCGCAGGCTCGACCCGGCCGACCGCCGTGCGCGCCGCGTCGTGGCCACCGAGCGCGGCCGCGAGGTGCTCGCCGCGACCGAGGCCCGGGTCGCCGCGGCGGAGGACGAGCTGCTGACCGGCCTCGAGCCCGCGCAGCGCGCCCAGCTGCGCACCCTGCTCGAGCAGGCCGCGCGCGGCACGGGCACGCAGGAGGACCCGTGCCGCACCGTCATCGAGGCGACCACCCGCGTGCAGGAGGACGGCGCGGGTCAGCGCCCGCCGAGCCCCGCCTCGCGGTAGAAGCCCTCGATGTGCTCGCGGGTCAGCCGGGCGGCCGTCTCGCCGTCGTGCCGCGCGACGGCGTCGACGATCCCCTCGTGCTCCGCGCAGAGGCGCGCCGCCGTCCGGGACCAGTCCGGCACAGCGCCCGCGCCCGCGGCCACGTAGGAGGCCACGGCCGAGCGCATGCCGCCGAGGATCGCCTCGACGAGCTGGTTGCCGCCCAGCCGTGCGAGGCCCAGGTGCAGGTCCTGGTCACGCTGCAGGAACTCGCCGACGCCGAGGCCCGGCCGGGCCATCGCCGCGAGGTGCCTGCGCAGCGGTCCCAGGGCGGCCTCGTCCGGGCGGGCGGACGCCGCGGCGCGCACGGCCCCCGTCTCGAGCAGCACGCGCGTGGCCACGACGTCGGCCACCGGGAGGGTGCCGGAGGCGACGTGCAGGCGCACCGCCGCCCCCAGACCGGCCGCGGGCCGGTCGATGACCGTCGCCCCGGCGGCGGGGCCCGAGCCGACCGCCGTGCGCACGATGCCCATGGCCTCGAGGATGCGGATCGCCTCGCGCACCGAGGGGCGGGAGACGCCGAGCTCCTCGGCCAGCGCGCGCTCCGGCGGCAGGCGGTCGCCGAGGGACCAGGTGCCCGCGGCGAGTCCCTGCTCGATGCGCTCCAGGACGCGCTCGTGGGTTCTCACCGCGCCATCGTACGGGTGTGGTCTGTCCACAGTGGGGTACTGTGAGGTCAGACCACTCAGCCCCCGAATGCCTCGGAGGAGAGACCTCATGCGGATCGCCCTCGCCGCCACCTGCATCGCCGACGCGATGTTCCCGCAGGCCCCCCGCGCCGTCGTCACGCTGCTCGAGCGGCTGGGCCACGAGGTCGTCTTCCCGCCGGGTCAGGCCTGCTGCGGCCAGATGCACGTGAACACCGGCTACCTCGCCGACGCCGTGCCCGTCGTCCGCAACCACGTGCGCACCTTCGCCCCGGTGGCCGACGGCGAGTGGGACGCCGTCGTGGTGCCGTCCGGCTCGTGCACGGGGTCGATCCGGCACCAGCAGCGGATGGTGCTGGAGCGCGCGGGCCTCGACGCCGAGGCGCGCACCGCGAGCGCCGTCGCCGGGCGCACCTACGAGCTGTCGGAGCTGCTGGTCGACGTGCTCGGTGTGACCGACGTCGGCGCGTGGTTCCCGCACCGCGTCACCTACCACCCCACGTGCCACTCGCTGCGCATGCTCGGCGTGGGCGACCGGCCCGAGCGGCTGCTGCGGGCGGTCGACGACCTGGAGCTCGTGCCGCTCGAGCAGGCCGAGGGGTGCTGCGGGTTCGGCGGCACGTTCTCGCTGAAGAACGCGGACACCTCGGCCGCGATGCTGCAGGACAAGGTGGGGCACGTGCTCGACACCGGGGCAGAGGTGCTCACGGCGGGCGACTGGTCCTGCCTCATGCACATCGGCGGCGGGCTCACGCGCACGGCTTCCGGGGTGCGGCCCATGCACCTCGCGGAGATCCTCGTCTCGACGCGTGAGGCGCCCGTCGTGCCCGGCGCGGCCGACGGCCGGCAGGAGGTGGCCCGATGAGCACGTTCCTCGGCATGCCCGACGCCGGTGCGCCGGCGACCGTGTCCGGCGTCGGCCGCCCGGACGACCCGCTGCACTGGGGCGCGACCTTTCCCGACGCCGCCCGCACCGCGCTCGCCGACGAGCAGCTGCGCCGCAACCTCGGCAACGCGACCTCGACGATCCGGGCCAAGCGCGCCCGCGTCGTCGGCGAGGTGCCGGACTGGGAAGCCCTGCGCGACGCCGGGTCGGCGCTCAAGACCGACGTCATGACCCGCCTGCCCGAGCTGCTCGAGGAGCTCGAGCGCAACGTCACCGCCCGCGGCGGCGTCGTGCACTGGGCGCGGGACGCGGCGGAGGCCAACCGGATCGTCGCCGGCATCGTGCGCGCCAAGGAGACCGACGAGGTCGTCAAGGTCAAGTCGATGGCGACCCAGGAGATCGGGCTCAACGAGGCGCTGGCCGAGGAGGGGGTCGCGGCCGTCGAGACGGACCTCGCCGAGCTCATCGTGCAGCTCGCCGACGACATGCCGTCGCACATCCTCGTGCCCGCCATCCACCGCAACCGCACCGAGATCCGCGACATCTTCCTCGAGCGCATGGCCGACGCGCCGCCCGACCTCACCGACGTGCCGCGCGAGCTCGCGATGGCGGCACGTGCGCACCTGCGGCGCAAGTTCCTCTCGGCGAAGGTCGCGGTCAGCGGCGCCAACTTCGCCGTCGCCGACACCGGCACGCTGGCCGTCGTCGAGTCGGAGGGCAACGGCCGCATGTGCCTCACGCTGCCCGAGACGCTGGTCACCGTGATGGGGATCGAGAAGCTGGTGCCGACCTTCGACGACCTCGAGGTGTTCCTCCAGCTCCTGCCGCGCTCCTCGACGGGCGAGCGGATGAACCCGTACACGTCCCTGTGGACGGGCGTGACGCCGGGCGACGGCCCGCAGGAGTTCCACCTCGTGCTGCTCGACAACGGCCGCACGAAGGTCCTCGCCGACGAGGCCGGGCGATCCGCCCTGCACTGCATCCGCTGCTCGGCCTGCCTCAACGTGTGCCCCGTGTACGAGCGGGTGGGCGGGCACGCCTACGGCTCGGTCTACCCGGGCCCGATCGGCGCCATCCTCACGCCGCAGCTCACCGGCGAGAAGTCCGACCTGCCGTACGCCTCGACCCTGTGCGGCGCGTGCTACCAGGTGTGCCCGGTGAAGATCGACATCCCCTCGATCCTCGTGGAGCTGCGCGCCCGCGAGGTCGAGCTCTCCGGCGCCGCGCCCGACACGGCCGACCGGGTCTGGCAGGCCGCCATGAAGGCGGCCTCGTACGCGATGGCCGACGGCGGCCGGTTCCGTCGCGCTGCCCGGCTCCCCCGGGCGCTGCGCGCGATCGCGCGGCACGGCGTGATCCGGCGGCTGCCGTTCCCGGGCTCGCTGTGGACGCGGTCCCGCGACCTGCCGGAGCCGCCGCGGCAGACGTTCCACGACTGGTGGGCGGCCAGGGAGCGCCGGGCCGGGACGCGGCAGGAGGGCGAGCGATGAGCGACGCACGGACCGAGGTCCTGGCCCGGGTGCGGGAGGCGCTCGGGCGCGGCACGGACGCCGCCCCGGCGCCCGCCGTCGTGCCCCGCGGGTACCGGCCGGCCGGCGAGCACGCCCCGGGCTCGGAGCCGGTGCTGGAGCTGCTGGTCGACCGGCTCGTCGACTACCGGGCGCACGTGCACCGGGTCGCCGGCGCCGAGGTCGCGGACGTCGTCGCGCGGCTGGTCGAGGAGGTGCGCACGGTGGCCGCCGCCGACGCCGACGACAGCCACCGGGCCGCCGCCCGCCCGGCGCCGGGGTCCGTCGTCGTGCCGGACGGCCTGGACCGCGCCTGGCTCGCGGGCCTGTCCGGCGACGACGTCCGGGCCGACGCCCGCGACGAGCCCCTGACCGCCACCGAGCTCGACGGGGCGTGCGCCGTCGTCACGGCCGCGCGCGTGGCCGTGGCCGAGACCGGCACCATCGTGCTCGACGCGGAGCCGGACCAGGGACGCCGCGCGATCTCCCTGGTGCCCGACGTCCACGTGTGCGTCGTGCGGACCGACCAGGTGGTGCAGACCGTGCCGGAGGCGGTCCGGCTGCTCGGCGAGCACCCCGGCAGGCCGCAGACGTGGATCAGCGGCCCGAGCGCGACGAGCGACATCGAGCTCGACCGCGTCGAGGGCGTGCACGGGCCGCGCACGCTGCACGTGCTGCTCGTGTCCTGAACCGTCAGGGGTGCAGACGTGCGCCCTTGACCACCTTGTCCACCACGCGTCGCTCGCCCGCGACGGCCACGCCGACCAGGTCGAGCTTCTCCGTGGGCACGCCCGCGACGGCGGCGCGGTTGTCGACGTCGTTGCCCGTCGCGAACAGGTCGGCCGTGTACACGCCGATGCGCAGGTTCCGCGTGGCGGCACGCTCCCGGATCGTGGCGAGCCGCGCGCCGTCCGCCACCATGACCATGACCGGCGTGCCGAGCATCGGGAGGTACTCCTGGCCGTCGGCGTCCCGGTAGGTGTCGCCCACGAGCTCGGGGTACGCGGCGGTCACGGCGCTGGACAGGAAGGCGGTGACGTTGTTCTCCTGCCAGCCGAGCAGGTCGTCACGGAGCACGATCACGATCTTGGCTTGTTCGAAGGTCATGCCGCCCAGGGTGCGAGCACGCGGCGCCGCGGATCTTGTACGTTCTTGATGTGAGCTCTGACGTCGTGCGCGCCTGGCGCCCGGGGGTACCCGGCGTCGCCGAGGTGCTGCACGCCGCCTGGCACGAGCACGCCTACCCCTCCCACACGCACGACACCTGGACCGTGCTGATCGTGGACAGCGGCCTGATCGGCTACGGCCTGGGCGGCCACGAGCACGCGGCGGAGCACACGGGCGTGACGGTGCTGCCGCCCGGCGTCGTGCACGACGGACGGTCGGTGACCGCGTCAGGCTTCCGCAAGCGGGTGGTCTACCTGGAGCCCACGGTGCTCGACCCCGCCCTGACCGGCCGCGCCGTCGACGCACCGCTCGTGCCCGACGACCGGCTGCGCGCCCGCTTCGCCGGGCTGGACCGCGCGCTGACCGTGCGCGAGGACGTCGCCGCCGAGGGGCTGCTCGCCCTGGTCACCGAGGGCCTGGCCTGGCACCTGTCCGGCCGCCCGACACCGCCGCGCGAGCCGGCCGCCGCGACGACCGCCCGCCGCGCCCGCGAGCTGATCGACGCCGACCCGGCCCGGCCGGTCCGCCTCGCCGACGTCGCCGCCGAGCTCGACGTCACCGTGCCGCACCTCGTGCGCGCGTTCACCCGTGAGCTCGGCCTGCCGCCGCACCGGTACCTGGTCGGCCGCCGGCTCGACCTCGCCCGGCGCCGCCTTCTGGCGGGCGAGGCCGCCGCCGACGTCGCCGCCGCGACCGGCTTCCACGACCAGGCCCACCTGACCCGCCACTTCCGCCGGCTGCTGCGCACCACCCCGGGCCGCTACCAGCGGGGTGCCCGCTCGGCCGCGCCGGTGTGACGACGTGACGCGGGCGACGCTCCCGGCGACGGCGGGCGCGCGCCGCGTACGGGAGAATGGCCTCCCGTGACCGAACCCGCGCTCTTCGAGCTGCCGCCGGGGGCCCGCCGCCCCCGCGCACGCGTCGTGCTCCTCACCGGGCCCTCGGGCTCCGGCAAGACGTCGCTCACCCGCCGGCTGGGCCTGCCGGTGGTGCAGCTCGACGACTTCTACCTGGACATCGACCATCCGGGGCTGCCGCAGCGGTTCGGCAGCGTGGACTGGGACAGCCCGGAGACGTGGGACGCCGAGGGCGCCCTCGCGGCCCTCGAGGAGCTCGCCACGCAGGGTCGCGCGGACGTGCCCGTGTACGACATCCCGACGTCGCGGCGCACGGGCGTGCGCCGCCTCGACATCGGCGACGCGCCGCTCGTGCTCGCCGAGGGCATCTTCGCGGCGCAGCTCGTCGACGCCTGCCGTGCCGAGGGCCTCCTGGCGGACGCGATCTGCCTCTCGCGGCCGCGCCTGGTCACGTTCTGGTTCCGCTTCCTCCGCGACGTCGCGGAGGCGCGCAAGCCGCTCGGCACGCTGCTGCGACGCGGCACGGCGCTGCTGCGCGCCGAGCCCGGGATGATCCGGCGCTGGGTGGCGCTCGGCTGCCGTGAGGTCTCACCCGCCCAGGCCGAGAGGGACATCCGAAACCTCCTTGTGCAGAAGTCCTCGGATACGTAATCCTCGTGTAACCGCACTGCCATGTACCGCACATCCGTTGCCCTCACTCTGAGCGCAGGAGGTGGTGTCTGTGATCCAGCGCAACGGTTTGCGTGTGCTCTCGCTCTACGAGGGCTTCTTCAGCGGCGGGGCTCGTGTCCTGCACTCGACGGTGGTGGCCGGCCTGCACCAGGGCGGTCGCCAGCAGCATTCCGTGCTGAGCCTGCACCACGAGGTACGGCGTGAGGCCACCCTCCAGCGGATGGAGGACGACCCGCGCTACCGCGCGCTGCGTGCGGCGGGCGTGCGGATCGGGTCGCTGGGCCGCAGCACCGACGCGGGGCACGACCCCCGGGTCTTCACCCGCGCCGAGCTGAGGACGGCGGCACGCGAGGCGGGGGGCGCGCACGTGGTGCTGTCCCTCAAGGAGCAGCCGCTGCGGCTCGTCAACCAGGACGCGTTCCCCGACCGGCCCGTGATCGCATGCCTGCACCGGTCCGACCCGGAGCACCAGGGCGACGCCCTCGGCGACCTGCTCACGGCGGCGGACAAGGGGCGGCTCGCCGCCGTCGTCTGCTGTGCCGAGTCGACGCGGGACGCCTACCGCGAGGCCGGCGTGCCCACGAGCCTGCTGCGTGTGGTGCCCAACGGCATCAACCTGGCCCGGTTCCGCCCGGTGCAGGGTGCGCGGCGGCTCGCGCTGCGCGGCGCCGCGGGCCTCCCCGCCGACGCGACCGTCGTCGTCTACGCCGCGCGGTACGACGAGATGAAGAACCCCGAGCTGTTCCTGCGCTCGGCGCGCGCGTTCCTCGCGCTCGAGCCGGACGGCCACGTGCTCCTGTGCGGCGCGGGCATGACCGCGGCGAACCCCGACCTCCAGGCCGACCTCGCGCACATCTTCGCCGACCGGCCCGACCTCCTGGGCCGCCTGCAGCTCCTCGGCGTGCGGCACGACATGGAGCTCGTGTACGCGACGGCCGACGTCGTCGCGCTCACCTCGGCGTTCGGCGAGGCGGCGCCGCTGTGCCTCATCGAGGGCTCGATGTGCGGGGCGGTCCCGGTGACCACCCCGGTGGGCGACGCGCCGTCGATCGTCGAGCGCATCGGGTTCGTGACGTCGTACGACCCGGCCGAGATCGCCGCGACCTGGATCGAGGCCGCGGCGCGGCGCGAGGAGCTGGAGTCGGCGCGGACCGCCGTGCGGCCCCGGTTCAGCCACGTGCGGATGATCGCCGGGTACTCGAGCATCATCGAGCGCACCCACCGCGAGGCCGCCTCGGTGGCCGCGCGCGTCTGACCGCCCGGTCCGCGTGATCGGGTTCTGCCGTGTCCTGACCGTCCGGTGACCGCCGACGGCCAGGACACGGCAGGATGACCTCATGCCCGACGCCCCCGTCACCCTGAGCCACGTCGCCCGCGAGGCCGGTGTCTCGCTCGCGACCGCGTCCCGCGCCATCAACGGGAGCGCGACCCGCAGCGTCCGTGAGGACCTGCGCGAGCGCGTCCTGGAGACCGCGCGCCGCCTCGGCTACTCCCCCGACCCCAGCGCACAGGCGATGGCGCGCGGCCGGACCACGGCGCTCGGGCTCGTGGTGCACGACATCGCCGACCCGTACTTCTCGACCATCGCGGCGGGCGTGGCCGACGCCGCCGAGCGGGAGGGCCTCATCGTCACGCTGGCCTCGACGCAGCACCGCCCCGACCGCGAGCTGGCGTTCGTCGAGCTCGCCCGCAGGCAGCGGTCGCGCGCCATCATCCTGGCCGGCAGCCGGCTGGTCCCCGGCGAGGAGGTGGGCACGGCGCCGGCAGGGCACGACGCGGCGCTCCGCGACTCCCTCACGGCGTTCCGGGACGCCGGGGGCGGCGTCGCCACGGTCGGCCAGGCGCTGGGCGACCTGCCGGTGGTCGAGATCGACAACGCCGGCGGCGCGAGCGCGCTCGCGCGAGCGCTCCACGACGCCGGGTACCGCCGGTTCGGCGTCCTCGCGGGACCCGCCCGCCTGCGGACGGCCGCCGACCGCACCGCGGGGTTCCGCGACGCGCTCGCCGCGCTGGGCTGCGCGGCGGGCGACGACGACGTCGTCCCCGGCGAGTTCACGCGCGACGGAGGCTACAACGCCATGTCGGCGCTGCTGGACCGCGCGGGCGGGCCGCCGGAGGTCGTGTTCGCCGTGAACGACGTCATGGCGGTCGGCGCGATGGCGGCCGTGCGGGACGCGGGCCTGAGCGTGCCCGGCGACGTCGCCGTGGCCGGGTTCGACGACATCCACACGCTGCGCGACGTGTCGCCGCGGCTCACGACCGTGCGCATCCCGCTCGACGAGATCGGCGCGCTGGCCACCCGCCTGGCGCTGGGCCGCACGGGCGACGACGTGGCGCCGGTGCGCGGCGAGGTCGTGCTGCGGGACTCGACACCCCTGCGCTGAGGCCCGGGAGCGATCACTCCCGCTCGCGACCGTTCCCCGACCGGCGTCCGGTGCGCTAGGCTCTCCGGGAAAGCGCATTCCCACGACGATGGAGTCCCGCCGTGACCACACTTCGCATCGCCATGAACGGCGTCACCGGCCGCATGGGTTACCGCCAGCACCTCGTGCGCTCGATCCTGCCGATCCGCGACCAGGGCGGCGTCACGCTGCCCGACGGCTCGCGGCTCCAGGTCGAGCCCGTGCTGGTGGGCCGCAACGCCGACAAGCTCAAGGAGCTGGCCGAGCGCCACGAGGTCGAGCACTGGACGACCGACCTGGAGGCCGCGGTCGCCGACGCCGACGTCGTCTTCGACGCCGCCATGACCTCGCTGCGCGCCGCGACGCTGACCAAGGCCATGAAGCAGGGCAAGCATGTCTTCACCGAGAAGCCGACGGCCGAGACGCTCGCCGAGGCGATCGAGCTCGCCCGGCTCCAGGCCGACACCGGGGTGACCGTCGGCGTCGTGCACGACAAGCTGTACCTGCCCGGCCTGGTCAAGCTGCGCCGCCTCGTGGACGAGGGCTTCTTCGGCCGCATCCTGTCGCTGCGCGGCGAGTTCGGCTACTGGGTGTTCGAGGGCGACACGCAGCCGGCCCAGCGCCCGTCGTGGAACTACCGCGCCGAGGACGGCGGCGGCATCACCACCGACATGTTCTGCCACTGGAACTACGTGCTCGAGGGCATCCTCGGCCAGGTCAGGACGGTCACGGCGAAGACGGCCACGCACATCCCGACCCGCTGGGACGAGCAGGGCGCCGAGTACGCCGCCACGGCGGACGACGCCGCGTACGGCATCTTCGACGTCGTCACCCCGCAGGGCGACGAGGTCGTCGCGCAGATCAACTCCTCGTGGGCCACGCGCGTGTTCCGTGACGAGCTCGTCGAGTTCCAGGTGGACGGCACGCACGGGTCGGCGGTCGCGGGCCTGCGCCGGTGCCGCGCGCAGCACCGGTCGCACACGCCCAAGCCCGTGTGGAACCCGGACCTGCCCGTCACCGAGCCGTTCCGCGAGCAGTGGCTCGACGTGCCCGCGAACGCCGACCTCGACAACGGCTTCAAGCTGCAGTGGGAGGAGTTCCTGCGCGACGTCGCCGCCGGGCGCCCGCACCGGTACGACCTGCTCTCGGCGGCCCGCGGCGTCCAGCTCGCCGAGCTGGGCCTGCGCTCCTCGGCGGAGGGCCGGCGGCTCGACATCCCGGAGATCACGCTGTGAGCGGCACGTCCGTCGACCTGCCGGTGTTCGACGCCGAGGGTCGCGTCACCGGCACCGAGACGCTGGCGCTCGGTGCCCCCGGCGCCTGGACGAGGCCGGCGGGGCCGATCACCTCGCGCGTGG
Source organism: Promicromonospora citrea (assembly GCF_013004695.1). GTDB lineage: Bacteria > Actinomycetota > Actinomycetes > Actinomycetales > Cellulomonadaceae > Promicromonospora > Promicromonospora citrea. The sequence continues at coordinate 23,818 of NZ_JABEMG010000021.1, forward strand.
CGTTCGCGGCCGCGCACGTGGTGCCGCACGTCGGCGCCGAGAACGTGCCGGGCGCGCCCGCCGTCGTCGACTGGGACGCCACGCTCGCCTACCGGCACCGCATCTGGGAGCACGGGCTGGGCGTGGCCGACGCGATGGACACCGCACAGCGGGGCATGGGCCTCGACTGGGCGGCCACGCAGGAGCTGGTGCGGCGCTCGGCCGCCGAGGCCGCCTCGGTCGGCGCCCGCGTCGCGTGCGGTGCCGGCACCGACCAGCTCGGCCTCAAGGACGTCGCGACGCTCGAGCCGGGCGACGCCGGGCTCCAGGCCGTCACCGACGCGTACCGCGAGCAGGTGCACGTCGTGCAGGACGCCGGCGCCCAGGTCATCGTCATGGCCTCGCGCGCGCTGGCCCGTGTGGCCCGCGGACCCGAGGACTACGCGCGGGTGTACGACGCCGTGCTCGCCGAAGCTGACCAGCCGGTCATCCTGCACTGGCTCGGGACGATGTTCGACCCGGCCCTCGCGGGCTACTGGGGCTCGGACGCGGTGGACGAGGCGACGGCGACGTTCCTCGACCTGATCCGTGCGCACCAGGCGCGGGTCGACGGCGTCAAGGTGTCGCTGCTCGACGCCGCGCACGAGATCGGCCTGCGCCGCGCGCTGGCGGCCCTGCCGCCGGACGGTGGCGCGGTGCGGCTCTACACCGGGGACGACTTCAACTACCCGGAGCTCGTCGCCGGTGACGAGCAGGGCCACTCGGACGCTCTGCTCGGCATCTTCGCCGCGATCTACCCGGCGGCCTCGACGGCGCTCCAGGCCCTCGACGCCGGCGACGCCACGCGCGGACACGAGATCCTGGCCTCGACGGAGGCGCTGGGGCGGCACATCTTCGCCGCGCCGACGTACTACTACAAGACCGGCATCGCCTTCCTCTCCTGGCTCAACGGCTTCCAGCCCGGGTTCGCGCTGGTGGGCGGCCTGCACTCCGGCCGGTCGCTGCGGCACCTCGTCGAGCTCGCGCGCCTGGCCGACGGCTGCGGGCTGCTGCTCGACCCGCCGCTCGCCGCCGTCCGGCTGCGGGCCTTCCTCACGACGCACGGGGTGGTCGCATGAGCAGGGCGTCGCTGAACACCGCGACGGTGAAGCACGCCTCCCTGGCCGAGGCGTGCGAGGTGGCGGCGGAGGCCGGGTTCGGCGCCGTCGGGCCGTGGCGCGACGTCGTCCAGGCCGTCGGCGCGCCGCAGGCGGCGACGATCATCGCCGACGCCGGGCTCCGCGCCTCGTCCCTGTGCCGCGGCGGTTTCCTCACCGCGGCCGACGACGCCGGCGTCCGCGCCGCGCTGGACGACAACCGCCGCGCCATCGAGGAGGCCGCGACGATCGGCACCTCCGAGCTGGTCTTCGTCGTCGGCGGCCTGCCGGGGTCGACGCCGGGCGGCGCGCCGTCGCCGGACGTCGACAGGGACCTCGTGGCGACGCGGGGCCGGGTGGCCGACCGGATCGCCGACCTGGTGCCGTTCGCGGCCGAGCACGGCGTCCGGATCGTCCTCGAGCCGCTGCACCCGATCTTCGCCGCCGACCGGGCCGTGATCTCGACGCTCGCGCAGGCGATCGACCTCGCGGCGCCGTTCGCGCCGACCGAGGTGGGCGTCGTCGTCGACACGTACCACGTGTGGTGGGACCCGGCGCTGCGCTCGTCGATCGCACGGGCCGGCCGCGAGGACCGCATCGCGTCGTACCAGGTGTGTGACTGGGCGTTGCCGCTGGCGGCCGAGCCGCTCAACTCGCGCGGGCACGTGGGCGACGGCTACGTCGACTTCGCGACCATCACCGGCTGGGTCCGCGACGCCGGCTACGTGGGCGACGTCGAGACCGAGATCTTCAACGAGCAGATCTGGGCGCGGCCGCCGGCCGAGACGGCGGCCACGGTGCTGGCGCGGTACGAGGAGCACGTGGCGCCGCACCTGTGAGCGGGGCCGGTGCGGCCGGGGCGGCGCTCCGGCCGCGCGGCGCCTGATGGTCTTCGAGACCGACGGTTCTCGGCTCTGAGCGGTCGCAGAGCCGAGAACCGTCGGTCTCAGGGGCGATCGGTCGGCGTCAGACGCGGGGCGACGGGCGGAGGGCGAAGCGGCAGGCGCCCCAGACCGCGAACAGCAGCGGCGCGGCCGCGAAGCCCAGGCCGACGGCGGGCCGGACGACCACCACCGACACGAGCAGGCCGAGCACAGCCAGCACGCCGGCCGAGACGTACCAGCGCCGGGCCCCGAGCACGAGCGCGGCGAGCAGGACGTCGCGCAGGCGCGCATCGCCCGTCTCCGGCACGGCCGCGAGCGCCAGCACGGCGGTGACGACGGCCCCGGCGGCCAGGGTGACGAGCACCGGGATCACCGCGGCGCCCGCCGTCCGGCCCCAGAAGAAGAGCACGTCGACGGCGAGCACGACGACGACCGCCGTCGCGAGCGCCCCGATCGCCAGCCCGCGCCGCAGGTGCCGCCGCCAGGCCCGGGCGAAGGTGCGCACGACGGTCGTCGACCCGTCCGCGCTGAAGGCGGCGAACACCGCGAAGGCCGCGGCGAGCGCGGGGCCGAGCAGGGGCGCCGCGAGCGCGACGAGCGGCCAGGTCGAGGAGACCCGGGTCGCCGCCACCAGCGCGACGAGCGGCAGACACGCGACGACGAGCAGCAGGTTGGTCATCAGCCCCGTGTAGACGGTGCCGAACACGAGCTCGTACGTCTCGGGCCCGAGGAGGGTGCGGCGCCGGCGGGCCGGGGCGGCGGCTCCCACGGCACTCATCCCTTCACGCCCGTCGTCGCGATGCCCTCGACGAAGTACCGCTGGCCGAGCAGGAAGATCAGCGCGATCGGCAGGACCGAGAGCACGGAGCCGGTCATGATGAGCGCGTGCTCGGCGTTGTACTCGCCGATGAAGGACTGCAGGCCGAGCTGGATCGTCCACAGCGAGCGGTCGCGCAGGTAGATCAGCGGGCCGAGGTAGTCGTTCCAGGTCGAGACGAACGTGATGATCGTCAGCGACGCGAGGGCGGGCACGGACAGCGGCATGATGATGCGCCACCAGATGCCGTACTCGCTGAGGCCGTCGATGCGGGCGGCCTCGGACAGCGAGTCGGGGATCGACTCGTAGTACTGCTTCATGAGGAACACGCCGAAGGCCCCGAAGGCCTGCAGCAGCATGATCGCCCACAGGGTGTTGTTGAGGCCCCAGCTCGAGATCATCTGGAACTGCGGGATCATGTACGACTGCCACGGCACGGCGATGGTGCCGATGTACAGCAGGAACAGCGCGTCGCGGCCGGGGAAGCGCATCTTGGCGAACCCGTACGCGGCGAAGCTGCCGGTGAGCACCTGCAGCGCCGTCACGGCGACGGACAGCACGAGGGTGTTGCGCACCCAGGTGACCATGTCGGCCCGGACCCAGATGTCGAGGTAGTTGCGCCAGACCACGGGGTCGGGGATCCACTCGACCGGGGCGGTGAACACCTGGTTGTTCTGCTTCAGCGACGAGATGACCATCCACGCGAAGGGCAGCATGATGCCTGCCGCCGCCGCCATCATCACGACGTAGAGCAGCACGCGGCCGGACCGCTGGAGGGCCGACGGGCGGGCGGTCATCACGCCTCCTTCCGCTTGTTGTACAGGAACTGCACGACGGTCACGAGGATGCAGATGAGGAACAGGACGACGGCGACGGCCGAGGCGTACCCGAACTCGAACTGCTCGAAGCCCTTCTGGTAGATGTACTGGCTCAGCACGAGGGTCGCCTGCCCCGGTCCGCCGTCGGTCATGACGAGGATGAGGTCGAAGACCTTGAAGCTCTGGATGGTGACCATGACGGTCACGAAGAACATCGTGGGGCGCAGGCACGGCAGGGTGACGTTCCAGAACCGCTGCCACGTGTTCGCCCCGTCGATCCGCGCGGCCTCGTGCAGCTCGCCGGGCACGGTCTGCAGGCCGGCCAGGAACAGGAGCATGTAGTAGCCCATGTCCTTCCACGTGCCGACGATGATGACGGCGGGCATGGCCCAGTCCTTGGAGACGGTCCAGCCGGGCAGGTCGCCCTCGACCAACAGGCTCAGGAACTGGTTGATCGGCCCGTACTCCGGGCTGAACAGCATGTTCCACACCACGGCGACCGCGACGATCGACGTGATGTACGGGAAGAACGCGACGGTGCGGAAGAACGCCGCGCCGCGCAGCTTCTGGTTGAGCAGCAGCGCCAGGCCGAGCGAGACGACGATGGTGACGGGGATGTGCACCACCGCGTAGTAGAAGGTGTTGCCGAGCGCGGTGTGGAAGCTCTTGTCCCCGATCAGCCGCGCGAAGTTGTCCAGGCCCACCCACTGGGCGGCACCGAAGATGTTCCAGCTGGTCAGCGAGATGTAGAACAGCGTGATCACCGGCGTGAGGGTGAGCACGGCGAAGCCGAGGAAGTTCGGCAGGATGAAGGTCCAGCCGATCAGCGCGTTGCGCAGCTTGAGCGACGTGCGCGGTGCCCGGAGGGGCGGACGCCCGGGCTCGGTGAGCCCGAGCGTCCGCTGCTCCTGGGCGACAGGAGTCGCCATCAGCCGACCTCGTTGACGACGCGCTCCTCGGCCTCGGCGAGCGCCTCGTCCACGGGCGTGGACTCGGACATGATCGCCGAGTGCGCCTCGCCCAGGATCGTCTGGATCGCGGCCGTGGTGGGACCGACCGGGTTCTCCGGGAGCGTCTCGTGCGTGGTGTAGGCGAAGCGGGACAGGTCGTCCTGCGGCACGCCGTCCAGACCGAAGACCGTGTCGGCGACGGCGTCGTCGATGAGAGCGGGCGTGATGCCGATGCCGGCCAGCGCCGCGGCACCCTCGGGGCCCGCGGCGAACGCCAGGAAGTCCTTGGCGGTCTCGATCTTCGACTCGTCGATGCCCGAGTTGATGCCCATGGTCGTCGGGTCGCCGAACGTCACCGGCGTGGCGTCGGTGCCGGTGGTCGACTCGTCGGCCTGCGGGATGGGCGCGATGCCCCACTCGAACGTGTCGGCGGCGCCGGACTCCTGCTCCGCGACGAGCGTGCCGATGTACCACGAGCCCATGGGGAGCATCGCGGCCTTCTGGGTACCGAACTGCGCCTGGTAGGCGAGCTCGTTCGTCGTGACCGTGGCGTACGACGGCTGCGAGCCCTCGTCCTGCATCGCGAGAGCGCGCTCGTAGTACGGGGCGAGGAACGAGAAGTCGCCGCCGTCCAGCGGGGCACCGCTCTGCGCGAGCGCGAAGCCCTGCACCGTGGACTGCCAGCTGTGCAGGTAGGTGCCGGTGACCTGCTTCTCCCCGATGCCCTCGGTGAGCTCGGCGGCCGCCTCCGCGTAGTCGTCCCAGGTCCAGGAACCGTCCGGCAGGTCGACGCCCGCCTTCTCGAACAGCTCCTTGTTGTAGTACAGCAGCCACGAGTCCTGGCGGTACGGGACGGCGTAGGTCGCGCCGTCGACCTCCATGGGCGCGAGGCCACCCGTCGCGGGGTCGAGCTCCGCCGCCACGTCCGAGATGTCGAGCAGCGTGCCGCCCTCGGTGAACGTGACGTAGTTCTTGAGGTTCTTCACGATGAAGACGTCCGGCGCGGCGCCGGCCGCCAGGTCGGCGGTGAGGGCCGTGTCGTAGTCGTCGCCCGCCGGGTACTCCTTGAGCTCGACGGTGACGTCGGGGTTGGCCTCGTGGTAGGCGTCGGCCAGGGTCTGGAACTCCGGCGTGGACGCGAAGTCCCAGCCGGCCAGGGTCAGCGTGACCGGGCCGTCGACGGCCGCGGGCTCGTCCTGGCCGCCGCACCCCGTGAGGGCCAGCGACGCGACGGCGGCGAGGCCGACGCCGCTCATGATCTTGCGGTTCATTCCTACTCTCCTTCGAGTAACCCGGTCCGCGACGACGCGGTCGCGGCGGTGGTGGGTCAGGGCAGGGTTGCCGTGGTCTGTTCTCCGTCCGGCCAGGTCACGACGGCCTGGTCGATGGTGAGGTCGGTGGTGAGGTCGAGCCGCGGGCGAGGCAGGTCCGCCGACTCGGGTGCGCGGCCGAGGTGCACGCCGACGCCGACCCAGCCGGCCGGCACCGGGGCGTACCGCAGCCACGGCGTGGTGGTCGGTCCGGCCAGCGGCGTCGCGTCGTCGTGGACGGCCTCACCGCGCACCGGGGCGACGTCGCCCAGCAGCGGCACGAGCGTCGAGGCGTGACCGGGTCCGGCTGCCCAGCCGCCGACACGGAGCGCGGCCGCGGCGTCGGCCGGGTGCTCGACGCGCACGAGGCGGACCTCCCAGGCCCCGCGGACGACCGAGACGGTGGTGACCCGCCCGGCCGGCGTGGCGACGCCGGGGCGTCCGGAGCCGTGGTCGGGCGCCGCGGCGTCCTCCTCGAGCCAGTGGGCGTCGGCGACCGAGCCCAGCACGACGCCGGTGGCCGGCTCGGCGGGCGCGAGCTCGAGCGGCTCGAACCCCGCGCGGTGCGTCGCGGCGCCGGCCGCGTCGAGCAGGACCACCGACTGGTCGACCGGCGAGACCCACGCCTCGCGGTCCAGCAGCGGGGACGTGGCGGTCGAGTAGCCGAGCCGCGCGTACAGCGGCGAGTCACCCACGGCGTCGCCGGGCACGGCGTGGTCGGTGCCGTGGTTGACCACGCGCACGATGCCGTCGTCCCGGGTGGCGCTGACCGCCCAGCCGGGCGCCGCCGCGACGGTCAGGACGTCGCCGCGCTCGACCGGCAGGGGCTCGGCCGGAGCCGTCCACACCTCGTGCGTGGCGGGCAGCGCCAGGCCGAGCAGCCCCTTGCTCGCCCAGTAGGGGGACCCGGTGCCGCTGTACCGCTGCGCGATCGGCCGCCACGGGTGGTGCCAGCCCAGGGTCAGCAGGCCGTCGTCGCCCGGCACGCCACGCTCGGCGAAGTGCCGCACGATGCGGGTGGCCGCCTCCCGCAGCAGGCCCGGCCGTCCGACGCCCGCGACGGCGCCCGCCCAGAACGGTGCGGCGGCAGCGAACCGGTAGGTGAGGCTGCGACCCTGCAGCAGCGGGGACCCGTCGGCGCCCACCAGGGCGAGCGCGTCGTCCAGGTAGCGGGCCAGATGCTTCCGGTCGGCCGCGGAGCGCACGGCCAGGTCGTCGCCGGCCGCCGCCGCGACGTCCGCCGCGCCCGCCATCCGCGCCCAGAGCACCGGGTACAGGTGCAGGGCCCACCCCGCGTAGTGGTCGAAGCTGCGCTCGGGGCCGTCGGCGAACCAGCCGCCGGGACGCCGGAAGCGGTCGTGCGCGGCGAGGTCACGTGCGACGTCGTCGGCCGAGAACGGGCCGCCGACCGAGCGCAGGAACGTCTCGACGACGATGCGGAACCAGACCCAGTTGTTGTCGGGGTAGCCGTCGTCCCCCACGACCGAGCCCAGGTACTCGACGGTCTGCTCCTGGGTGGACGGCGCGAGCCGGTCCCAGACCCACGGCCGCGTGAGGTCGAGGATCAGGGCGAGCGACGCGGCCTCGACCTTGGCCTGGCCGTGCTCCTCGGGCCGGGTCCAGCGTTCGGGGTGCCCGGGGTCCACGCCGGCGGCCAGCCCCGCGGCGTAGCGCTCGGCCAGCCCCGCGGGGTCCTCGCCGTCCTCGCCCGCGAGCCGGAAGCCCGCGAGCAGGAACGTGCGCGCGAAGCCCTCCAGCCCGTCGACGGCGGTGCCGTACCCCCCGGGCGTGCCCGGCAGCGTGACCAGCGAACCGCTCGGCGAGGCGTAGGGGCGCACGGCGTCGAGGAGGCGGTCGGCGTAGGCGGCCAGCCACGCGCGGTCCTGGAGGCCGGTCATGCGACGAACTCCATGTCCGCGCGGGTGACCGTGCTCCGGAGGGACTCGCCCCGTGCGTAGCGCTCGAGCTCGTCGAGCGCGGCACCCGTCATGCGGCGCGCCTCCGTGCCGAGCGAGCCCGCGACGTGCGGCGTGATCATGACGTTCGGCAGGTCGTAGAGCACCGAGGACGACGGCAGCGGCTCGGGGTCCGTGACGTCGAGCATCGCGTACAGCCTGCCGGAGGCGCACTCGCGCTCGAGGGCCGCGGTGTCCACCACGGCGCCGCGGGCCGTGTTGATCAGGGTCGCGCCGTCCGGCATGAGGGCGAGCTCGCGCGCGCCGATCAGCTTGCGCGTCGAGGGCAGCTCCGGCGCGTGCAGCGTCACGATGCCCGACGCCGCGAGGAGCTCGTCGAGCGGCACCAGCCGCGCACCGGCGGCGGCGACGGCCGCCGGGTCGGCGAGCGGGTCCGCCACGAGGATCTCCCGGCTCTCCGGACCCGCGCCCGGCGCGGTCAGCCGTGCCACGACCTGGCGCCCGGTCCGCGAGAAGCCCACGACACCGATCGTGCGGTCCCGGTTGGACAGCACGCCGTGCTCGTCCACGAACGACCAGTCCGACCGCCGTGTCCGGGCCACGCTCGCGAGGAACGGCGCCTTCTTGCCTGCCATGAAGATGGCGGCGACCGTGAACTCGGCGACGGGCAGCGCGTTCTCAGCCACCGCGTTGGTGACGAGCAGGTCCCGGTCCCACACGGCGTCGGACACGAGGGGGCGCACCGAGCCGGCGCAGTGCAGGACGGCGCGCAGGCGGGGCGCCAGCTCGAGCACCTCCGCCGTGATCCGCGGCGCGCCCCACGAGGTGACCAGGACCTCGACGTCCGCGAGGCGCTCCTTGGCCGCGGGCGTGTCGAAGGCCGTGACGTGCACGGGGTCGCCGAGCGTCGCGAGCGCGCGCAGCCGGGCGTCCTCCTCGGGACCGAACTGCATACGCCGCGCCCGGTCGTCCATGACGAGCAGGGCCTCAGGTCGCCGCACCACCACGTTCCTCTCCGTCGAGTCGCCGTTCGGCTGATCATCCAGCCGAACATTTACGATCAACTCCGATCGACTGGCGCCCATTGAAGCCCACCGGATGTGACCTTGGCAACCCCTGGTCGTGTCCGATCGTGTGCGCTACGATCATTTTCGAACAGCGCCGACGGGGGCGCTGACCGAGCGTGGAGGTGCGCATGACAGCGGCGTCGCTGCCCGGCCCCGACGTGACCGACCGACGGTTCTGGACCTCCGGCCGGGTGACCGAGGCCCTGGCACCCACGCTCGCGACGGCGGCCGCGGAGCGCGGCACGCCGTGGCCCCAGGTCCTCGCGTCCCAGTACGCCCGCTTCTTCCGCGACGGCGACCGCACGGCCTACGAGTCGCGCGTCGCGGAGCGTCACGCGCGGCTCACCCGCGCCACCCTCGCCGCCCTCCTGGACCCCCGCGACGAGCAGGTGGACGAGGTGGTCGACGGCGTGCTGCTGCTGTGCGAGCAGTCCACGTGGTGCTGGGCCGCGCACGACGACGCCTACGAGCGCCTGGGCCGTGTCACGCCCGCCGTGACCGAGCCGTACCTCGACCTGGGCGCCGGCGAGGTCGCCGCGCAGCTCGCGTGGATCGACCACCTGCTCGGCCCGGTGCTCGACGAGCGCGCGCCCGGCACCCGCGAGCGCGTGCGCCACGAGGTGCGCGGGCGCGTGCTGCGGCCGTTCACCGAGCGCCGGGACTGGTGGTGGCTGGGCGTCGGGCAGCCGCTCATGAACTGGAGCCCGTGGATCCAGGGCAACGTGCTCGCGGCCAACCTCGCGCTCGAGGACGACCCGGTGCGCCGCTGGGCGACGACGGCGCTCGTCGCCGACGGCATCGCCGCGTACTGGGCGTCGCTGCCCGCCGACGGCGGGGTCGACGAGGGGTACCACTACTGGTGGCAGGGTGCTGCGCGCGCCCTCGAGGCGCAGGACCTGCTCGCGTTCGCCGGCGTCGGCCCGGCGCCGGAGGCGCTGGAGCGGATCCGCTCGACCGTCGCGTTCCCCCACTCGATGCACCTGGGCGGAGACTGGTACGTGAACGTCGCGGACGGGCCCGCCCGGCCGCCCGCGACGTGGCCGTGGAACGTCGTGCACGCCTGGGCGGTGCGTACCGGCGACGCCGCCGCCGCGCAGCACGCCGCCTCCTACCGCGGCAGGCCCGGCGGGCTGTTCGACGAGCGCGCCTCGTTGCCCCGCGCCGTCGGCCTGCTGGCCGCCCCGTGGACCGACGCGCCCGCCGGCGAGCCGCCGCTGGTCGGGCGCGCGACGTTCCCCGCCACCGGCGTCGCCGTCGCACGCTCGGCGCCCGGCTCGACCAGCGGGATAGCCGTCACGCTCAAGGGCGGGCACAACGCGGAGAACCACAACCACGTCGACGTCGGCTCGGTCGTCGTGGCGCTCGACGGCGTGCCCCTGGTCGTCGACGCGGGCAAGCCCACCTACCGCGCGGGGACGTTCGGGCCGGGCCGGTACGACCTCTGGACGCTGCGGGGCGACTGGCACAACGTCCCCCGGGTGCGAGGCGTGGAGCAGCCGCCCGGCCCCGAGTACGCGGCCCGCGGGTTCGCGGTGACGAGCCCGGAGGGTGGCGTGGAGCCGTGGCACGCGCGTGTCGACCTGGCCGGCGCGTACCGCGTGGCAGGCCTGGAGCACTGGTGGCGCGACGTCGAGCTGGACGCCGGGACGGAGACGGCGGTCGTCGAGGACTCCTGGTCCTTCGCACCCGGCGACACCGGGGCCCCCGCAGGCCCGACGACGTGGCACTGGCTGCTGGCCGGCGACGTCACGCTGACGCCGGGCGAGGCCCGCGCCCGGTTCGTCCCCGACGACCACCGGACGCACCCGCCCCGCACGCTGTCCCTCACGTGGGACCCCGACGTCGTGCACGCCGCGCTCGACCTGCGCGAGCTCGACGACCCCGAGCTGGTCGCGGTGTGGGGCCGGCGGCTGACCCGGTTGCGGCTCACGGCGCGTGCGGAGCCCCGGACGGGCACGTTCTCCGTCACCATGAGACCCACGCCGCGACCGGCACGACGCACGGCACCGCGACCGGCCGACCGACCCACCGACCGCCCCACCGAGCCACGACCGCAGGAGGTCGCATGACGCAGGAAGCCCCGCTCCCGAGCGAACGCAGGGCGCAGCTCATCGCGCGTGTGCGCGAGACGGGGTCGGCCCGCGTGAGCGAACTGTCGCGCTGGCTCGGTGTGACGCCCGTGACGGTGCGGCGCGACCTGGCGGTGCTCGTCGCCGACGGCGCCCTGGAGAAGGTGCACGGCGGTGCCCGCGTCCCGGCCGCCGCGACGAGCGACGGCGCCACGACGGGTGTCGGCGCCGCGGGCGTCGCGGCCACGACGACCTCCGGCGCCACGGCGCCGGCGGGGCGCACGGCCGCCGGCCTGCCGGCCGGACGGGGCGCGCACGCCCCCGCCGCGACAGGCGTCCCGGCGCCCGAGGGCCGGTTCCCCGACCGCGACGAGCGGCCGACGATCGGCATGGTCGTGCCGTCGCTCGACTACTACTGGCCCGAGGTCATCCGCGGGGCGCGCGCCGCCACGCACGACACGGCACGTCTGATCCTGCGGGGCGGCTCGTACGACGTCGACCACATCCGGCACCAGCTCGCGTCGCTGGTCGGCGACCGCGGGGACGGTACGGGCGTCGACGGCCTGCTCGTGGCCCCGCCGGCCGGCGGCCCCGAGTCCACGGAGCTCGCCGACTGGCTCGCGGGCCTCGACCTGCCCGTCGTGCTCATGGAGCGCCGGCTGGCGGCGGGCCCGTACCGCGAGCCACTGGAGTCGGTCGCCACCGACCACGCGCTCGGCGCGGGCACGGCCGTGCGGCACCTCGCCGAGCGTGGGCACCGGAAGATCGGCCTGGTGACGTCCCGGACCAGCCCGCACACGTCCGCCGTCGAGCGGGGGTTCCGCGCCGCGGTCGAGGAGCTCGGCCTCGACGCGGTGCTCGACGTCGAGACCGTGCCCCAGTCGGACCCCGCCTGGTCCGACGACGTCGCGGCGGTGCTCGACCGGTGCGCCGACGCGGAAGCCACCGCGCTGCTGGTGCACTCCGACCGGGAGGCGATCTCCCTCGTCGAGCACGCGCAGGAGCGCGGCATCCGGGTCCCGGCCGACCTCGCGGTGGTCGCCTACGACGACGAGGTCGCCGCGCTCGCCGACCCTCCGCTCACCGCCGTCCGGCCGCCGAAGGCCGCGATCGGCGCGGCCGCGGTCGAGCTGGTGCGCCGGCGTCTCGCGGACGGGGACGACCGCCCGGTGCACCGCATCGAGCTGAGCCCCCGGCTCCTGGTCCGCTCCTCGACCTGACGCGTTGGCAGCGGTCGAGCTCGGTCCCTTGCAGCGTCAACCTACCGGCCGTGCCGGGCGAGCTCGCACCAGGTGCCGATCTCGTCCCGTCCCGACCAGCGCCGCCCCGACCAGCCACAGCCCACAGCCCACAGCCCAGCCAGTCCCCTCAGAACACCCGCGTCTCCGTGCTGGCGCGGACGATCGCGCGCAGCCCCGCGAGCGTGCGCGGCCCGGCTCCGGAGGCGCGGGCCTGCACCAGGACGTTGCCGAGCGCCGTCGCCTCGCTGGGACCCGCGACGACCGGGAGCCCCGACGCCTCGGCCGTGAGCCGGTCGAGGAGCGTGTTCCGGGAGCCGCCGCCCACCACGTGCACCGCGGAGATCTCGACACCGGCGAGCTCGCCGGCCTGCCGGACGACACGCGCGTAGGCGTCGGCGAGGCTGTCGAGCACCACGCGGGCCAGCGCGGCGCGGGTGTCGGGCACGTCGGCGCCCGTGCGTCGGATCGCGGCGCGCACTCGGCCGGGCATACCACCGGGAGCCAGGAACTCGTCGCCGTCGACGGCCAGGAGGCACCGGCCGCCGGGCTCGTCGGCGGCCTGCGTCAAGAGGGTGCCGAGGTCGACGGGCGGGCCGTCGCCGCGGGCGGCGTCCGCCGCCCACTCGCGCACGCACTCGTCGAGGATCCACAGGCCCATGACGTTGCGCAGGTAGCGGACCGTGCCGTCGATGCCGAGCTCGTTGGTGAAGTTCGCCGCGCGGCTCTCGGCCGTGAGCACCGGGCCCGGCAGCTCGACGCCGACGAGCGACCAGGTGCCGGACGAGATGTAGGCGGCGACGCCGTCGTCGGGCAGGGGCGTCCCGACCACCGCGGACGCCGTGTCGTGCGACGCCACGGCGTAGACGGGCACGGGACCGAGGCCCGTCGCCTCGCGCACGGCCTCAGTCAGCGGGCCGAGCGCGGTGCCGGGCTCGACGAGGTCGGGCAGCAGGTCGCGCACCCCGGCCACCGCGGGGTGGGCGGCGGCCAGCCGGTCCAGCAGCCCCGTGGCCCAGGTACGGGTCCGCACGTCGAGCAGACCGGTGGTGGACGCGTTCGTCACCTCGGCGACCTGCCGGCCGGTGAGCCGGTAGGCGACGAGGTCGGGCACGAGCAGGAGCCGCGCGGCGCGGGACCACTCGGCGGCACCCGGCCCGCCCTCCGCGGCGGCGACGAGCTGGAACTCGGTGGTGAACGGCAGGTGCTGCAGGCCGTTGACCGCGTAGTGGTCGGCGAAGGGGACCCGCTCGTACACCCGCTCGGCGACGCCGTCGGTCCGCGCGTCGCGGTAGCACCAGGGGTCGCCCAGGGGCCCGCCGTCGGCGCCCAGCAGGGCGTGGTCGACCGCCCACGAGTCCACGCCGACGCCGAGGATCTCGACGTGCGCCTGCGCGGCGCGGGTCCCGGCAGCCCGCAGGCCGTCGAGGATCCCCGCCCACAGCGCCTCGACGTCCCAGCGCAGGCCGTCGCCGGCGTCGACGGGGCCGTTGCCGAACCGGCCGCACTCGACCAGCTCGACCCGGCCGCCGTCGAGCACGCCGAGCATGACGCGGCCCGACGTCGCCCCGAGGTCGACCGCGACGAACCCCGGCGTGCTCATCGCAGGAACGCGGCCGCCACGCCCGCGTCGACCGGCACGTGCAGGCCGGTCGTGTGCGAGAAGTCGGCCGTGCACAGCGCGAAGACGGCGGCCGCCACGTGCTCCGGCAGCACCTCGCGCTTGAGCAGCGTGCGCTGGGCGTAGAACTCGCCCAGCTTCTCCTCCGGCACGCCGTAGACGGCGGCCCGGTTGGCGCCCCAGCCCGACGCGAAGATGCCCGACCCGCGCACCACGCCGTCCGGGTTCACGCCGTTCACGCGGATGCCGTGCGGGCCGAGCTCGGCCGCGAGCAGCCGCACCTGGTGCGCCTGGTCGGCCTTGGTCGCGGAGTAGGCGATGTTGTTCGGTCCGGCGAAGACGGAGTTCTTCGAGGAGATGTAGACGATGTCGCCGCCCATCCCCTGGTCCACGAGCACGCGCCCGGCCTCGCGCGAGACGAGGAACGAGCCCTTGGCCATGACGTCGTGCTGCAGGTCCCAGTCGGCCTCGGTCGTCTCGAACAGCGACTTGGACAGCGACAGGCCCGCGTTGTTGACCACGAGGTCCACGCCCCCGAAGGCGAGCACGGCCTCCTGCACGCCCGCGCGCACGGCCGCCTCGGACGACACGTCCATCGCGACGCCCACCGCGACGTCGGCCGAGCCCAGCTCGGCGGCGACGGCGGCGGCCTTCTCGCGGTCGAGGTCCGCGACGACGACGCACGCCCCCTCGGCCGCGAGCCGCGTCGCGATCGCGCGGCCGATGCCCGACGCCGCCCCGGTGACCAGGGCGACCCGGGTCGCCAGCGGCTGGGGTGCGGGCATGCGGCGCAGCTTCGCCTCCTCCAGCGCCCAGTACTCGATGCGGAACTTCTCGTCCTCGGCGATGGGCGCGTACGTCGAGACCGCCTCGGCGCCCCGCATGACGTTGATCGCGTTCACGTAGAACTCGCCGGCCACGCGCGCCGTCTGCTTGTTCCGGCCGTAGGAGAACATGCCGACGCCCGGCACGAGCACGATCGCCGGGTCGGCGCCGCGCATCGCCGGCGGCTCCTCGCCGCGTGCCCGGGCGGCGGCCGCGCCGCGCTCGTAGTACCCGGTGTAGTCGGCGCGGTACGCCTCGTGCGCGGTGTGCAGCGCCGCGATCGTCTCTTCGACGGTCGCCGTGGCGGGGATGTCGACGACCAGGGGCTTCACCTTGGTCCGCAGGAAGTGGTCGGGGCACGACGTGCCGAGCTCGGCGAGCGGTGCCAGCCGCTCGCGCGACAGCAGGTCGAGCACGACGTCGCTGTCCGTGAAGTGCCCCACCTGGGGCGCGTCCGTCGAGGCGACGCCGCGGACCGCCGGTGCCAGGGCCGCCGCGCGGGCCCGCCGCTCGGCCTCGGGCAGCGGCTCGTACCCCGGCCGTACCGCGCCGAACGGGTGCTCGCCCCGCTCCGCGAGCTCGGTGGTGCGCCGTGCGATGAACTCCTCGGCACGCCGGATGATGCCGAGCGACCGCTCCTCGGCCTCGGCGGAGGTGTCGCCCCAGGCGGTGATCCCGTGGCCGCCCAGGATGCAGCCGACCGCCTGCGGGTTCGCCGCCTTGATCGCCGCGATGTCGAGGCCGAGCTGGAAGCCCGGCCGCCGCCACGGCACCCACACGACCTCGTCGCCGAAGATCTCGCGCGTCAGCGCCTCGCCGTCGGCGGCCGCGGCGATCGCGATGCCGGCGTCCGGGTGGAGGTGGTCGACGTGCGCGGCGTCGACGAGGCCGTGCATCGCGGTGTCGATCGACGGGGCCGCGCCGCCCGTGCCGTGCAGGCAGTAGTCGAACGCGGCAACCATCTCGTCCTCGCGCTCGACGCCCGGGTACACGTCCGCCAGGGCGCGCATCCGGTCGAGCCGGAGCACGGCGAGGCCGGCAGGCGTCAGCGTGCCGAGGTCTCCGCCCGAGCCCTTGACCCAGAGCAGGTCGACGGGCTCGCCCGTGACCGGGTCGGTCGCCGAGCCCTTGGCGGAGGTGTTGCCGCCCGCGTAGTTGGTCACCCGGGGGTCCGAGCCCAGCCGGTTGGAGCGGGCCACGAGGGCGGCGACCGTCGCGTCGTCCGTCGTGCCGGCAGTCTGGTTCGTCATCGGGCTGCTGCTCCCGTCTCGGTCGTGTCGTCACTGGTGGCCGCGGTCGGTCCCGCGGTGTCGGCCAGGTCGGCGGGCGGCGGCGTCAGGCCGTCCCCGCGTGGCGGCTCGTGGCGCGTGCCGACGAGGCCGTCGACGGTCAGCCACGCCCGCAGCCGGCGCATGCTGCGCGCCGCGCCGTCGCTCGCGGGCTCGTCGAGGTGGCCGTGGTACGTGCTGTCCTCGCGCACGAGCGTCACGTCGACGCCCGCCGCGGCGAGCTCGGCGCAGTACGCCTCGCCCGAGGAGCGCAGGGTGTCGTGGTCGGACGTGACGACGAACGTGGGCGGCAGCCCGCGCAGGTCCTGCCCGCCGGGGAAGGCGTACGGCGGTGTCTCCGGGCCGTCGTGCCCCAGGTAGTTCGCGTTCAGCGCGCGGACCGACGCCGGCGGGAAGTCCCGCTCCGACGGGAGGGCCGCGATCTTGGCGGCCAGCTCGGGGCTCGGCGCGGGCAGCTCCCGGTGCAGCACGGGGTAGGCGAGCACCACGCTGTACGGCTGCGGGCCGCCGGCGTCGCGCAGCCGGAGCGACACGCCCGCCGCCAGGTTGCCGCCCGCGCTCGCGCCCCCGAGGGACCAGCGCTCGGCGGCGACGCCGAGGTCGGCGTCGCGCGCCCACTCCCAGGCGAACCGCACCTCCTCGGAGGCGACGGGGTACCGGGCCCCGCCGGGCGAACGGGACGCCCCCGGGTCGCGGAAGTCGAAGACGGGCGCGAGGCGGTAGTCGACGCTCACGACCACGACGCCGGCGGCGGCGAGGCCGCGCGCCACCCGGTCGGCCTCCGGCATGTCCAGCCCGCCGTACATGAATGCGCCGCCGTGGGCCCACACCAGGCCCGCCACGCGGGCGGCGCCGTCGGCGGGCTCGTAGACCCGTACCGGCAGGCCGCCGTGCGGACCGTCGAGCACCTGGTCGGTGACCACCACGCTCATGCGCCCCAGCCCGCCTGCGCACCGCCGACGCGCTCGGCCACGATCTTCTCCGCGTAGCCCGACGCCGCGAAGGCGGCGACCGGGTCGGGGTCGAGCCCCATGTCCTGCCGCACCTGGGCGACGAGCGGCCGCACGTCCGTGTCGTAGGCGTCCATGAGCACGGCGTGCGCGCCGAGCACGTCACCGGCCCGCTGGGCCGCGGCGAGGGCGTCGGCGTCGACCAGCAGCGCCTTGGCCGTGGCCTCCTGCACGTTCATCACCGACCGGATCTGGGCCGGGATCTTCGGCTCGATGTTGTGGCACTGGTCGAGCATGAAGTTCACGCCGCTGTCGGGCGCGTGCGCCCCCGACTGCACGATCTCGTGCATGATGCGGAAGAGCTGGAACGGGTCGGCGGCACCGACCATGAGGTCGTCGTCGGCGTAGAAGCGGCTGTTGAAGTCGAACGCGCCGAGGCGCCCCTGGCGCAGCAGCTGGGCGACGATGAACTCGATGTTGGTGCCGGGCGCGTGGTGGCCGGTGTCGAGCACGACCTTGGCGCGGTCGCCGAGCGCCATGACGTGCAGCAGGGACGTGCCCCAGTCCGGCACGTCGGTGACGTAGAAGGCGGGCTCGAAGAACTTGTACTCGAGCACGAGGTGCTGGTCGTCGTCGAGAGCGGCGTAGATCTCGGCGAGGGACTCGGCGATGCGGTCCTGCCGCGCCCTGATCGAGTCCTGGCCGGGGTAGTTGAGGCCGTCGGAGAGCCAGATCTTGAGGTCCTTGGACCCCGTGGCCCGCATGACGTCGATGCACTGCTTGTGGTGGTCGACGGCCTTGGCGCGCACCCGCGGGTCGGGGTGGGCCAGGGACCCGAGCATGAAGTCGTCGTCCTGGAAGACGTTCGAGTTGATCATGCCGATCCGCACGCCCAGGTCCTCGGCGTGCCGCGCCAGCGCCCCGAAGTCGTCCACGAGGTCCCACGGGATGTGCAGGCTCACGCGCGGGGCGACGCCCGTGTACCGGTGGACCTGCGCCGCGTCGGCGATCTTCTCGAACGGGTCCCGTGGCACACCCGCCTGGGCGAACACCTTGAACCTCGTGCCGGAGTTGCCGAAGGCCCAGGACGGGAGCTCGATGGTCTGCTGCCGGAGCGCCGCGCCCGCCACCTCCGCGCGTGTGGATGCCGCCATGGCGTCCTTCCTCTCCGCGCACTCCCTCGTGCGCACCTCGAAACGATCCTTGAAACGATTCAGCCGGAGCCTATGCCGCGGACGGCGGTCGGTCAAGGCAACGGCCGGCACCGGGGAGCCCGGTGCCGGCCGTACGAGAGGTCAGGGGGTGACGGTCGTCGTCAGTACCGCCGGTCGGCCGCGGCCGTGTACTTCGACGTCACGACGATGGCCCGGCGGAGCGTGGCCTCGTCCTCGCCCTTTCCTGCGGTCAGCCGGGCGACCCAGTGGTCGGACTGCGTCTTGGTCGGCGCGGTGCCCAGCAGATGCTGGTAGGTCGCCGCCACGCGGATGCGGACGGACTGCGGGTTGTTCCACAGCGCCTCCACCACGCCCGCGCGGCCCAGGGTCTTGAGCCGCGGCTTCCAGTGGTTGAGCTGGTCCGCGGTCGGCGTCCGCTGCAGCATGTGCCGGTACAGCGCGGTGATGTACTTCGTGTCCGTGCCGCCCACGTGCTTGTAGTAGGTCGACGTGCCCATGAGGAACGGCTCGATCTGGTCGATCGTCCGCGTCTTCTTCTTCACCTGCGAGAGGTAGTTGGCCGTCTGCGTGGCCGACGGGGTGTAGCCGAGGGTGGCCTGGAACGCCTGGGTGATGCGCACCTTGCGGTAGTTGTCCGACTTCGACATGCCGTCGGCCAGCACACCCGCGCCGCCCACCGAGACGCGGTAGGACCAGCTCTCGATGTCGGCCTCGGTCGCGGGCCGGCCCAGGAAGTCCTGGTAGATCGCCTGGACGATGTTCCGGTCCTGCTCGGCCACCTCGGCGTACTGCCGGGCGTACGTCGCCGCGGCGTCCTGGATGCCCGACAGCAACGGGTAGGCGAGCTCGCCGGGGCACTCGGTGGCGTGGGTGTCCCGGTGGCCGAACACGCGGGGCAGGGTCACCCGGTCACCCGTCTGGTAGCGGCCGCCGTCGGTGTGCGCCGCCGCCGTGAGCACCGTCGACTCGTCCGGGTTCACCTGGTACCGCGCGAGGCGGCTGCCGATGATCTTCGCGACGCCGTCACGCTGGGCGGTCGAGGGCCTGACGCCCGCCTGGGTCGTGTACGTGCCGAGCATCGCGACGCCGACCGTGCCGGTGTTGAAGCCACCCGTGTGGGCACCGATGATCGGTTCCTCGATACTGCCGTCCGCACCCTCGTAGATGTTTCCCCACTTGTCGACGAGGAAGTTGTAGCCGATGTCGCACCAGCCGTGCGTCTGCTGGTGGTACGCCTGGTCGTTGCGGATGGCCTGCATCGCCTCGGCCACGGTGGCGTAGTCGTTCGGGTTGACCGTGTGGTGCACGGCGGCGGCCTTGAGGCCGCCCTCGGCCGGGAACCACGTGGGGCCGGTGCCCGGCTCGAGGCAGCGCGGCGCGGCGCCCCACTCCTCGCGCGTGATGACGGTCGGCCCGACCGTGGTGGCCGACGGCGCGACCGTGCCCGCCGTGCTCGCCGCCGCCGTGGCGACCTTCGCCGACGAGACGAGGCTCAGCTCGACGCCCGCGGGGAACGTCGCCGCCTCGTCCACCGTGGCGAGCTGCACGGCGTCCGACTCCCCCACGTAGACCGGGGCGGAGGTGCGGACGGCGGAGCCGCCGTCGACGTCGTCGGTCGACCTCTCCAGGTGGCTCCAGTCGCTCCACGTACCGTCGACGGCGCGCGTGCGCACCTGCATCTCCGGCACGGCGTGGTCGATCTCCGCCGGCCACGACAGCCCGACCGTCTGGAACCCGTCCGGCACCTCGAGCTCGCCGGCGAGCCGGCCGTCGGACCCCGCGGTGTCGAGCACGACGGCGTCGCCGTCGGCCGCCGCGTCGGGCGCCGGCGCGCCGGTCTCCTCGCCGTCCGGGACCACCTCGCCCGCCGCCGCGGGCTCGGCCTCCGGCGCCGCGGTGACCTCGACGGTCTCGACCTGCGCCTGCGTGGTGCCCGCGTCGGGCAGCGCCGAGTCGGCGGGGACGGCGGGCGCCGCCGTGCCCTCGGGCTCGAGCGACGGCTCGGTCGTCAGCGCACCGGCAGACGGCGCGAGCGCCGCGCCGAGCAGCATCGCGGGCGTCACGCCGAGCACGACCGCCCGGCCCACCACCCCGGCTGCCGACGAGGTCCGCGCCGCTCCGTGACGCGGACCCTGCTTCGACGCCGGCGGAGCCGCCGCTCGGGACGCCTGTCGGGGTGCCGCCGCATGCCTGGCCACGTGGTTCCTTCCTGCTGCACGACTGCGCCGTGCCCGCCACGAGCGCGGACACGGTGCAGAGAACAGACGGACGGTAGCGGCCCGAGGGCCGGTCGCGACCGGGTTTCACCCCTGCGAGAGGGGGTGAATCCCGGCCGGGCCGGCGACCGGCCCAGAACCCGGCAGGCCCAGAACTCGGCCGGCTCAGAAGTCGAAGTCGGCGATGTTGCTCGCGTCGTAGACGAAGGGCTCGCCCAGCAGCACCTCGCCGTCGGCCCCGACCGTGTACTCGCCCAGGCGGCCCGCCTCGAAGGTCTCGCCCTCCTCGCCGGTGATGTCGCCCGCCACGAGAGCGGCGGCGGCCTGCGTCGCGAGGTACCCGAGGTCGGTCGGGTTCCACAGCGCGAACGCCTCCACCGTGCCGTCCTCGACGTACTCGCGCATCTGGTTGGGCGTGCCCAGGCCGGTCACGGCCACCTCGCCCTGGTACTCGGACGTCGACACGTACCGCGCAGCGGCCGCGATGCCGACGGTCGTGGGCGAGACGATGCCCTTGAGGTCGGGGTGGGACTGCAGCAGCGCCGCCGTCTTGTCGAACGAGGTCTGGTCGTCGTCGTCGCCGTAGACCACCTCGACGAGCTCGATCTCCGGGTAGTCGGACGCGAGCTTCTCCTCCATGAGCGCGATCCACGCGTTCTGGTTGGTCGCGTTGGCCGACGCCGAGAGGATCGCGATCTCGCCCTCGCCGCCGATCTGCTCGGAGATCAGCTCGAGCTGCTTGTCCGCGATGCCCTCGGCCGAGGCCTGGTTGACGAACAGGTCGCGGAACTGCGGCTCGGTGTCCGAGTCGAACGTGACGACCTTGGTGCCCGCCGAGCGCGCCTCCTCGAGCGCGTCGCCGATGGCCGTCGGGTCGTTGGCCGACACGACGAGCGCGTTCACGCCCTGCTGGGCCGCCGTGTTGATGAACGGCACCTGGGCGTCGGGCGAGGCGGCGTCGGGGCCGACCTCCTCGACCGCGACGCCCAGCTCGTCCGCTGCCTCCTGAGCGCCCGCCGTCGACGCCTCGAAGTACGGGTTGCCCAGGTTCTTCGGCAGCATGGTGACGACCACGTCGTCGTCGCCCCCGCCGCCCTCGTCCCCGCCGCCGGAGCATGCCGCGAGCGCCAGCGACAGCACCACGGCCGTGCCGGCCGCGACCACAGATGTGAACTTCATCGTCCGTCTCCCTCGGTTCGTCGCCCGGCGGCGGGCCCGCCGCCGGCTGGTGCCGCGGCACGGCGCCGCACCCTGAGGCCGCCCGCGACGCGCGGGGCGACCACCGACACGACGAGCGCCGTGCCGATCACGATGTTGATGACGTTGACCGTCACGCCCTCGAGGCGCAGGGCGCTGCCGAGCACGCCGATGAGCAGCACGCCGCCCACGACGCCGTGCAGCGCACCGCGCCCGCCGAAGATGGACACGCCGCCGAGCAGCACGGCCGCCACGACCTGCAGCTCGAGACCCGTCGCGTTGTCGCCGCGCGCGCTGCCGTAGCGGAGCGTGTAGTAGACGCCCGCGAGCGCCGACACCGCGCCGGACAGCACGAACAGGACCAGCAGCGTCCGCCGCACGTCGACGCCGGAGAACCGCGCCGCCTCGCGGCTGCGGCCGATGTCGAGCACGTCCCGCCCGAACGGCGTCGCGTGCAGGAGCAGCGCGAAGACGGCGACCAGCGCCGCGAGGACGAGGGTGATGACCGGCCAGGGCGACCCGCCGAGGTTGGCCGTGGCGCCGTCGGTCCAGGCGTCGGGGAACCCGGTGACCGCCGTCGTGCCCAGGAGGCCGACCGCGAGACCACGGTAGAGCGCGAGCGAGCCGATGGTGACGGCGAGCGAGGGCAGCCCGGCGTAGGCGACGAGCGCGCCGTTGACCGCGCCGCACACCGCGCCGAGCAGCACCGAGACGAGCGCCGCCTGCCACGGTCCCGCACCGGCCTGGAAGAGCAGGCCGAACGTCACGCTGGACAGGCCGACGACCGATGCGACCGAGAGGTCGATCTCGCCCGTCGCGACGACGAGCGTCATCGGCAGGGCGATGAGCAGCACGGGCGCGATGTCGAGCACGAGGTAGGTGATGGTGAGCGGGCCGTCGAACCCGCGCACGGTTGCGGAGGCGACCACCCAGGCCACGGCCAGGATCGCGAGGGTGAGCATCTCGCGCGTGAGCAGCGCGCGCTGCCACCAGGGGCGGGCGTGCGTCGGCACGGGCCGGTTCGTGGGTGCGCTCACGGGGTCGCCTCCTTCGTGCGCTGTCCGACGGCGGGGCCGTCCGGCGGGTCGGCGTCCCGGGCGGCCGCCAGGCGCCGTGAGCGGCGGGCGGCGAGCACGCGGTCGAGCGCGATGGCACCGATGATGAGCGCGCCGACGACGGCCCGCTGCCAGAAGTCGGGGATGCCGACGACGGGCAGGGCCCGGTTGATGGTGAGCAGCAGCATCGCCCCGAGCGCCGCACCGGCCACGGTGCCGCTGCCGCCGAAGATCGCGACGCCGCCGACCACGACGGCGCCCACGACCTGGAGCTCCATGCCCGTGCCTGCGCCGGAGGACACGGTGCCGTACCGCGCGGCGAACATGACCCCGGCGAGCCCGGCGAGCGCCCCGCCGAGCGCGAACGCACCGAGCAGGCGGCGCCGGACGGGCAGGCCGGCGAGGGCGGCGGCGTCGGGGTCGGAGCCGATGGCGTAGAGCTGCCTGCCGCCGCGCGCGGTGTGCAGGTAGTGCGCGACGGCGGCGAGCACGACGACGGCGACGATCGTGAGCACCGGCACCCCCAGCACCTGCTGGGTGCCGAGGCGGAGGAAGGTGCGCGGCATGTCGCCCGCGTCGATCCGGTCGCTGCCGGCCCAGGTCAGGGTGATGCCGCGGTAGACGTACAGGGTGCCGAGCGTGATGACGAGGGCCGGGACCCGCGCGAACGCCACGACGACGCCGTTGACCAGACCGAGCGCCGTGCCCGCCGCCACGGCGACCAGGGCGACGACGGCGATCGGCAGGTCGGGCGCGTCGAGGAACAGGCGTCCGGTGAGGTAGGCGGTCAGGCCGAGCACCGAGCCCACCGAGAGGTCGACGTTGCGCGTGATGACGACGACCGCCTGCCCGACGGCGAGCACCACGAGGATCGCGGGCGTGAGCAGCAGGTCGCGCCAGCCGCCCGCGCTGAGCAGGAAGCCGGGCTGGACGAGGGTGGTCACGCCGATGACGGCGAGGAGCGCGAGGGCGATGCCGGCCTCGCGGCGGCGCAGGAGGCTCATGCCGCCCCTCCGTCCGCGGAGGCGTCGGCCGCGCCCGGTGTGGCCGCGCGCATGACGGTCTCCGGGGTGGCGTCGGCGCGGTCCAGCGCGGCGGCGATGCGCCCCTCCCGCACCACCAGCACGCGGTCGGCCATACCCAGCACCTCCGGCAGCTCGGACGAGATCATGAGGACGGCGAGCCCCTCGGCGGCCAGCGTCGACAGCAGGCGGTGCACCTCGGCCTTGGTGCCGACGTCGATGCCGCGCGTCGGCTCGTCGACCACGAGCACCCGGGGACCGGTGGCCAGCCACTTGGCCAGCACGACCTTCTGCTGGTTGCCGCCGCTCATGGTCGTGGCGTCGGCGTCGAGCGCTGCCGCCTTGACGGCGAGGCGGCCCGCCCAGTCCCGTGCGAGGTCCGCCTCGGCGCCGGGCAGCAGCACGCCGAGGCGCGCGAGGCCGCGGCGGACGGTGCCGTCGTGCCCGCCGGCGCCGTCGTCCCGCCGG
>NZ_JABEMG010000210.1 GCF_013004695.1 Promicromonospora citrea
AGCCCCCGTACCGGCGTGCGCGCACGTTGGCGCGTGCCGCCTCCCGGGCCGCGGCGACCGACTCGCGGGCGCGGGCGATCGTCGGGGCGACCTCGCGGCGGCGCTCCTGCCACTCCTGCGCGCGCAGCGGCCCCTCGGTCTCCAGGCGCCCGGCGAGCACGTCGACCTCGTCGGCCAGCACGTCGCGCAGCCGGTCCAGCGCGAGCTCGGACGGCGTGAGCGGCAGGGGCGGCACGACGAGGTTGACGGCGACGCCGATGCCGGCGCCGACCACGAGCAGGCCCGCGAAGGCGACCGTGTACTCGACCTTCTCCGCGCCGCCGAGGACGAGCACGAACAGCGCGGAGGTGACCACCCAGGTGCCCATCTCGCCGAACAGGCGCCACCCGGCGAACAGGAGCGCGACCGCGACCACGACGGCGATCTCGACGACCACCGGCACGGCGAGGGCGCCGACGACGCGCGCCAGCACCGCCCCGAGCAGCACGGCGCCGACGGCCTGGGCGGAGTCCTTCACCGAGCGGACAGCGGTGCTCGACACCGCCACGACGGCACCCAGCGGCGCGTAGTAGGGGTACTCGGCGAACGGCGGCGGGGCCACCAGGCCGACCAGCCACGCCAGGGAGGCCGCCACGGCGCCCTTGAGCGCCATCGACCACCGTGGGTGGCGGACCCACTGGTGGTGCAGCCAGGTCAGGACGCGCGAGCGCGGGACGACCCGCGGCGTGCCCTCGGCGGGGACAGGCATGCGCCGAGTCTAGGAGCGACCGTGCCCGCCGACCGGCGCTCCCGGTCCTGACGTGCGAGTGGACGCCTCCCGCGCCACAGTGAGCGTGCCAGACGATCCGAGCCCGGGAGGCACGATGAGCGAGAACGACAGCAGCCAGGACACACCGGGTACCGACGAGCGCACGCGCACGCCCGACGTCGACCAGATCCCCCAGGGCGAGCACGGCGAGGCGGGCGACGCGAACCACCGCGACCCGGTCCGCGGCGAGGTCCCGGCGGACGGCCCCGTCCCGGAGGAGTCCCGCAAGGACGACCCGGACAAGGAGGGCGAGGACCGCTTCGACGCGGGCTGAGACGCCAGCGGGATGGACGACCAGCTGCGCGGCGCGGACGGGCTGACCCACAGCTGCGACTCCGACCGCGGCATCCGCAGGCGGCGGCACGGCAAGGGCTTCACGTACCTGGACCACCGGGGCGAGCGCGTCACCGACCCGGAGACCCTCGCACGCGTCAAGGAGCTCGTCGTGCCGCCCGCCTGGACCGACGTGTGGATCTGCGCCGACGCGTCCGGCCACCTCCAGGCCACGGGCCGCGACGTCAAGGGCCGCAAGCAGTTCCTCTACCACCAGCGGTGGCGCGCCTACCGGGACGGGGTCAAGTTCGACGACCTCGTCGCGTTCGGCGACGCCCTGGTCGACCTGCGCAAGCGGGTCGACGCCGACATGCGCTCGCCCCGCCTGGACCTCGACCGGGTCGTCGCCACCGTGGTGTGGCTGCTCGACGCGACGCTCGTGCGCGTCGGCAACGACGAGTACGTGCGCTCGGGCGAGTCGTACGGGCTGACGACGCTGCGCACGCGGCACGCGACGATCACGGGCTCGCAGGTCCGCTTCCGGTTCCCCGGCAAGTCGGGCACGACCAACGACGTCACGGTCCAGGACCGGCGCGTGGCGAACATCGTGCGGCGCTGCCGCGACCTGCCGGGCCAGCAGCTCCTGCAGTACGTGGACGGCGACGGCACACGCGCCGTCGACTCGCGGGACGTCAACGAGTACCTCGCCCGGGTCACCGGCTCCGACCACACGGCCAAGACGTTCCGCACCTGGGGCGCGAGCGCGCTGGCCTTCGGGCACCTGCGGCACCTGGAGCCCACCTCGCAGCGCGAGCACGACGCGCAGCGCGTCGAGGCGGTGCGGCAGGCCGCCGCCCGCCTGCACAACACGCCCGCGGTGTGCCGCAAGAGCTACGTGCACCCCGCGGTGCTGGCCGACGACCGGGCCGAGATCGACCGCCTGCTGCGACGGTCCCGCGCCAACGGGTCGCGCTCCTCGCGGTGGATGGACGCCGACGAACGCGCGCTGCTCAAGTACCTGCGAGCCGCGGGCCGGACGGGTCCGCAGCAGTGAGTGGCCTGCTCAGGGCTCGCATTTCTCCGGGATCGGGTGCAGAGTGTGGTGAGGTGTCCCGGCCCGCAAGGAGCGCTGTGAACGAACCGCAGACCTCGCCCGCGTCGCCCTCGCCCGAGTCCCTCGAGGCCGCGCTCGCGCCAGGCAGCGCTGCCCCGGTCGGGCGCTACCTCCTCGAGCTGAGCAGCGGCCGGTGGACCTGGTCGGACGAGGTGTTCGTCATGCACGGGTTCCGCCCCGGCGAGATCGTGCCCACCACCGAGCTCATGCTGTCGCACAAGCACCCCGACGACCGCGCCCGCGTCGACCACGTGCTGCGCAACGCCGCCGCCACGGGTCGGCCGTTCAGCTCGGTGCACCGCGTCTACGACGCGCACGGGAGGCTCCGCACGCTCGCGGTGACGGGGCAGTCACGCCGCGACCCCGCGACCGGCGAGGTCTCCGAGCTGTACGGCTACTTCATCGACGTGACCGAGGCCAGCCGCGAGGAGGCGCAGCGGGAGGCGACGGCGTCGATCCGCGCGTCGGCCGAGAACCGGGCGGCGATCGAGCAGGCCAAGGGCGTCCTCATGGTGACGTTCGGCACCGACGCCGAGGGCGCGTTCGAGCGCCTGCGCGCGGCGTCCAACCGGCTCAACGTGCCGGTCCGTGACCTGGCGGCCTGGCTGGTGCACTGGTTCTCCGGCCCCGGCGTGACCGAGTTCCCCACGCCCGAGCAGGTCGAGGACTTCCTCACGGCGCCCGTGCCCGCCGACGACTGAGCGGCCCCGATCGCCCGAGGGCGGCGCCGCCGCCGGAGAAGCGGTTCGGGATGCGAGTGGTGCACGTCACCCTCAGCGTAGGAGAACCGGAAGAAGCCCGGTGACGACCATCTGTGGAGGTCATCGTGCGCGTCCTCGGCGTCAACGCCCTGTTCCACGACCCGTCGGCAGCCCTCGTCGTCGACGGCCGGGTGGTCACGGCGGCCGAGGAGGAGCGCTTCAGCCGCCGCAAGCACGGCAAGCGCCCCGTGCCCTTCGCCGCGTGGGAGCTGCCGGAGCAGGCCATGCGCTGGTGCCTGGAGGCCGGCGGCCTGGCGCCGGGCGACCTGGACGCCGTCGCCTACTCCTTCGACCCCGGGCTGGCCGAGCCCGCCGAGGACATGGGCTTCGACGATCCCTGGGACTGGCTCCGGCTGCGGTACGCCGAGCGCGCGCCGCAGTTCCTCGCCACCGCGCTGCCCGGCCTCGACCCGGGGCGGGTCCGCTGCGTCCCGCACGAGGTGGCCCACGCGGCGTCCGCGGCGCTGGCCGCGCCGTTCGACGTCTGCAGCGTCATGTCGCTCGACGGCCGCGGCGAGCGCACCTCCTTCCTCGCGGGCCGGTACGACGGCGGACGGCTCGAGGTCCTCGCGAGCCAGGACCTGCCGGACTCCCTCGGGCTCGTCTACGAGTCGCTGACCGAGCACCTCGGCTTCCTGCGCTCGAGCGACGAGTACAAGGTCATGGCATTGGCGTCCTACGGCAGGCCGCGGTTCCTGCCCGAGCTGCGCGAGCTGTGGCGCACCACGCCGGAGGGCGGCTTCACGGCGCGCGCCCCCGACTGGAGCCGGTGGACGCCGCGCGCGGCACCCGGCGCCGTCGAGGAGCCGGCGCGCGGCGCGCCCCCGCCGGGGCAGGCCGACCTCGCCGCCTCCGTGCAGGCCCGCCTCGAGGAGCTGCTCGTCGAGCTCGCCACGCGCCTGCACGAGCGCACGGGCGACGACGTCCTCGCCCTGGCGGGTGGGACCGCGCTGAACTGCGTCGCGAACTCGCGCGTCTGGCGCGAGTCGCCGTTCGAGCACGTGTGGGTCCAGCCGGCCGCGGGCGACGCGGGCACCGCGCTCGGCGCCGCCCTCCAGGTCACGGCCGAGGCGGGCGTCCCGGTGCACCCCATGACCACGGCAGCGCTCGGCCGCTCGTGGCCCGACGACGCCCTGGCCGACGCCCTGCGCGCCGCGCGCGTGCCGTTCACGACGCCCGCCGACCTCGCCGGCGAGGTCGCGGCCGTCCTGGCGGACGACGGCATCGTCGCCTGGTTCGACGGCCGGGCCGAGCTCGGGCCCCGCGCGCTCGGGCAGCGCTCCCTCCTGGCCCACCCCGGCAGGGCCGGCAACACCGAGCGGCTCAACGAGGTCAAGGGCCGCGAGCAGTTCCGGCCCGTCGCCCCCGTCGTGCTGCTCGAGGACGCCGCCGAGATCTTCTCGGGCGGCCCGGTACCCAGCCCGTACATGCTCTTCGTGCACGACGTCGCGCCGGCGTGGCGCGAGCGCGTCCCCGCCGTCGTGCACGTGGACGGCACCGCGCGGATCCAGACCGTCGACGACGACCAGCCCCGCCTGCAGGCCCTGCTGCGCGCCTTCCGGGCACGCACCGGGCTCCCGCTCCTGGTGAACACGAGCCTGAACACGGCGGGGCGGCCGATGGTCGACAGCCCGCGCGACGCGCTCGAGCTGTTCGGCTCCGCGCCCGTCGACGTCCTCGTGCTCGGGCCGCACCTCGTGCGGCGGGGCGACCTCGCGGCAGACCACGCGGCCCACCCGGCGACACCAGGGGCCGGCCGATGACGCCCGCGTACGCCGTGGTGGTACCGACGGTCGGCCGCCCGCAGCTCACGGCGCTGCTCGCCTCCCTCCGCGAGGCGGGCGCGCGCGGCCCCGCGCCGGCCGAGGTCGTCGTCGTCGACGACCGCCCCTTCCCCGGTCACGGGACCAACCCGCCGCTCGACCTCGGGCCCGCGCCGGTGGCCGGCGTCCGCGTCGTCCGCACCGGCGGGCGCGGAC
>NZ_JABEMG010000211.1 GCF_013004695.1 Promicromonospora citrea
GCCTGGCCGCCGCCCCTGCGCGCCGTCCTGTTCGACCGTGACGGCACGCTCGTGCGCGACGTGCCCTACAACGGCGACCCCGCGGCCGTCGAGCCGCTGCCCGGGGCCCGCGCGGTCCTGGACGCGCTGCGGGCCGACGGGCTGTTCGTCGGCGTCGTGTCCAACCAGTCGGGCATCGGCAGGGGCCTGCTCACGCGCGACCAGGTGGACGCCGTCGACGCGCGCGTCGCGGAGCTGCTCGGACCGTTCGACACGTGGCAGCGCTGCCCGCACGCCCCGCAGGACGCGTGCACCTGCCGCAAGCCCGAGCCCGGCCTCGTGCTGCGGGCCGCCGCCGTGCTCGGCGTCACGCCGGCGGAGTGCGCCGTCGTGGGCGACATCGGCGCCGACGTCGGCGCCGCGGTCGCGGCGGGCGCCCGCACGGTGCTCGTCCCGACGCCGGTGACGCGGCGCGAGGAGGTGGTCGGGGCACCCGCCGTGGCCACGACCCTCGCCGAGGCGGTGACGCTGCTGTGAGCACTCCTGAGGCCATTCCTGAAACCGCTGCCGGGCAGCCGGCCCGCGTGCTCGCCGTCCGCCTGGACAGCGACGGCGACGTGCTGCTCACCGGGCCCGCGGTGCGGGCCCTGGCCGCGACCTACGACGAGGTGGACCTGCTCGTCTCCCGCGAGGGCGCCCAGGCGGCCGCGCTCCTGCCCGGCGTCGCCGAGACCCTGCGGTTCGAGGCGCCGTGGTCCGGCGCCGAGCCGCCCGCCGTGTCACGGGAGGCTGTGCTCGACCTCGTGGCCGACCTCGCCGCGCGGCGCTACCGGCTCGCCGTCGTGTTCACGTCGTTCCACCAGTCGCCGCTGCCCATGGCGCTGCTCGCGCGGCTGGCCGGGATCCCCCGGGTGGTGGCCACCAGCGAGGACTACCCCGGCACGCTGCTCGACGTGCGACACCGCCGTCCGCCGGGGCTGCACGAGGTCGACGCGGCCCTCGACCTCGCCGCCCAGGCGGGCGCCCGCCTGCCGGACGACGACGCCGGCCTGCTCGCCGTCCGCCGCCCGTTGCCCGCCGCGCCGGCCGGCGACGGCGCGCGCACCGTGGTGCTGCATCCCGGCGCCTCCGTCCCCGCCCGGGCACCGCGCCCGCAGGACGCCCGCGCCTACGCCGCGCGGCTGGCGGACGACGGCTGGGACGTCGTGGTGACCGGTGCCGCGTCCGAGCGCGGGCTCACCGCCTACGTCGCCGGCGACCGCGCCACCGACCTCGGCGGGCGGACCGACCTGGACGAGCTCGCCGCCGTGCTGGAGGCGGCCGCGTGCGTGGTGGTCGGCAACACCGGCCCCGCGCACCTGGCCGCGGCCGTCGGCACGCCGGTCGTCAGCCTCTTCGCGCCCGTCGTGCCGGGCGACCGGTGGGCGCCCTACGGCGTGCCGCACCTCCTGCTCGGCGACCAGGCCGCGCCGTGCCGCGACACCCGGGCCCGCACCTGCCCGGTGCCGGGCCACCCGTGCCTCGCGGGCGTGACGCCCGACCAGGTCGCCGACGCCGTGGCCCGCCTGACGCACCGTCCCGCGCCCGCCCGCACCGGCGCCGGGAGGTGGCCGGCATGAGGGTCGTGCTCTGGCACGTCCACGGGTCGTGGACCACCGCCTTCGTCCAGGGACCGCACGAGTACCTCGTCCCGGTGCTGCCCGGCCGGCCGCCCGACGGGCGCGGCAGGGCCCGCACCTGGGACTGGCCCGCCTCCGTGCGCGAGGTCTCCCCCGCCGCCCTGCGCCGCGCGGTCGACGGCTCGGACGGCCGCGGGGGCGTCGACGCAGTCGTGCTCCAGCGCCCGCACGAGGCCGGCCTGCTACGCGCGTGGACCGGGCTCCGCGCCGGCACCGACGTGCCCGCCGTCTACCTGGAGCACGACGCCCCGGGCGGACCTGCCGCGGCCACGCGCCACCCCCTGGCCGACGTCGACGTCGTCGCGCGCGGCCGGGTGCCGGTGGTGCACGTGACGCGGTTCAACGCCCTCATGTGGGACACGGGCGACGCCAGGACCGTGGTGATCGACCACGGGATCCCCGACCCCGGCCACCGCTGGACGGGCGAGCGCGAGCGGGTGGCCGCCGTGGTCAACGAGCCGGTGCGCCGCTGGCGCGCGGCCGGCACGGACGTGCTGCTGCACGTCGCCGAGCGGGTGCCCGCCGAGGTGTACGGCATGGGCACGGACCTGCTGGCCGAGCACCTCGCGCGGCGCGGTCCGACGGCGGCCACGGCAGCGGGCCACCTGCACGACCTGCCGCAGGCCCAGCTCCACGAGCGCCTCGCGGGGGCCCGCGCCTACCTGCACCCCTACCGTTGGACGAGTCTCGGGCTCGCGCTGCTGGAGGCGATGGCCCTCGGCCTGCCCGTGCTCGCCCTGCCCGTCACCGAGGCGTACGCCGCCGTGCCGCCGGACGCGGGCGTGCTGAGCGCCGACCCGGACGAGCTCGCCGCCGTCGCCCGCCGGTGGCTCCACGACCCGGACGAGGCGGCGGCCCGTGGCAAGGCCGCGCGCGAGCACGTCCTGGCCCGCTACCCCCTCGGCACGTTCCTCGACCGCTGGACCCGGCTGCTGCACGAGCTGCACGACCAGGCCGCACGACCAGGAGGCTGACGCATGAAGACCGGCATGAGGATCGGCATGATCTCCGAGCACGCCAGCCCGCTCGCCACCCTGGGCGGTGCGGACGCGGGCGGCCAGAACGTGCACGTGGCCGCCCTGG
Organism: Promicromonospora citrea; assembly: GCF_013004695.1. Classification (GTDB taxonomy): domain Bacteria; phylum Actinomycetota; class Actinomycetes; order Actinomycetales; family Cellulomonadaceae; genus Promicromonospora; species Promicromonospora citrea. The sequence continues at coordinate 2,742 of NZ_JABEMG010000211.1, forward strand.
CCCGGCGCCTCGCGGCCGACGGGCACACCGTCGACGTCTACACCCGGCGCGACGACCCCGGCCTGCCCGGCCGCGTGCCCCTGGCGGACGGCGTCGACGTCGTGCACGTCGACGCCGGACCACCCGAGCCGCTGCCCAAGGACGACCTGCTGCGCTGGATGCCTACGTTCGGCGACGACCTCGGGGCGCGGCTCACCGATCCGGGGGTGCGGCCGGACGTCCTGCACGCGCACTTCTGGATGTCGGGGCTCGCGGCCCTGCACGCCACGCGCAGGCCCGGGCCGGACAACGAGCCTCGGGTGCCGGTCGTGCAGACCTTCCACGCCCTCGGTGCGGTCAAGCGCAGGCACCAGGGCGCCGCGGACACCAGCCCCGCCGAGCGGCTCGCCGTCGAGCGCATGCTGTGCCGCGAGGCCGACCTCGTGGTCGCCACCTGCCGCGACGAGGTCGCCGAGCTGCGCCGGATGGGCCTGCCGGAGGACCGCGTCCGCGTCGTGCCGTGCGGGGTCGACCTGGGGGCCTTCACGCCCGGCGCGCCGGCGGCGGACGACGAGGCCGGACGGCCGCTGCGCGTGCTGTCGCTCGGGCGGCTCGTCGAGCGCAAGGGCGTCGCCACCGCCGTCGAGGCACTCGCCCGGCTCGCCGGGCGGGGTGGCGGCCCGGTCGAGCTCCTCGTCGCCGGCGGGCCGCCCCCCGACCGACTCGGCGGCGACCCCGAGGTGCTGCGGCTGCTGAACCTCGCCCGCAGCCTGGGCGTGCACGACCGCGTGCGCTTCCTCGGCGCGGTGAGCCACGACGAGGTGCCCGCGCTCCTGCGGAGCGTCGACGTCGTGGTCTGCGCGCCCTGGTACGAGCCGTTCGGCATCGTGCCGCTCGAGGCCGCCGCGTGCGGGCGGCCCGTCGTCGCGTCGGCGGTCGGCGGCATGCTCGACACCGTGGTCGACGGGCGCACGGGACTGCTGGTCCCGCCCCGCGACCCGGACGCCGTGGCCGACGCGCTGGCCCGGCTCACCGACGAGCGCTACCGGCTGCGCCTCGGCGCCGCCGCCCGGGTGCGTGCCGAGCAGCGGTACGGCTGGGCGTCGGTCGCCCGGCAGACGGCCGACGCCTACGCCGAGGTCGTCGGCAGCACGGCCGCACCCGGCCCCCACAGCACGTACGGCCCGCACGGCACGCCGTCGGTCGTCCCCACCCCGCTGGTCGCCGCAGGAGGTACCCCGTGAGCGCAGAACCTACCCGCCCCGACTGGATCCACCGGCACCGCGCCGACCTCGTGGCCGGCCTCGACCACCTGGCCGCCGCGTCCGGCCGGATCGACGCCTGGGGCCGCGACCTGGCCGACCGCCTCCTCGCGGGCCACCGCCTGCTCGTCGCGGGCAACGGCGGCAGCGCGGCCGAGGCCCAGCACCTCACCGCCGAGCTCGTCGGCCGGTTCGAGCACGAGCGCGTGCCGCTCGCCGCCATCGCGCTGCACGCCGAGACGTCCAGCCTCAGCGCCATCGTCAACGACTACGGCCAGGACGAGATGTTCGCACGGCAGGTCGCCGCCCACGGCCGTCCGGGCGACGTGCTGCTCTGCCTCTCGACGTCGGGGTCGAGCGCCAACGTGCTCGTCGCGGCGCGGCGTGCCCGCGAGCTGGGGCTGACCACCTGGGCCCTGACCGGTCAGGCGCCCAACCCGCTGGCCGCCCTGTGCGACGACGTGCTCACCGTGCCCTCGCCGTCCTGCTCGGCCGTGCAGGAGATCCACCTCGTCGTGGTGCACGCGCTGTGCGCCGCGATCGACGCGCGCGTCGCGGAGCGGGCCGCCGGGCACGCCCGCTCCGCCGCGCCCGCACGGGGAGTGCGGTCGTGACGGCACGGCCCCGGGTCGCCGTCGTCGGCGACGTGCTGCTCGACCGCGACGTCGAGGGCACGGTCACCCGGTTCGCCCCCGACGCGCCCGTGCCCGTCGTCGACGTCACGCGCGTCCGGCTCAGCCCCGGCGGCGCCGGGCTCGCGGCGCTGCTGTGCGCCCGCGACGCCGACGTCGTGCTCGTGGCCCCGTTCGCCGACGACGAGGCGGGGCGGGAGCTGCGAGACCGGCTCGCCGGCGTCACCCTCGTGCCGCTCGGCCACGCGGGACCGACCCGGCGCAAGTCCCGCGTCCGCAGCGGCGGCCAGAGCCTCGTCCG
>NZ_JABEMG010000212.1 GCF_013004695.1 Promicromonospora citrea
GGCCCCGGCGGCCCGCCGCTCCCGAGCCGCCGCCCGTGGTCCCGCCGCCGACGTCGGGCGTGAGCTCGGGGTCGGCCGCGCGCGGTGTCGGCGCGGTGGCCTGGGCGCGGGGCAGGCTCGGGGCGCCCTACCGGCTGGGGGCCGCCGGCCCGACGCACTACGACTGCTCAGGTCTGACGATGACGTCCTGGGCGAGCCAGGGGGTCGACATCACGCGCACCTCGCGGTCGCAGTATTTGGCCGTCGGCAAGGTGGGCTACGACGCGTTGCGCGCGGGTGACCTGATCTTCTACGGCACCGACCCGGCCGACCCGTCGTCGATCTACCACGTCGCGATGTACACGGGTGGCGGCATGATGATCGAGGCCACCCTGCCCGGTCGGCCCGTGTCCGAGAACCCGCTCCGGCTCGCGGACGCCATGCCGTTCGCGGGGAGGCCGTAGCACCGGTCGCCGAGCAGGACGCGCGACGCCCGGGCCACCCGCGGTGGTGGCCCGGGCGTCGGTGCGACCGCGGATCAGTGCTCGGCGGATCAGTGCTTGTCGTAGTAGCCCGTGTCCGTGGCGCGCTGGATCGAGCGGACGATCTCCGCCTCGGCGTCGGCGCGGCCCACCCAGTGGGCGCCCTCGACCGACTTGCCGGGCTCGAGGTCCTTGTAGACCTCGAAGAAGTGCTGGATCTCCAGGCGGTGGAAGTCCGAGACGTCGTCGATGTCCTGGCGCCACGCCGCGCGCTGGTCGCCCGTCGGCACGCAGAGCACCTTGTCGTCGCCGCCGGCCTCGTCGCGCATGCGGAACATGCCCAGGGCGCGGCACCTGATGAGGCAGCCGGGGAAGGTCGGCTCCTCGAGCAGCACGAGCGCGTCGAGCGGGTCGCCGTCCTCGCCGAGCGTGCCCTCGATGAAGCCGTAGTCGTCGGGGTAGCGCGTCGAGGTGAAGAGCATGCGGTCGAGGCGGATGCGTCCGGTCTCGTGATCCACCTCGTACTTGTTCCGCTGACCCTTGGGGATCTCGATCGTGACGTCGAACTCCACGCCGATGTGCTCCAGTTCTCTGATGTGCGGGCGCCTGCGGTACGGGCGCCCACGGGTGATACCGCGAGGGCGGCCGTGCGCCCGACCAGTGTGCCATGCGAGCGGTGCCACGACCCCGGGCTGTGGTCAGCACCACTGTGCGGGTTGGGCATAATGCGCAGCGTGCGCGTCACGCGCGGGGCCCGCACCGGAGCGGGTGAAATCTCCGCGGATCCGTGGTGCGGTGCAGGTCGCCGGGTTTGCCGCGACTAGAGTTGGTGATGGCTCTTACGTGACGATCGAGAGGATGCCCATGGAGTGGGGGTTGCGCTCCGGCGCTGCCGTCGCCGCGGTCGTCGCCCTGTTCGGTGGGTACCTGGTCGCCGACGCGTACGACGTCGTGCCCGGCATGCTCACCACGGCGGAGCCGTGGCCCGAGGCTGCCCCGTTCCCCACGGCGCCGGGCGCCGTCGAGGGTCCCGCGCCCGCGGCGCTCCTGGAGGGCCTGCCCGACGACGCGCCCGTGCCCGACAGCGTGGAGGTGCAGCGCCTGGTCAGCGACCTGGCCCGGGACAAGCGGCTCGGCTCGCGCGTCGGCGTCACGGTGGCCGACGCCGCGACCGGCCAGGTGCTCGGCTCCTCCAACCCCGACCGCCTCATGACCCCCGCGTCCACGCAGAAGCTGTTCACGGGCGTCGCGGCGCTCCTCGCCTCCCCGGCCGACCGCACGCTGGACACGCGCGCCGTCCTCGCGGACGACGACACCGTCGTCCTGGTCGGCGGCGGCGACATGATGCTCGCAGCGGGCCACGGCGACCCCGACGCCGTCAACGGCCGGGCGGGCCTCGCCGACCTCGCGCAGCAGGTCGCCGCCAAGGTGAAGATCACCGGCAGGACGCAGGTGCGCGTCGCGCTCGACGACACGCTGTTCACGGGCGACGACATCGCACCGACCGTGGCCAGCCCGGACATCGCGGCCGGCTACATCGCACCGGTCGCCTCGCTGGGCGTCAACGTCGGCCTCCTGTCGGACGAGTACAGCGACAACGGGCCCCGCGCGTCCGACCCCGGCAAGTACGCGGCGGAGGCCTTCGCCGCCGCGCTCGAGGAGGAGGGCCTGGAGACCGCGGGCGCCGTGGTGGACCAGACGGCGCCGGACGGCGCCCGGGTGCTCGGCGAGGTGTCCTCCGCGCCGCTCGGCGAGGTGGTCGGCTTCGCGATGCAGTACTCCGACAACACGATCACCGAGGTGCTCGGGCGCCTGGTCGCCGTGGCGCAGGGCCTGCCGGGCTCGAACGACGGGGCGACGCAGGCCGTGATCAGCACCGCGCGCCGCCTCGGCATCGACATGACCGGAGCGCGGCTGCGCGACTGCTCCGGTCTCGGCGACGGCTCGTACCTCAGCGCGGAGCAGCTCACCGACCTCCTCACGGTCATGGTCGACCCGGCCAGACCGGAGCTGCGCAGCGAGGCGGTCGGCATGCCCGTCGCGGGGCTGAACGGCACGCTCGCCGACAGCCACGGCCGGTTCACGGGCGACAACCCCGCCCGCGGGCTCGCCCGCGCCAAGACCGGCAGCCTGCCGCAGGTGCGGGCGCTCGCGGGCACGGTGCTCACCGCCGACGACCGGCTGCTCGTGTTCTCGGTCCTCGCCGACGCGATCCCCGCCGACCGTTCCGTCGGCGCCACCTGGATCTACGACGACTTCGTCGGCCGGCTGGCCACCTACAGCGCGGTCGCACCGCAGGGCGGCTGACGCGCCGCCGCCGGTGCCCGTTACGGTGGTGAGGTGACCCAGGCCCCCCTCGCCCCGCAGGTCGTCGACTGGACGGCCGCAGCACAGATCGCAGGCCGCCTCGCGCCGCCAGGGCCCCAGGCGCCGCGCGACGAGCTGGACGCCCTGGTGAGCGGGCTGCGCACTGCGGCGGGCGACGCCGTCGAGCACGTGCTCGCCACCACCCGCATGGTGCCGGCCGGCGGCGCGGGCGACGGGCTGAGCCCCGTCTCCGTCGTGGACCGCGCCACGTGGGCCCGGGCCAACACGCGGTCGATGGCGGTGATGACCGAGGGCGTCGGCGAGATCGTCGCCGAGGTGTCGAAGGCCGCGACGTCGACCGGCGCGCAGCTCGCGGGGGCCGCCGAGATCGGTGCGGTGCTCGCCCTGCTCAGCGGGCGCGTGCTCGGGCAGTTCGACCCGTACTCGGCGCCCGGCAGGCTGCTGCTCGTCGCGCCCAACGTGCTCCAGGCCGAGCGCGCCCTCCGTGTGCCGGAGCGCGACTTCCGGCTCTGGGTGTGCCTCCACGAGCAGACGCACGCCCTGCAGTTCGCGGCCGCGCCGTGGCTCGCCGGGCACCTCAGCGGCCGCACGCAGCACCTCGTCGGCGGCATGGCGCGCACCTCCGCCGAGCTGGCCAGGGCGCGGTTCGACAAGAAGCTCGTCGCGATCGGCCGCTCCGTGCGGGACGCCCTGCGCGGCGAGGGCGGCACCCTCGTCGACGGCATGCTCACGCACGAGCAGAAGGCGGAGCTCGCCGACATCACCGCGGTCATGGCTCTCCTCGAGGGCCACGCCGACGTGATGATGGACGCCGTCGGGCCCCGCGTGGTGCCGTCGGTGCGCCGCATCCGGGCCCGGTTCGAGCGCCGGCGCGACGGCGAGGGGCGGCCGGGGTTCGACGTCGTGGTGCAGAAGCTGCTCGGCATGGAGGCCAAGCTCGCCCAGTACCGCGACGGCGCGGCGTTCGTGCGGGCCGTCGAGCGGTCGGTCGGGCGCGACGGGCTCAACGCCGTGTGGGCGGCGCCCGAGAACCTGCCCACCGCCCGCGAGATCTCCGACGCCCGCGCCTGGGTGCGCCGGGTCCACGGATGACCGGCGGGCCGACGGCGCCGATCACGGCGCCGAGGGACTGACGTGGCGCGGGTCGACCCCGCTGTCGCCGCGGCGCGGACCGCCGTCCGTGCGGTGCTCGCGGACCTGGACCCGGGCGACCTGGTGCTCGTCGCCTGCTCCGGCGGTGCGGACAGCCTCGCGCTCGCGGCCGCGACGGCGGCCGAGGCCCGCCGCGTCGGGCGGTCCGTGCGGTCGCGCGGGTACGCGGTCCGGGCGGGCGCCGTCGTCGTCGACCACGGGCTGCAGCCCGACTCCGCCGACGTCGCCCGCCGCGCCGCCGAGCAGTGCCGCGACCTGGGCCTGGACCCGGTGGAGGTCCGCCCGGCGGAGTGGCAGGGCACCGGCGCCGGGCCGGAGGGCGGGGCGCGGGCGGCGCGGTACGCGGCGATCGAGCGGGTCGCGCACGCGTCGGGGGCCCGGGTGGTGCTGCTCGGGCACACCCTCGACGACCAGGCGGAACAGGTCCTGCTCGGGCTCGCCCGCGGGGCCGGCGCCCGGTCGCTGGCGGGGATGCCCCGGGCACGAGGCATCTACCGCAGGCCCTTCCTCGGCCTGCGCCGCGCGCAGACGGAGGCGGTCTGCGCGGCGCTCGGCCTCGGCTTCTGGACGGACCCGACCAACCTGCTGCCGCGGTCCGGTGTGGAGATCTCGGCGGGAGATCGGGCGGATGTCGCGAGCGCCGCATCCGCCGTGCCCGACGGCACCGACGGTACGGCGGACGGGGCGGAGCACCGGACGGAGGGGGCCGCTGCCGGGTTCGTACCGCTGCGGTCGCGGGTGCGGGGGCGTGTGCTGCCCGTCCTGGAGGACACGCTCGGCCCGGGCGTCGCCGAGGCGCTGGCCCGCAGCGCCGCCCAGCTCCGCGACGACGCCGACCTCCTCGACGCCCTGGCCGCGGACCTGCTGGAGCGCGCGACGTCGGCGCCCGCCGCCGCACCCGGGACGGAACCCGGTCCGGCCGCCGGCGACGTGCGGTGG
>NZ_JABEMG010000213.1 GCF_013004695.1 Promicromonospora citrea
CGCGCCGCGGCGCCCGAGCGGGTCCGCGCCGCCTACCGCGGCGCCCGGGACGACCTCGTGCGCGCGCAGCTCGCCGAGGTACCCGTCGACCGGATCCGCGAGGTGAGCACCGGCCGCCTGCGCGTCGGCCCGGTCGAGGCGGCGGGCTTCCGCACGGTCGCCCAGGTGCTCGACGCCTCGACGGCGCAGCTCGTGGCCGTGGACGGCGTCGGGTCGCGGACGGCGGGCCTGCTGCAGGACGCCGCGCGTCAGATCTTCGACGCGGTCGACGCATCCCTCACTTTCCGTATCGCGCACGCGCCCCACGACCCCCACGCGACCGGCCTGGTGCGGGCCCTGCACGCACACGAGCAGGTGACCCGGTTCTTCGCCGCGTGGGGCGAGCGGCTCGACGTCGACGTGCCCCGCCTCGCCGAGCTCGCCGGGGCAGGCGCCGTGCGCGGCACCCTGGTGCGCCGCCTCGTCGCGGGCCGCGCCCGCACGCGTGCCGCCGACGCGGCGCTCACCGCGCTGGCCCCCGTCGTGGACGGCCTCGACGCCTCCGGCGTCACCGACGCGCTGCGCCGCCTCGACGCGGCGTTGTCCAGCACCTCCGACGCCGAGCTGTGGCGCGACTACGAGGCCCGCGCGGCCGCCTACTACGCGGCCCTGGGTGAGCTCGTGGACCTCGGGGTGGACGTCGAGGCCGCAGAGGGCTACCTGCCCGAGGAGGTGGTGCAGAAGGTCACCGACCAGGAGCTCGACACGTCCCTGCTGCGCTCCTCGCTGCGCGGCTACCAGGCGTTCGGCGCGCGGTACGCGCTGGTGCAGCGGCGCACGATCCTCGGCGACGAGATGGGCCTCGGCAAGACCGTCCAGGCCATCGCCGTCATGGCCCACCTGGCGGCCCGCCGCCGGACGCACTTCCTCGTCGTCTGCCCCGCGAGCGTCGCGACCGGCTGGGCGCGCGAGGTCACCACCCACTCCGAGCTGCCGGTGCGCGTGCTGCACGGCGACGACCGGGACGCAGGCATCCGCACCTGGGTGGCCGACGGCGGCGTCGGCATCGTCACCTTCCCCCAGCTCGGGCACCTGGCGGCCGCGGGCCTGCCGCGCCCAGCGCTGCTCGTCGTCGACGAGGCGCACTACGTCAAGAACCCGAGGGCCCAGCGTTCCGAGCGCACGGCGGCCTGGACGCGGTCCGCCGAGCGGGTGCTGTTCATGACCGGCACGCCCATGGAGAACTCCGTCGAGGAGTTCCGCAGCCTGGTCGGCTACCTCAAGCCCGACGTCGCCGACGAGATCGACCCGGCCGCCGGCCTCGCGGGCGCCGCCGCCTTCCGACGCTCCGTCGCGACGGTGTACCTGCGACGCAACCAGGAGGACGTGCTCACCGAGCTGCCCGAGCTCGTCCAGGTGGACGAGTGGGAGAAGTTCGGCCGGTACGACGGCGCCGCCTACCGGCGGGCCGTGCTCAAGCGGTCGTTCGCGGACATGCGCCGCGCGGCGTTCGTCCGCGCACCCGAGCCGACGGCGAAGCTGGTCCGGCTGCGGGAGATCGTCGACGAGGCGATGGACAACGACCGCAAGGTCGTCGTGTTCTCGTTCTTCCGCGACGTGATCGAGACCGTCGTCGAGGAGCTCGGTCCGCTCGCCGTCGGGCCGATCACCGGCTCCGTGCCCGCGAGCCGCCGCCAGGAGCTGGTCGACGAGTTCACGCACTCCCCCGAGCCGAAGGTCCTGGTCAGCCAGATCGAGGCGGGCGGCGTCGGGCTCAACATCCAGGCCGCGTCCGTCGTCGTCCTGTGCGAGCCGCAGGTCAAGCCGACGGTCGAGGCGCAGGCCGTGGCCCGCGCGCACCGGATGGGCCAGGTCCGCACCGTGCAGGTGCACCGCCTGCTGGTCGAGGACAGCATCGACGAGCGCCTGCTGCAGATCCTCGGCACCAAGGCCGAGCTGTTCGCCGAGTACGCCGGCCGCTCGACGGTCGGTGCGGCCCCCGGTGCCGCCGACGTGGCCGACGCCGAGATCGCGCGCCGCATCGTCGAGCAGGAGCGGGCGCGCCTCGACGAGGAGCCCGCCGCCTGATCCTCCCGGTTCGCCGGTGTTTTCCTCGCGGGAGGGCCCGCGGCCTGGTGAGATGACACCATGCCGGAGACCGCAGCCCTCCCCCGAGGACCCGTCCAGGCCGCCGAGCGGTCGCCCGCACCCGATCTGGCGCGCGGGCTGATGCTCCTGCTCATCGCCGTCGCGAACACCCCGTACTACCTCTGGGGCAGCGAGACGGGCGTGGCGAGCTCCCACCCGGTCGACGGGACGGTCGTCGACCGGGTCGCCGCCTCCCTCGTCATCGTCCTCGTGGACCTGCGGACCTACCCGATGTTCGCGTTCCTGTTCGGCTACGGGATGATGCAGCTCTACAACCGGCAGCGGGCCGCGGGGACGACCCACGAGCAGGCGCGCCGGCTGCTGCAGCGGCGCAACGGGCTGCTCCTCGCGTTCGGTCTCGTGCACGCCGCGCTGCTGTGGATGGGCGACGTGCTCGGCGCCTACGGCCTGGCCGGCCTGCTCGTGGTCTGGCTGTTCTTCGAGGCGCGGGACCGCACGCTGATCGTGTGGACGTCCGTGCTCGGCGGGCTGCTGACCGTCGGCACGCTGCTCGCCGTGGTCGGCTCGGCCTTTCTCGCGACGCTCCCCGCCGACGATCCCGCCGCCCGCGAGCTGGTCAAGAGCTTCGGCCCGGACACCGGTGCCATGTCCGAGCCGTCGTACGTGGCCTCGGTCGTCGAACGTCTCGTCTTCTGGGTGCTCGGCACCGTCGGGCAGGGCGTGCTCATGCTCGTCGTGCCGATGATGCTGCTGCTCGCGTTCTGGGCCGGACGCCGCCGCATCCTCGAGCACCCCGGCGACCACCTGCCGCTGCTGCGCCGTGTCGCGGTCGTGGGCCTCGCGGTCGGCTGGCTCGGCCCGCTGCCCGCCGCGCTCGACCACCTCAGCGTGCTGCCCGTGCCGGAGCACGCGGCCTGGGTCTTCCTGCCCGTCCAGATCGTGACCGGGTTCTTCGGCGGCCTGGGCTACGTGGCCCTGTTCGGCCTGGTCGGCCACCGCGTCGCCCTGCGCCGCACCGGTGCGCCGTCGCGCGACCTCTTCGCCACCGACGGCTGGTTCGCCGGGGCGATCCAGGCCGTCGGCAAGCGGTCCCTGACCTCCTACCTGCTGCAGTCGGTGCTCTGCGCGCCGGTCCTCGCGGCCTGGGGCCTCGGCCTCGGACAGCACCTCGGCTCGTTCACGATGCTGCTGTACGCGGTGGCCGTCTGGGGTGTGACCGTGCTGTTCGCGGTGTGGCTGGAGCGCACGGGCCGCCGCGGCCCGGCGGAGGTCGCGCTGCGGCGGCTCGTCTACGGCCGCCGAATTTCACCCTCTTCCTCTCGCGGGTGAAAGTGAGGTCCGCGTAGATTCACCCCCATGCTGACCCAGGTACGCAAGACCCGACGCCGTGGGGCCCTGCCGGCCGCCGCCACCTGTGCGCTCCTGATCCTCTCGGGCACGGCCGTCTCGGGCACGGCGGGCGCCGCCGTCACCCCTGACGTCGCTCCCCGCCCTGCCGAGCAGGGCTGGTCCGTCGACCTCGACACCTTCACCGACGACGACGCCGGGGTGCGCCACAGCGACGGCGCGCTCCGCCTCGACGCTCCCCCGCCGCCCGACGACGCGGCGCCGGGTGCGGTCGGGCCCTCCGGCCAGCTCGTCGCGCCGCCCGTCACGCTCGACTCCTCCGTCGGCGCCGTCGCGGCCGACGTCGACGCCACGGCGCCCCCCGGGACCTCGGTGCTCGTCGACGTCCGCGGCAGGCTCGACGCCCAGGGGCCCGACGCGTGGACCGAGTGGGTGCCTGCCGGGTCGGCGCTGCCCGCGGCGTCGGACACCGTGCAGGCCCGCGTCACGCTCGTGGGCGAGGCCGGCGCCGGCCCGGCCGTGCGCGAGGTGACCCTGACGCCGCAGGCGCCGCGGTCGCGCTCCCTGCAGGACGTCGAGGCCGCTCCCGCCTCGGGCGAGCGGTCGTACCGGATCTTCGCGACGCGCGAGGGGCTCGTGGGCGGCACCACCGCGAACGGGCACGTCATCACCCCGCGCGACCACTTCGTGGCCCTGCCGTCGCGGCGCGGCCTGTCGTCGAACAGCTCGGGCAGCTACTCGGTGCGCGTGTGTGCGGAGAGCACGGGCCGGTGCGCCTACGCCCCCGTGTGGGACGTCGGCCCCTGGAACATCACCGACGACTACTGGAACCCCGCGGGCACCCGGCAGTCGTGGACGGACCTCCCGCAGGGCAAGCCGGAAGCGCAGGCCGCCTACCAGGACGGCTACAACGGTGGTCTCGACGGGTACGGCCGCCGCGTGGCCAACCCGGCGGGGATCGACCTCGCCGACGGCACCTTCTGGGACGGTCTCGGCCTGACCGACAACGCCTGGACCACGGTCACGTACCTGTGGACGGGCAGCGGCCCGCGCGGCGTCGTGCGCACGAGCGGCGGGCCGCTCACCGTCCGGTCGGGTCCCGGCACCGGCTACGCCGCCAAGGGGCTGGCGGGCAACTACGCCAACGTGGTGGTCGAGTGCACGGCGACCGGCTCCACCGTGACCGGCACCTACGGCACGACCGACCTGTGGAACCGGATCGGGCCGGGCAACTGGGTCTCGGACGCCTACCTCAACACCGGGTCGTCGGGGCCCGTCGCCCCCGCCTGCTGAGGCACGGCCCACCGGCCCGGGGCACGCCCCGGGTCAGCGGGCCGTCGGGTGCCCGCCTCGCCTCAGGAGGGCGGTCGGCGGCAGGGCCAGCGCGACCGCCGCCACCGCGACGACG
>NZ_JABEMG010000214.1 GCF_013004695.1 Promicromonospora citrea
CACCCCGCCGTCCGGCACCCCGACGCCCGGTAGCACCGGCGCGCCCGGACGCTCGGCCGCACCCGCTCCGCCCGTGACGCCTCCGGCTCCCGGGACCGCCCCGCAGCCCCCGGTCGGCGAGCCCGTGCCGCCCGCCGGGCAGCCCCGGTCGCTCATCCCGCCGTCGGCCGCCGGTGCGGTGCCGCCGAGCGCGGGGTCGGCGCCGGAGGGGCAGGGCTTCCTCAAGCCGCTGACGGGCGCGATCCAGCGGGTGGCGCGCTGGGCGCCCGTCAATCCGCAGGGTCAGGCGATGTCCTCACCGCAGGGCCCGGCCGGTCCGGGCACGCCGGGCGGGTCCGGCGGCGACGGGTCGGGCAGCCCCGACCAGCCGGGCGGTTTCTACGGTCTGGCCGGTGACGGCGCCCCGAGCCGCGGCCCCAAGGTCGCGCTGTTCGCGGTGCTCGGCGCCGTCGTGCTGTTCGGCCTGTACACGCTCGGGGCCTGGGCCGTGAGCGACACGGTGCCGCGCGAGACCACGGTCGCGGGCGTCGACGTCGGCGGTCTGACCCGGGCCGAGGCGGCGTCCGCCCTGGACGAGCAGCTCGCCGCGCGGGCCAAGGAGCCGATCGCGGTCACCGCGGGCGAGGGCAAGGGCCAGCTCTCCCCGGAGGCGAGCGGCCTGGCGGTGGACGCCCCGGCGACCGCGGCCGAGCTGACCGGGTTCTCCCTGAACCCGGTGCGCCTCTGGGCGCACCTGTTCGGCGGGTCCGAGGAGGACCTGGTGCTCGCGATCGACGGCGAGAAGTTCGACGCCGCGGTGGCGGGGCTCGAGGAGTCGCTGGCCGTGGAGCCGGTCGACGGCACCGTGTCGTTCGTGGACGGGCAGCCCGTCAAGACCGACGCCAAGGACGGCACGCGGGTCGTCGCGAGCGAGACCGCGCGGATCGTCCAGGAGCGCTGGCTGCGTGCCGAGGGTCCGTTCGACCTGCCGACCGAGGCCGTGCCGCCCGTGATCACGCAGCAGAAGACGGATGACGCCTTCGCCACCGCGCAGAAGGTGGTCTCGGGGCCGGTCACGGTCGCGGTCGGCGGCCAGCAGCCGCAGCTCTCGCCGGAGGCGCTGGCCGGCCTGGTCCGGTTCGAGCAGAAGGACGCCGAGCTGGTGACCATGGTCGACGGCGACGCGGCGGTCGAGGCCGTCGTCGACGCGACGGACAACCTGCTCGAGCTGCCGGACGACGCCCACTTCGAGTTCGTGGGCGGCAAGCCGACCATCGTCGACGGGAAGACCGGTACGACGCTCGACCCGGCGGAGACGGCCGAGGCCGTCCGCGTCGCCGCGACGAGCGACGACCGCGAGACGTCGGTCGAGCTCGTCGAGCAGACCCCGGAGGACACCGTCGAGTCGCTCGGGAAGCTGGGTGTGAAGGAGATCGTCTCGGAGTTCAGCACGCCGCTGACCAACGAGGCGATCCGCACCCAGAACCTGGTCCGTGGCTCGGAGATGGTCACGGGCATCCTGGTCAAGCCCGGCGAGACCTTCTCCCTGCTGGAGGCGCTCGCGCCGATCACCCTGGAGAACGGCTACTTCGACGCGGGCGTGGTCGAGGACGGCAAGCACGTCGAGGCGGTGGGCGGCGGCCTGTCGCAGATGGCGACGACGTCGTTCAACGCGGGCTTCTTCGCCGGGTTCGACGACATCGAGCACCACGCGCACTCCTACTGGTTCCCGCGGTATCCCGCGGGGCGCGAGGCCACGATCTACGTGGGCGCCAAGGACATGAAGTTCCGCAACGACACGCCGTACGGGGCGGTCATGCAGGCCTTCGTGGCGGACGGCCGGCTCACGGTACGGATCTGGAGCACCAAGCACTACACGGTGCAGGAGAGCACGAGCCCGAAGCGCAACATCGTGCCCAAGCAGACGATCCACGACTCCTCGCCCGACTGCCAGGCCTACCCGGGCGGTGAGGACGGCTTCTCCGTCACCATCGCCCGCAAGGTGCTGCACGACGGCAAGGTCGTCAAGGAGAACTCGTTCAACCACACCTACCGGCCGGACAACGCCGTGGTCTGCGACGGGTGAGGCGGCTCGGACGCCCGGGCGGCGGTAGGTTGCGGACATGCTAGGACGGAGCGAGCGGGAGTCCCCCGCGCACGCGATGCTCGCCGCGCGGACGGCGGGCTGGAACGACCCGGTGGAGCTGCTCGACCTGGGTACCACGGCGGACACGCTGGCCACGGTGGCGAGCATCGACGGGCTGGCGGCGGTGGTGCACCTCGGCCACCCCGAGCAGCCGGCGCCGGGGCTCGAGCGCGCCCTGCTCGAGGGGGACTCCTCGCTCATCCTCACGGCGGCCGTCGCGGTCCCCGTCCAGTGGGTGTGGGTGGGTGCGGGGCCGGCGACCGGCCAGGTCGTCATCGACGAGGCGGGCGTGCGCGACTGCGCGCCGGTGCTGCGCGGCCTCGGCGCGAGCCTCCGGCTGGTGCCGACCCGCGCCACGGTGGCGGAGCGCATCGCGCTGGCCGGTGAGGGCGGGTCGCTCGTCATCGAGCGGACGCGCGTCCCCGCCGGGTTCGCCGAGCTGCCCGACAGCGGGGCCCTCGGCGCGGGCGGACCGGTCTGGTACGGGCTGCTGGAGTCGCGCGACGACTGGCCCGCGTTCACCGAGCCCGCCCAGGTGTGGTTCGCGTTCGGGCCGGTGGACGACCACCTGGGCTCGCTCCAGCCGACCCTCGCCGTGGTCGCGGACGCCGGGCTCGACCTCGTCCACCTGCGCAGCCAGCCCTCGGCGCACGGTCCGCACGCGTTCTTCGCGTCCTTCTCGTGCCCGACGTCGGCGGTGCTCGACGACCTGGTCGCCGCCCTGACGGAGCGCGGCGTCGCGCACCGCACGCTCGCCGTGCTGCCGGGCGCCTCGTTCGTGCCCGGCCCGGACACCGTGGTACCGCAGTGGGCGTGACGGTGCCGCCCGCCCCCCGGATCGCCTACCTGGGCCCCGAAGGCACGTTCACGCACCAGGCGGCGCTCGACTGGGCACGCCGGGACGGTGCCGCGGACGGCCCGGCGAGCGCCGAGCCGCTGCGCACGGTCACGGACGTGCACGACGCCGTCGCGGCAGGCACCGCCGACGTCGGCGTCGTGGCCGTCGAGTCCTCCGTCGAGGGGTACGTCGTCCCGTCGCTGGACGCGCTGCTGTCCAGCGCCGACGTCGTGGCCGTCGACGAGATCGCGCTCGACGTGTCGTTCGACGCGTTCGTGCGACCCGGCCACGGCGAGCTGACCGTGGTGTCGGCCCACCCGCACGGACTGGCGCAGTGCACGGGCTTCGTCGCGGGGAGCGGGCTGGCGACGGCCCCGGCGTCGTCCAACGCGGCCGCGTGCCGCGACGCGGGCCCCGGCACCATCGCGCTCGGCCCGACGATCTGCGGTGAGCTGTACGGGCTGGACACGTACGCGCGCGCGGTCGAGGACGTCCGCGGCGGGCGGACCCGCTTCCTCGTCCTGACGCGGCGCGGCGTGGCGGACGCGTACCTGGGCCGGGCGCGCGCGGCGGGCGAGACCGACTGGAAGACGATGCTCGCGATCACCCCCTCGGTGACGGGGCCCGGCGTGCTCGCGCGCATCACCGCGGCGTTCGGCGACCGCAAGGTCAACATGTCGAGTCTCGTCACCCGCCCGCTCAAGGCGCAGGAGAGCCGGTACGTCTTCGTCGTGACCCTCGACGACGCACCGTGGAGCCCCGGCGTGCGCGACGTGCTCGGCGACCTGCTCGCCGCGGGCGATGCGCTGAAGACGCTCGGGCTGTTCCCCGCGGGCGCCGGCTTCCGCACCCTGGACGGTGTCCTCGACCCCGACCACGTGCCCGTCGGCTCGGTCTCGGCGGACGACGCCTCCGACGCGCTCGCCCGGGGGCTGCTGTGGTGAGCGTCGGCGTGGTGGGTCTCGGGCTGGTCGGCGGATCGCTCGCGCGCGCCCTCCGGGCGGCCGACGTGCCCGTCGTCGCGACCGACCCCGTCTCCGGCGGTGAGGCGCGCGCGGCGGGCCTCACCGTGACCGACGACGTCGCGGGCCTGGCCGCCAACCGGCCCGACGTCGTGGTGCTGGCCGCGCCGCTGCGCGCCATGCGGGCCGTGGCGGGCGAGCTGGCCGAGGCGCTCGCGGTCCAGGACGGGTGGGACCCGACGGTGACCGACGTGGGCTCGGTCAAGGGGCCCGTGCGCGAGGCGGTGACCGAGGCCGGGCTGGGCGGGCGCTACGTCGGCGCACACCCCATGTCCGGGGCCGAGCTGTCGGGCTTCGCGGCGTCGTCGGCGCAGCTCATGCAGGGCGTGCCGTGGGCGGTGACGGTGGGGGAAGCGGCCGACCCGGACCGCGTGCTGCAGGTGCTGACGCTGGTCACCGGGCCGCTGGGCGGCACCGCCGCCGTGCTCACCGACGACCTGCACGACGAGGCCGTCGCGCTCGTCTCCCACGTGCCGCACGTGCTGGCGAACCAGCTCCTCGGGGCCGTGGCCGGTGCGCCGGTCCGTGACGTCGCGCTGGGACTGTCGGCGGGCTCGTTCCGCGACGGGACCCGTGTGGGCCTGGCGGACCCGCGCCGCACCGAGGCGATGGTCACCGAGAACGGCACGTGGGTCGCGCCCGCGCTGCGGCTCGCGGCCAGGGACCTCGAGCGGCTCGCGGACGACCTCGAGTCGAACGCGCCGACCCACTGGTTCTTCGACCGGCCCGACCCCGTGCGCGAGCTGGTCCGGCCCCGGGCGGGGGGCGTCACGGGCCTGCGCCCGGGCGACGCGGGGGCCGCGTCCGGCGGGCGGGGCCCCGCCGCCGACGTCGAGACCGTGCCGCT
>NZ_JABEMG010000215.1 GCF_013004695.1 Promicromonospora citrea
CGCACGCGCCGTGTCGGCGCCCACGGAGCCGCCGCCCGTCCTGCCCGCCGTGCGACCGCCCGCCGAGCCCGGACCGCGTGCCGAGCCCCGGTCCGTCGCCGCGACCGTCGGCCTCGTCGTCCTGCTGTGGGTCGCCGGGTGGGTCGTGCTCGGTGGCGGGCAGGCCCTCCTCGAGGACGCCCTCGACACCGAGCTGCGACTCGGCTTCCTGCCCGTGCTCGCCCTCCTCGGGGCGACCGTCGGGCTCATCAACCAGCGACACCCCCGGCAGGAGCGATGACCACCACCACCCCCACCCGGCCCCGCGAGCTCTCCGCGCGGCGCCCGGGCCCCACCGAGGCCTGCCTCGCGTTCCGCGTCGGGTACGCCGACGAGACGCTGCCCACGAGCGGGATCACCGCGCTCGTGGTCGCGCTCGCCCTGCGCGCCGTCGAGCGCCCCGGCCTCGAGGTGGCCGCCGCCGTCGGGCCCACGATCACGGAGCTGCGCGTCACCGGCACGCCCGACCGCGTGCGCACCACCGTGCGCGACCTCGCCCGCGCCCTCGCGGACCTGCCCGTGCGGTACCGGGCGTCGGAGACGCAGGCGCTCGCGGACCGCGTCCCCGACGTGCCGCCCGTGCAGAGCTGGCGCTTCGGGCACCAGGGCTACGGACTCGGCCTCGACGCGCGCGTCGGCCTGTACCGGGTGACGGACGACGACCTGCGGGCCTGGGCGCGCGAACGCTTCAGCGCGGCGGACGCCGTGGTGTGGTGGCGCGGCGAGGAGGACCTCGACCTCGAGGTGCCGCTGCCCGAGCCGTCCGGCGCGCCGCACCCGGCGCCCGAGGTCGGCCAGGCGGACCGCTCGCTGCCCGCCGAGGCGCACACGGGCGGCACGAGCGTCCTGTGGGACGGCCTCGTGCCCGACGAGCCGGCCGCTCGCCTGCTCGCGGAGGTGGCGCGGCGCGCGCTCTTCCAGCGTCTGCGCCACGAGCGGGGCTGGACCTACGACCCGGCCGCGTCCGTCGGCTCCCTGGACGGCAGGAGCGCGCTGCTCCGCCTGTCCGCCGGCCTGCGGGAGGAGACGGCGTCGGAGTCGGTCGGAGAGTTCCTCGACACCTGGGGTCGCCTGCGGTACGAGGTGCCCGCCGACGAGCTCGAGGCCGCCAGGGCGCACCTGCTGCTCACGTTCGACGAGCCCCACCAGGACGCGCTCTGGCTCCCGGACGCCGCCGACCGGATGCTGCTCGGCCTGCCTGTGCCCGCACCGGCCGAGCGCCGGGCCGCCCTCGAGGCCGTGACCGCCGCCGACGTCCGGCGCGTGGCCCGGCAGGCGTGGGACACGGGTCTGCTGGTCACGCCCGTCGCGGAGGGCTGGGCGGGGACGTCGGTCGTGCCGCGCGGCGAGGGACCCGCTGTCGAGGGCGCGGCGTTCGAGCGTCTCGACGCGGACGCGACGGTCGTGGTCGGCCCCGACGGCGCGACGCTGCGGGACGGCCGGGCGCGGCAGACCGTGCGGTTCGCCGAGACGGCCGCGCTGTTCGCCTACCCGGACGGCGGACGTCTCCTCGTCGGCCTCGACGGGGCGGAGATCCCCTTCGAACCGACGCTGCACGACGACCTCACCGCGTCCCGGGTCGTCACGCTGGTGGACGAGCGGGTGCCCGCCGACCTGGTGGTGCCGGTGCCTCGCGCGCAGGCGCCCGAGCGCCCGTCGCGCGAACGGATCGGTGCGGTGCGGCAGGCTCGCGCGGACCGGGAGGTCGCGGAGATGGGGCTCCTGCGCACCACGGGCTCCATCGCGGCGGACGTCGGCAAGGCGGCGTTCGAGCTGGGCCGGCTCGGGCTGCTGGTGCTCGCGATGGTGGCGGGCGTCGTGGGCGTGTTCTTCTGCGGGGCGACCGTGCTGGTCTGGGTGGCGGCCTGGTTCGACGAGGGGCCGCAGGACTGGGTCGTCCCCGCCGTCCTCGTCCCCGGCGGGCTGCTGTGCGCCCTGCTGACCCGGTTCGCCTACCGGGCGGTCATCCGGATGGGCGGCGAGGTCAGTCCTGCGGAGAAGGCGTAGCGAGGCGGGCGGGGAAACCGCCCGTCGCCACGGGACCCCAGCGGTCGACGGTGAGCCGGACGAGCGACTTGCCCTGCTGGACCATCGCGGCCCGGTACTCGTCCCAGTCAGGGTGCTCCTTGCCCGCGGCGGCCCGGAAGTAGTCCACGAGGGGCTCGACGGCCTCGGGCACGTCGAGCACCTCGGCGGTGCCGTCCACCTGGACCCAGGCGTCGTTGAACTCGTCGCCCAGCGCGAGGAGCGACGCCGCCGGGCGCCTGCGCAGGTTGCGCACCTTGGCCCGCTCCGGGTACGTCGCCACCACGACCCGACCCTGCGGGTCGACGCCGTAGGTGACGGGGCTGAGCTGGGGGCTGCCGTCGGCACGCGTGGTCACGAGGACGCCGTTGCGGCGCGACCGGAGGAAGTCCAGCAGCTCGTCCCGCGTGACGGAGGTGGTGGTGGCGATCGTGGGCATGGGCGTCAGGGTACCGCCGGCTGCGGTGCGTCCGGCTGCGGTGTGCTCGGCTGCGGCGTGCTCGGCTGGTCCGGTGCGGCGGGCGCCTCGAGGTCGGGGCGGCCCAGGATCCACTCCGTGGAGAACAGCACCTTGTCCGTGAGGCGCAGCATCTCGTCCCGGATGCCGACGTGCGGCGTCGAGAACGACAGGCGGGCCACCGACTGGCGCCCGGGCGCCTCGGCCCAGTAGTCGACCAGCAGCAGGGGCAGGTCCTGGCCGCCCACCTCCTCGTTGCCACGGCCGAGCCGGACGTGCCGCAGGAACGGACCGGACAGCGTCTCCGTCCGGGTCAGGGCGTCCTCCGGGCCCAGCTCGCCCTCGATCCGGTTCTGGATGCGCTGCAGGTGGCTCGACGAGCCGGCCTCCGGGCCGAGGTCGTGCCAGTACAGGGTCAGGTTGAGCGCGAGCGTCGCCTCCTTGCCGGGCAGCAGCAGGTACGCCATCACCTTGCCGCCGGCGGACTCGGCCTTCTCCGCCGTCTCGAGAAGCTTCTCGCGCAGGTCGCGGCGCAAGGGCGCGGACCGGTCGCCCAGCGTCGCCGTCTGCTGCTTGACGATGTCGCGGACCTGGCGCTCGCGCTTCTCCGGCTCGTCGAGCTCGATCACCGCCCAGTGCTCCGGCAGGTTGAGCTCGAGGCCGATGCCGCGGTAGCCGCCCGGGTCGTCGACCGTGCCGAGCGCGTGCAGCGCCTCGCCGCTGATCCCCGAGCCGGTCTCGTCGAACAGGCCGGTGGGGTCGTCGGCCGGGGGCGCGGCGTCGAGCGCCGCGACGACCTCGTCGACCGTCGCCGTCATCGGGTGCGGTCCCGCCGGGTCGACCACGACCCGGGCCAGGGTGGCGCCGTGCCGGCGCAGGAAGGGGGCCAGCGAGTCGCGCCGGCGCAGCGTGAACTCGCGCCCCGGGTCCTCGCCGAGGAACGCCTCGAGCGTCCGGGCCGACGAGAAGAGGCACAGCTCGTAGGGTGCGGCCGATCCGTCGGGTGCGGGGAAGACCCGCACCTGCGGTGTCCCGTCCTCGCGCTCCAGGTGGGGTACCAGGACGGGCCCGTCGTGGATCGCCGCCAGCGCGGCGGCGCGGTCACCCGCCGCAAGCGCCTCGCCGAGGGCGGCGCCCGGGCCGGGCGGGAGGTTCTGGCCGTCGGCGAGCGCGCGGGGGAAGTCGTCGCCGGCGGGGAACTCGTCGCTCACAGGTGCTCTCCTTGCATCGGGTCGTCAGGCGTCCTGGAGGGCGACGACGACGGGTGCGCTGCCCTCACCGAGGTAGAAGTGGTCCGGGAACCACTCGACGTGCCAGTGCTCGCCGGGCGTGCCCTCGCGGGCGAAGTCGGCGAAGTTCTCGGCCAGGACGTCCCGGCCCTGCTGCCGTCCGGTGATCCGGAGCGACTTGGTGGCGTCGTCGTAGACGAAGAGGACGGCGTCGTCGGAGACCTCGGTCCGGATCTGCCGGAGGGCCTCGTCGTAGGGCCACGTGGACTCCGGCTCCCCGGCGTCGACCACCCCGGGGGCGTGCCTGATCGCCTCGGCGAGTGCGACCATCCCGTCGGGGTCCGCGCTGATCTCGACCTCACCGGTCTCGTTGTGCCGTACTACCTCGATCACGTCTCAGCTTCCCTTCGGTCCGTAGTGGTCGCCCGGCTTGATCGTGGCAGGGTCGACGGGGATGTGCGGATCGGCATCCGGTCCGGACCGTACCGGTCTGCCGTTGATCTGGGTCTCGAGGTTGAGGTGCGGGCCCAGCTTCTGCACGTGCGGGACGTGCGGGTTGACGTCGAAGCGCGTGATCTTCGTGATCGTGCGCCCCGCGTCGTCGACGGTCTGGCTGACGTACTGGACCGCCCTGCTGCCCGACATGACCACCTTCGCATCGGGAGCGACGTGCTTGGTCCCGAGCTCGATGGCTTCGTCCATCGAGATCGCCTTCTGGTGGGCGGCGTTGTGGACCAGGACGGGGGTGTCGCCGGCGTAGACGTAGTAGGTGTGGTGGGTCTCGACATGAAAGTTGTAGACCGTCTCGGCGTCCGGGTCGGTGCGCTGTTCGGTCTGCACGTCCTGCAGCGGGAGGGTCGCGCCCTCGGGGGTGACCAGCAGGTCACCGGTACGCAGGAACGCCGCGTCGACCCAGCCCCGGCCCTGGACCCAGAACGGGTGCTCGGCGGTGGTCG
>NZ_JABEMG010000216.1 GCF_013004695.1 Promicromonospora citrea
GGCGAGGCGGGCCTCGGCGCCCCGGCCGCCGACCAGGCGGTCTCGGCCGGGAGCAGCGCGCAGGAGGACAGCGGCGCGGGGCCGTCGGTGCTCGGGGCGCCCGAGTCCGGCGCGGAGGACGTCGGGCCCCTCGACGGCCCGGCGGCGGAGCTGCCCACGGCCGAGGGGACCGTGTTCCACGCGGGGGCCGCGCTCTCGGACGCGCCGGCGACGGGCGAGGTGTCCGTCGCCGGCACGGGCGCGAGCCTCGGGGCCTACCCGCTCGTGAGCGAGGTGGCGGCCGTCGAACGGCTGGGCGACCCGCGGTTCGCGGCGTCCGTGCTCGGGCCGGGTCCCGGTGCCGGGGGGCAGGCCCGGGAGCACGCCGGCGGGGCGCCCACGCCGGACGGAGCGCTCGCGTGGCCGGTCCGCGACGTCACCCTCGTCACGGCGGAGCTCACCCGGGCGCGCTGGACGGCGCCCGACGGCACGGAGCTGCTGGTGCCCGCGTACCGGCTGGCCGACGCCGACGGGTCCACGTGGACCGTCGTGGCGGTGGACGAGGAGCGGCTCGACCTGGCGCCCTGACCGGCCCGTGACGCGACCGCCCCGTGGGCGTCGTAGGGTCGGGCTGCAGGGACTTCACCTGTGCCGACACCCGTGACCCGAGGAGCGCACCATGCCATCACGTACCGCCCGCACCGCCTGGAACGGCACCTTCAAGGAGGGCTCCGGCCAGGTCGAGCTGTCGTCGTCGGGTGTGGGCACCTACGACGTGTCCTTCCCCGCGCGCGCCGCCGACGACGCGAACGGCGTCACCAGCCCCGAGGAGCTGCTGGCCGCGTCGCACTCGTCGTGCTTCGCGATGGCGTTCACGAACGAGCTCGGCTCGGCCGGTGCCACGCCCGAGCAGATCGAGGTCACCGCAGAGGTGACGCTGGGTCCGGACCCGTCGGGCGGCCTCTACATCAGCAGGAGCGCCCTGACCGTGCGCGGGTTCGCGTCCGGCACGGACGAGGCCGGGTTCAGGGCCGCGGCCGAGGCCGCCAAGGTCGGCTGCCCGATCTCCAAGGCGCTGTCGGGCGTGGGCGAGATCACGCTCGACGTCACCTTCGAGGCCTGACCAGCGCGTCCGCCCGCGTGACGCCGTGCGCCACGCGGGCGGATGGACGCCCGGCGTGACGCACGCTCCTTCGGTGCGAGAATCGCCGGGTGCCTTCGCAGACCCACGACGCCAGAGCCCGGAACGGCATGAACGACGAGACCCGAGGCCCGAAGCACACCCACCCGCACACGGCCGACGCCGCGGAGGCCGCCCGCAGGGCGCGCGAGGAGGCCGAGGCCCGCGCGGCCCACGAGGCCGAGCGCCGGGCGGCCGAGCTCGAGGAGCAGCGTGTCGCGGCGCTGCGCGAGGCGGACCGCGCCGCCGCGGCCGCGCGCGAGGCCGTCGGCGACGCGCTGCGCACGGTGGTGCGCGGCGCGGTCGACACCAGCACCCGCCGCCGGGCGGAGTACTCGACCGACGCGTCGAACTACCGCGTCGTGCCCGAGGCGGTCGTGTTCCCGGAGAGCACCGACGACGTCGTCGCGGCGCTCGGGGCGCTGCGCGAGCTCCGCGTCCCGGTCACGGCGCGCGGCGCGGGCACCTCGGTGGCGGGCAACTCCGTGGGCCCCGGCGTGGTGCTCGACCTGGGGCGCCGGCTCAACCAGGTGCTGGCGATCGACCCGGAGCGCCGCACGGCCCGGGTCCAGCCCGGCACCGTCATGTCGACGCTGCAGGCCGCGGCGCGGCCGCACGGCCTGCGGTTCGGCCCCGACCCGAGCACCCAGAACCGCGCGACGCTCGGCGGCATGATCGGCAACAACGCGTGCGGCCCGCACGCGGTCGCGTACGGGCGGACGGCGGACAACGTGGTCTCGCTCGACGTGGTCGACGGGCGCGGGAGGCGGTTCACCGCCGGGTCGGGCGACCCCGAGTTCGGTGCCGTGCCGGGCCTCAAGGAGCTCGTCCGCGAGAACCTCGCGCTGATCCGCACGGAGTTCGGGCGGTTCGGGCGCCAGGTCTCGGGCTACTCGCTCGAGCACCTGCTGCCGGAGAACGGCTCCAACCTGGCCCGCGCGCTCGTGGGCACGGAGGGCACGCTCGTCACGGTGCTCGAGGCCGAGCTCGAGCTCGTCGAGATCCCGGGCGCGCCGACCCTCGTCGTCCTCGGCTACCCCGACATGGCGACGGCGGCCGACGACGTGCCGCGCCTCCTGGACCACAAGCCGCTGGCGATCGAGGGGCTCGACGCGCGGCTCGTCGACGTCGTGCGGCGGGCCAAGGGGGACGCGTCGGTGCCGCCGCTGCCGGGTGCCGACGACCCGGGCGTCACCGGCTGGCTCATGATCGAGGTGGGCGGCTCCTCGCAGGCCGAGGCGCTGGGCCGCGCCGACGCGATCGTCGCGGCGGCCACGGCGCTGGACTCGACGGTCCTGCCCGCGGGGCCGGACGCCACCAAGATGTGGCAGATCCGGGCCGACGGCGCGGGCCTGGCGGGGCGCACGCCCGCGGGGGAGCAGGCGTGGCCCGGCTGGGAGGACTCGGCGGTGCCGCCCGAGAAGCTGGGCCCGTACCTGCGGGACCTCCAGGCGCTCATGGACCGGTACGGCGTCGACGGCCTGCCCTACGGGCACTTCGGCGACGGGTGCGTGCACCTGCGGATCGACATCCCGCTCGAGGCGTCGGGGTCGGTGCTGCGCACCTTCATGACCGACGCGGCCGAGCTCGTTGCGCGGTACGGCGGGTCGCTGTCCGGCGAGCACGGCGACGGCCGTGCCCGGTCCGAGCTGCTGCCCCTCATCTACTCGCCCGAGGCGATCGCGCTCATGGAGCGGTTCAAGGCGCTGTTCGACCCGGAGGACCTGCTCAACCCCGGCGTCGTGGTGCGGCCCGACGCGGTCGACGAGCACCTGCGCCGTCCGGCCGCCGCGCCCGTGCGGGCGAAGCTGCCGCTCGTCGGTCCGGGCTCCGGGCGTGGTGTGCGGCGCAAGGCCGGGTACGAGGGGTTCTCGTTCGCGCACGACCACAACGACCTGACCACGGCGGTGCACCGCTGCGTGGGCGTGGGCAAGTGCCGGGCCGACACCTCGGCGTCGGGCGGGTTCATGTGCCCGAGCTACCAGGCGACCAAGGACGAGAAGGACGTGACGCGCGGGCGTGCCCGCGTGCTGCAGGAGGCGGTGAACGGCACGCTCGTGGGCGGGCTGTCCGCGCCGGAGGTGCGCGACTCGCTCGACCTGTGCCTGTCCTGCAAGGCGTGCTCGAGCGACTGCCCGGCCGGTGTCGACATGGCGCAGTACAAGTCGGAGGTGCTGTACCGCACCTACCGCGGCAGGCTGCGGCCGGTCGACCACTACGCGCTGGGCTGGCTGCCGCGCTGGGCGCGGCTCGCGGGTGCTGTCCCGGAGCTGGTCAACGCGCTGCTGGGCGTGAAGTGGATCGGCAAGGCCGTGCTGTGGGCGGGCGGCATGGACACCCGGCGCTCGATGCCGAAGTTCGCCGAGGTGCCGTTCCGGCAGTGGTGGGCACGCGGCGGCGCGACGCACGGCGTGCCCGGGCTGCCTCTCGCGTCGGACGAGGGGCTGGGCGTCCCCGGGCGCGAGGGCGCGACGGCGGCGCGGCTCGCCACCAAGCCCAAGGTCGTGCTCTGGACGGACTCGTTCAGCGACGCGCTGTCGCCGAGCGTGCCGCAGGCCGCCCTCAAGGTGCTCGGCTCGGCGGGGTTCGACGTGATCGTGCCCGACGAGCAGGCGTGCTGCGGGCTGACGTGGATCTCGACCGGGCAGCTCGACGGCGCGCGGCGGCGGCTCCTGCGGCTGCTCGAGGTGCTGGGGCCCTACGCGGTGAACGGCATCCCGATCCTGGGGCTCGAGCCGTCCTGCACCGCGGTGCTGCGTTCCGACCTGCTCGACCTGTTCCCCGACGACCCGCGGGCGCACGCCGTGGCACGCATGACCCGGACGGCGGCGGAGCTGCTGACCTCGGACGAGATGCCGGCCGCGTGGGAGATGCCGTCCCTGGCGGACGTCAAGGCCGTGGTGCAGCCGCACTGCCACCAGCACTCCGTGATGGGCTACGCCGCCGACCAGGCCCTGCTCGAGAAGGGCGGCGCCCAGATCGAGGTGCTGGCCGGCTGCTGCGGGCTGGCGGGCAACTTCGGCATGCAGAAGGGGCACTACGAGACGTCGGTGGCCGTGGCGGAGAACGCGCTGCTGCCGGCCCTCCGCGCCGCCGAGCCGGGCACGACCTACCTGGCCGACGGGTTCTCGTGCCGCACCCAGGCGCTCGACCTCGTGGGGGTCGAGGGCCGGTCTCTGCTGGAGGTCATCGCGGAGCGGCTGTAGGCCCCCACCTGCGGAGGAGGGGCGTCGTCCGGAGGGTGGAGACCGTTCCGCCGACCGGGTGATCCGGTCGCGCGCCCGCGTCGCCAGGATGGGAGCACAGCCGAGACGAAGGAGACTCCCATGACTCGCACGACGGCTCGCCCCCACCGCAGGGCGGCGATCGCGCTGGGCGCGACCCTGGCCCTCGCGGCCCCGCTCGCCGCCGCGGGCGCCGCCACCGC
>NZ_JABEMG010000217.1 GCF_013004695.1 Promicromonospora citrea
CCGGCGCCCGGCGGCGTGGAGCGCGGCGGGATCGACCGCGGGGGCGCCCCGGCCTCGCTGCGCGCGGGCATCCCCGACCGCCGCGGCGGGACGGGCGGGGGAGTGTTGCGCTGGCCGGACACCGGTACCTCCCGGGAGGACTGTCTGCGGATACGTGGTTCGCTACGGGCCCCGTCGGAGGCTTCGGGGCGCCCGATGCGGTGGGCGCTGCCCACGCCGGGCACGCCGACCCCGGGGGTCTCCGCGTTGGCGGGACCACCGGTGCCGGGCGGGGGGAAGGGACGACGGCGCTCGCCCGTGTCACCCACGGGGATGGCGTCGTCGGCGCCGGGTCGCCCGCTGACGCCCTGGGGCGTGAAGCTCGGCGGGATCCGGACGCGCGTGGCGTCGTCGTCGGCCCCGCGGGCCGACCGGTTCGACGTCGTGGGATCTGACATGGTCAGCCGCAGACCTTGGTGGTGTCGGCGCCGGTGAAGGCCTCTTCGCCGGCGTGCTTGACGTCGGTCGACGACGGCTCGGGGTCGGGCGTCGCCGCGCCGTCGGTGCCCTGCTCGCCCGTCGACCGCGACGGTGACGGCGACGCCGACGCGCCCGCCGACGGCGAGCCCGGTGCGGCGTCGAGGGGCCGGTCGTGCTTGACGTTGTCCCACAGCGTCGCGGCCTCGTCCGTCCAGAGGACGTTCGCCGTGTTGTACGGGTCGTACTCGTTGGGGACGGTCATAAAGGTGATCGTGTCAGGCCGCACGTCCCGGAGCGAGTAGGCCAGCCCGGAGAGTCCGCTGATGCTGCCGAGCTCCTCGTTCATCGTCAGGGACCGGGTCACCGCGTCCAGGAACCCGAGGGTCTTGGCGGGGTTGGTCAGCACGTCCTGGCTCAGCACCTTGCGGGCGAGCGAGGCCATGACCTCCTGCTGCCTGCCGATGCGGCCGAGGTCGGACCCGTCGCCGAGCCCGTCGCCCTTGCGGGCCCGCGCGTAGTCGAGCGCCTTCTGGCCCTTGAGCGTGTGGATGCCGGGGGAGAGCGACAGGTGGTTGGCGTCGGGGGAGTAGATCTCCTCCTCGACGCAGACGTCGACGCCGCCGACGGCGTCGACCATCGCGGAGAAGCCCGCGAAGTCGACGACGACGAACCCGTCCACGTAGACGCCGGTCAGCTCCTCGATCGTCCTGACGGTGCACAGCGCGCCGTCGGCGACCGACCCGCCGACCTGCACGCCCTGCGAGAACGCGGCGTTGAACTTCTTCCCGTACAGCGGCGCCGTCGTGGCGCCCTCCGACGTCGTGCAGCTCGGTACGTCGACCGTCGTGTCGCGGGGGATGGAGACGAGGTCCATACGGGACCGGTCGCCGGAGATGTGCATGACCATCGTCGTGTCCGAGCGGGCGCCGATCTCACCGCCGCCCGCGAGGCCGCCGTTGTCGCCGTCGCGCGAGTCGCTGCCCATGACCACGATGTTGAGCGGGGCACCGGCGTTGGGGTCCTTCGGGGGCACCACCTTGGGCCGGTTCGCGCCGAGCGCCGACATGCCCGCCGTCTCGATGTTGTCGGTCAGCCGGGTCATGGCGGTCGCTCCGCCGACGGCACCGAACGAGAGCAGCCCGACGAGCAGCATCCCGACCAGGCGAGCGGGTCCGCTCGCGCCGCGCAGCGCGCGGGCGTGCGCGGGCCCCGAGGGGCGTCGCGTCGCGCCGGGGGCGCTCA
The DNA here is from genome assembly GCF_013004695.1 of Promicromonospora citrea. Taxonomy (GTDB): domain Bacteria; phylum Actinomycetota; class Actinomycetes; order Actinomycetales; family Cellulomonadaceae; genus Promicromonospora; species Promicromonospora citrea. The sequence goes on from NZ_JABEMG010000217.1 coordinate 1,702, forward strand.
GGTCAGGAAATGTCACGGCCACCGATCCTAGAGGCTGGGCATTGCAGGGCGGCGCACTGCCGGAGAGCGGACGGTAGAGGGTTCGTGGAGAACCCCTTTATCGGTTGTTCCTCCGGCCAGGGGCTGTCAGCCGACCGTGGGCCAGGTCGCCTGCTCGCTGCTCAGCAGCCGGGTGCGGCGGCCCTCGTCCCGCTCGAGCTCCGCCGCCGTCGCCGCGGAGGTGAGCACGGCGGAGCCGCCGCCCGCCCACACGCCGAGCAGGGTGCGCAGCACTTCGGCCAGGTCGCCGCGCCCGTCCACGAGCACGCGCGCGCCGTCCGCCGGCGCGGGCAGCAGCTCCGCGTGCCCGACGGCGCCCGCCGCGGTCGCGAGCGCGTCCTCGTCCGGGTCGACCTCCGGCACCCAGCCGATCACGTCGCCGTACGTCATCACGGCGGCCGCCGCGTCGATCGCGCCGGGCGGCAGCTCGCCGTCGTACCGGCGTGCGAGCGCGGGCAGGGAGACGGCCACGAGGTCGGCCCCCGTGCCGGCCCAGCGGCCCGGGTCGTCGGTGACGGCGACGTCGGGGGCGTCGGGGGAAGGCGCGTCCGGCAGCACCACGGTCGCGCCCGTGCGCCACGCGGCCAGGGCCCACACGGCGGTGCGCCAGTGCACGGGAAGGTCGAGGGTCAGGCGGGTGCCCGGCGCGGCGTCGAACTCCTCGACGAGGAGGTTCACGGTCTTGCTCACCCAGTTGGCGAGCACGGCGCCGGAGAGCTCGACCCGTTCGCCGTCGTCGCCGTACCAGGTGAGGCGGGGGCGGCCGCCGTCGGCAGCGAGGCGGGCGAGGAGGGCGGCGACGTCGGGCACGGGGCCGCCGCCGCGGGACGCGATCTGCATGGCGCCACCCTACGAGCCGACCCGCCGCCACGACGCGCCGACGGGTGAAAACCATGGACCTCGGGTGAGACGTGCGCCACGACCTGCGGAAGGACTCGTGAATTCCCCGTGGAACCGCTGGGCGATAGCACATTTCCGCTTGACGACTCCAGGCGACACGCGTGTAATTCCAGGTATGCAGTTTTCGTAGCGCATACGCAACGGGGCCTGGAAGCTGCAGGTCCGGCGAGGCCCCGGAGCACGGAACACGGCATGGAGGGGCACGTCATGTGGAACATTCTGGAATCGGACGTGGAGTTCCCGACGGACGCCGAGAACACGCCGGCGCCGGTGGCCCCGGTGCTCCCCATCTTCGGGGAGCTGTTCGATCTGACGGAGCCGGACGAGTCGCTGCTCGGCTGGCAGGAGCGCGCGCTGTGCGCGCAGACCGACCCCGAGGCCTTCTTCCCGGAGAAGGGTGGGTCCACGCGCGAGGCCAAGAAGGTCTGCGCCGGGTGCGAGGTCCGGGCCGAGTGCCTCGACTACGCCCTCGAGAACGACGAGCGCTTCGGCATCTGGGGCGGGCTCTCCGAGCGTGAGCGCCGCAAGCTGAAGCGGCGCGCCGTCTAGCACCGGCGCAAGCCCGCGGACCCGCGGGCCGTCGACCCGGCGAACCGCCGGGCAGAGCTCGTGCGCGCCCGGCGCGTCGGCGGCGTGTCGGGGCCGACACGCCGCATGATGTGAAGCGAGATGAGCGCTCCACGTACCGACAGCCTGTCGGCTCCCCTCCCCGACCGCGGCCCCGACGAGGCCCCGGCCGGGCCGGTGTGGTCGAAGGTCCCGACCCGGGTCGTCGCCCCCGCACCCGTCGCGGTGACGGTGACCGCCGTCGTCGTGACCCGCGGCAGCAGCCCCTACCTCGGGGCGACGCTCGCCGCCGTGCGTGCGCAGTCCCGCGGCCCCGACGACGTCGTGGTCGTCGACGTCGACACCGCGCCCGCCACCTCCGGCCACCAGGACCTGCAGCTCGGCGGCGCGCGCTACGTCGCGGGCGCGGGTGCGCGGACGTTCGGCGAGGCGGTCGACGTGGCGCTGGCCGCCGTCGGCGTGCCGGAGCAGGGCTGGCTCTGGCTGCTGCACGACGACTCCGCCCCCGCCCCCGGTGCGCTGGCCGCCCTCGCCCGCGCCGTCGAGCACTCGCGGGCCGTCGCCGTGGCGGGGTGCAAGCAGCGCCGCTGGGAGCACGACGCCGACGGCGCGCCCCTCGACCCCGGCGAGGCCGACCGCGGCGTGCTCGTCGAGGTGGGGCACACCGTCTCCCCGCTCAGCCGCCGCATGACCGGGATCGACGACACCGAGATCGACCAGGGCCAGCACGACGCGCGCGAGGACGTGCTCGCCGTGGGGCTCGCGGGCGCGCTCGTGCGGGCGTCCGCCTGGCGCGAGGTGGGCGGCACGGACCCCGCCTACGGCCAGCTCGGCGACTCGACCGACTTCTGCGTGCGCGTCCGGCTCGCGGGGCACCGCGTCGTCGTCGTGCCCGACGCCGTCGTGCGGCACGCCCAGGTCTCCCAGCGCGGCCCCGGCGCACCGGGCGCCCGCCGGCGCGCCCAGCTCTACCTGCGGCTCACGTCCGTCGCGCCCTGGATCCTGCCCCTCGCGATGCTCGGCATGCTCCTGTGGGCGCCGGTCGCCGCGGGCTACCGCCTCGCGCTCAAGCAGCCCGACCGCGCCCGCGACGAGCTGCTCGCCCCGCTGTGGGCCGTGTTCCGGCTCGGGCCGCTCCTGCGCGCCCGGCGCCGCATCGCCCGGACGTCGACCGTGCCGCGCAACGTGCTGCGCCCCCTGCTCGGCACGTGGCGCGAGGTCGCCGCCGAGCGCCGCGACCGGCGGCTCGCGCGCACCGAGGCGTACCGCGTGGAGCTCGCGACCTCCGACATCGAGCGGGCCGAGCTCCAGGCCCTCGCGGTGCGGCGGCGGGCGGGCCTCGCGCTTGTCGTCGTCGCCGCGCTGGGCCTGGCCGCGGC
>NZ_JABEMG010000218.1 GCF_013004695.1 Promicromonospora citrea
CTCGCCGAGCAGCGCCGCGTACGCCCGGCCCGCCTCGGCGGCGACCCGGTCGCTCGTCGCCCCCGGCAGCACGCCGCGCCGCCCCGGGTCCACGGGGAACGACGCGACGAGCAGCGCGGGGAAGGAGAGACGCACGTCGGTCGGGGTCGGTGCGTGCAGCACGCCGGGCGTCGGGCGGCCGCCGGTGGGCACCGCCCACAGCACCGACCACTCGGTGCGGCGTTCCTCGGCGGGCAGCGCGTCGTCGGGCGCGAGCGGACCGGACGCCCTGCGCACGTGCCAGCGTGCGGCGACATCGCTCAGCACGCGTGCAGAACCCCGCTGACCTGCGAACTCGTCCTCGACGACCACCTCGGCGAGGGCCGGCAGCGCGAGCAGCAGGGCGTCGTCGAGCGCGGTGAGCTGCGCACTGACGGCGGCCGCCGCCCCGTCGTCGCGCAGCGCGAGCTCGACGACGGTGTCGGTCTCGTCGTCCGCCGTGCCGTCCGCCGGATGCGGCAACCGCAGCACGGGCAGGGCGCTCCCCCGCCCCCGCGCGACCTCACGGACCCGCTCCCACCCGGGCCCGGCAGCGTCGGCCCCGGTAGCGTCGGGCGTCAGACCCAGGTGGGTGCGCGTCGCCGCCAGCGAGAAGCGGACGCCGCCCGTGCGGGACCGGAGCAGGATGTCGTCGGACACCGCACGGACCGCCGCGAAGCCCACGCCGAACCGGCCGACGGCGGCCACCCCGCCCGAGGCACCCGCCCCGTCGGCCCCGGCCCCGACGACGGACGGCCCGGCGCCGGACTTCGCCGACGCCCGCAGCGACGCCAGCGACGCCACGCCCTCGGCGTCCAGCGGTGCCCCGGTGTTCGCGGCGACCAGCCGCCAGCCGTCGCCGGAGGACGTCAGGCGCAGCACCAGCCGGCCGGGGACGCCCGCGCGCGCCGCGGCGTCGGCGGCGTTCTGCGCGAGCTCGACGACGACGCGGTCGCGGTAGTACCCGCGGGCGTGGTCGTCCTCCCCGTTCGCGTCCTCGCGGAACCGGGTGGGGGACGCGAGCCACGCCTCGGTCACCGCGCGCCGCAGCGCGCCGGTGCCGAACGGGTCGGGGGTCACTCGGCCGTGTCGCCCTGTGGGCCGTCGTCCGCGGCCGGGACCTGCTCGATCTCGTTCTCGTCGATGAGCGGCGCCGGGGCGGGCCACTCGGTCGGCTGCTCCTCGACGTCGGTCTCCGAGTGCGCGCCGCAGCCGTGGTCGAGGGAGACGACCTTGCCGTCGTCGGGCGACCACTCGTTGGCGCACACGCCGAAGAGCTGGCCCATCGAGCCGGAGAGCGGGATGAGGAACGCGCAGGTCATGCACTCGGCGGCCGCGGCGACGGAGCCCGCCGTCGTCGGGCCGCGGGAGCCGCGGTACCAGCGCTCCGCGGCCTCGGCACGGCCCTGCGGGGACAGCACGCGGGCGCGGGCGAGGGCGAGCTCCTCGATGGCGACCTCGTCCACCTCGGGGTCGCCGGTCGGCGTGTAGCCGGGCTCGAGGCGCGGGTCGTCCGGGCGGAACGGCAGCACGTCGCCGGGGCCGACGTCGCCGGGACGCAGGCGCTCCGCCCACGGCAGCCACGCGGGGGCGAGGACGGCCTCCTCGCCCGGCAGCAGCTCGACCTCGCTGATGGTGGCGGTGCGACCGCGCGGCACGCGGGCCACGGTGACCGTCCAGTGCCAGCCGCGGTAGCCCTTCATGGTCGCCGCGAACCGGTGCGAGGCGACGCGCTCGTCCTCGAAGACGGTGCCGAGGTGGTCCCCGACGTCCTCCGGGTGCTCCGCGACCTCCTGGGCCGCGGCGCGCGCGAGCTCGACCGCGCCGTTGAGCACGGCGTCGCGGCTGGTGCGTGCGGTGACCCGCCGGGTGGACGTGCGTGCGGCGGGCGCGATGGTCGTCACCATGTTCCTCGGGACCTCGTGGGTGTTCAGGCGTCGAAGTCGTCTGCGACCTTGCGCAGCAACTTGGCGAGCGTCTCCGTGTTCTTCGGATACCGCCCCTTGCGCAGGTCGTTCGCCACGCGGTCCAGCATCTGCGTGAGGTCCCCGACGATCACTGCCATGTCGACGGGGTCCTTGCGCCTGGCCTTCGCGACCGACGGCGCCGCGTCGAGCACCGTGACGGCGAGCGCCTGCGGACCGCGGCGGCCGTCGGCCACCCCGAAGTCCACCCGCATGCCGGGCTTGGGCACGACGCCCTGAGGCAGCGCGGAGGCGTGCAGGAACACCTCGCTGCCGTCCTCGCTGGCGATGAAACCGAAACCCTTGTCGGTGTCGAACCACTTGACCTTGCCGGTAGGCACTGCGACCTTCTTCTGTGCTTGTCGATACTGCTCGTGGAACTGCTCAGGGCGGGCAGGGCTGCTGCGACGTCGCGCGCCACCTCTGACCGAAGGACAAGGTTACCGGGCAGAACCGCGCCACGTCGCATGCATTCGCGCGGGGCGAGCCGTCGCGCGCGTCGCGGAGCGGTCAGACGGCCATCCCGAGGTCGGCCGCAAACCGTGCCGCGACCTCGTCGACCCAGCCCGCCGTGTCGGACACGGACCCGACCAGGTGGCCGAACAGCTCGAACGAGATGGTCCCGAACAGCGTGGTCCAGGCCACCAGGACGCGTCGGAGGGTCTCGGCGAACGCGTCGTCGGCCAGCACCTCGGCGCCGACGAGGTCGTGCTCGGCGAGGTAGTCGAGCGCCGGCGCCACGATCCCCGGCCCGTCCGCGGTTCCCGCAGGCACGACGACGGGGCGCGCGCCCGCGGCGAACGCGTCGCCGGCGATCCGCACGAGCACGCTGATGACACGCGTGGCGGGTCCGACGGTGGAGCGCGGCGCCGCGTAGCCGGGCACGGGCGTGCCGTACAGCAGGCTGAACTCGGCCGGGTGCGCCACCGACCACTCCCGTGCGGCGCGGAACGCGGCCGACCAGCGCGCCGCGGTGTCGGCGCGGTCGGCGACGGCGGCCTCCGCGGACTCCACCGCCGCCCCGAGCTCGTCGTACGCCTCGACGAGGAGCGCGGTGAGCAGGGCGTCCCGGCTCGGGAAGTACCGGTACACGGCCGAGGACACCATCTCGACGTCCCGGGCGACGGCCCGCAGCGAGAGCCCGGCGGCACCGTCGACGGCGAGACGGGCGCGCGCGGCGTCGAGGATCTCACGCGTGATCGTCTCGCGCGCCAGGGCGCGGGCGGTGCGGGCAGGGCTCATGCGCCCAGGGTGCCATGAGAGAGCGTCGGCCTCAAACGAGAGCACCGCTCTTGTTTTCCTCGTGCGGCCGTGCGAGGCTGACGTTGACAGAGAGCACCGCTCTCAGATTGGAGCAATGATCATGACCGATCGCCACCTCGTCGTCGGCGCGGGCCCCGTCGGCCGCCACGTCGCCGCCCTGCTCGCCGCCCGCGGCTCGGACGTCACGGTCGTCAGCCGGTCCGGCCGCGACACCGGGATCGACGGCGTCCGGCACCTCACCCTCGACGCCTCGGACGCCGACGCCCTCGCGCGGGCCGCCGAGGGCGTCGACCACCTCTACAACGCCGCCAACCCGCCCGACTACACCCAGTGGGAGCGGGTCTGGCCGCCGCTCGCGGCCTCCCTCCTGACCGCTGCCGAGCGCTCCGGCGCCGTGTACGCGATCACGGGCGCGCTGTACCCCTACGGCCCCGTCGACGGGCCGATGACGGAGGACCTGCCCGACGTCGCGACCGACCACAAGGGGCGGATGCGCGCCAGGATCTGGGCCGAGGCGAAGGCCGCGCACGACGCGGGCCGCGTGCGCGCCGTCGAGGTGCGCGCGTCCGACTACATGGGTCCGGGGATCGGCCGCAACGGGCACATCTCGATCCAGGTGCCGGAGGCGGCGCAGGGTCGGCCCGTGCGGATGTTCGGCCGCACCGACGTGCCGCACACGTTCACCGACGTCGGCGACGTCGCCCGCACGCTCGTCGCGGCCGCGGAGGACCCGGGCGCGCACGGCCGTGTCTGGCACGTGCCGAGCAACCCGGCGGTGACCCAGGCGCAGGCACTCACCGACGTGCTCGCCACGCTCGGCAGGCCCCCGGTCGAGATCTCGTCCCTCGGCGGCGCGGAGCTCGCCGCCGCGGCCGAGCAGTCCCCGTTCCTGCGCGAGGTGCAGGAGATCATCTACCAGTGGGAGCGGCCGTACGTGCTGGACGACACCGCGGCCCGCGAGCGGTTCGGCATCGAGCCGACGCCGTGGGAGGAGGTCTGCCGCCGCACCGCGCAGGGCTGACCCCCTGACGAGAGAAGGGCCGACGCGCGTAGCATCGTCAGGATGGCCTCCTCGCTCCCCGCAGCGCCGGCGGCGACACCGCGGCACTTCGCCGACGACCTCCGGCAGCGCTCCGACGCCGCGCTCGCCGCGCTCCTGCGCGCCCGTCCCGACCTCGCCACCCCCTCCCCCTCGACGCTCCGGTCGCTCGCCGCCCGGGCGTCGAGCCGCAGCTCGCTCGAGCGCGCGCTCGCCCGCGCGGACGCGCTCACCCTGCGCGTCCTCGAGGCCGTGCTCGCGCT
>NZ_JABEMG010000219.1 GCF_013004695.1 Promicromonospora citrea
GGGCCAGAAGGCCGCCCGGCCCAGCAGCACGAGGGCGCAGGGCAGCACGACCAGGCCCGCCGCCACGGCGACGAGCACGCCCACCGCGGCGCCGAGCCCCAGCGACTGCGTGGACTCGGTGTCGGCCAGGAGCAGCGCCAGCACGGCGAGGACGACCGTGCCGCCGCTGGCGAGGATGGCAGCGCCGGCCCGCTGCACCGCCGTCCGCATGGCGTCGGCCGGCCGCTCCTGCACCCGCAGCTGCTCCCGGTAGCGGGCGACGAGCAGGAGCGCGTAGTTCGTCGCGGCCCCGAAGACGAGGACGCTGACGATGCCCGCCCCGCTCGGGTCCACGGCCAGCCCCGCGGCGGGGACGACAACGTCGACGAGGCGCACGACCGTCTGCTCCGCGGCCGCGACCACGAGCAGGGGCACGACGACGAGCAGGGGGCTGCGGTAGGTCACGAGCAGCAGCACGGCGACGACGATGAGCGAGCGGCCCGTGATCTGCCGGGCCGGCACCGGCTCCGGCAGCGGGGCCCGACGGCGGGCGGCCGTGGCGGCGGCGGACGCCGCGGGGGTGCGGTTGCCGCGGGCGATCGCGACCCACCGGGGCGGGGACGCCGGGGCCGGGGACTACGTGGCGCTGCGCGACCACTACCTGCGGCTGCTGGGGCGCCTGCCGGAGGGGACGAGCGAGATCTTCCTGCACCCGGCGCCCGAGACGGAGCGGCTGCGGGCGGCCGCCCCGGGGTGGTGGCGCGCGCGCACCTGGGAGCTGCGGCTGCTGGGCGACCCGGTGTTCGCGCGGGAGATCGACCGGCAGGGGATCGGCCTGGTGGCGCGGTGGTGAGCGGGGGAGCGGGGCTGCCTGCCGGCGGCACGTCGCCGGTGCGGTACGGGCTGGGCATGTTCGGGACGTCGCTGCCGATCAACCTGGTCAAGGGCTCGATGTTCTACGTGTACGTGGAGCTGCTGGGTCTGGACGCGGCCGTCTACGCGGCGGTGTACGCGGTCTACGGGGTGCTGGACGCGCTGGACAACCCGGCGTTCGGCTACCTGTCGGACCGGACGCGGTCGCGCTGGGGCCGGCGTCGGCCGTACCTGGTGGTCGGGGCGCTGGTGCTGGCGTGCACGACGGTCGCGCTGTTCTCCGTGCCCGGGCCCGTGGCGGACTCGGCCGTGGGGCTGGCGGTCTGGTTCGCGGTCTTCGCGATCACCACGGAGATGGCGGACTCGCTGATCAACGCGAGCTACGGCGCGCTGCTGCCGGAGCTGTTCGGCCACGAGCGGCGGCGGGCGTCGGCGAACGCCGTGCGCCAGGGCGCCCAGCTCGTGGCGCTGGTGGTCGCCCTCGCGCTCACGCCGGTGCTGGCGCGGGCGGCGCTGGGCTCCGAGGGCTCGACGGTCGGGTACGGGCGCCTGGCGGTGATCTTCGGGGTCGTGGCCGCGGCGGTGATCCTCTGGACGGCGGCGGGCGTGCGCGAGGACCCGGCGCTGGACGCCGAGCCGCGGCCGCGGTTCTTCCGGTCGGTGCGGGAGGTGCTGTCGACGCCGCAGTTCTGGACGGTCGGGGTGGTCAACGCGTGCTACGGCGCGGCGATGGCGCTCGTGCTGGGCGGCCTGCAGCTGTACGTCGAGCACACCCTGGGCGGGTCGGCCCTGGACGCGAGCATCCTGCAGCTCGTCGTGATCGCCGTGGCGATCGGCATGCTGGCGGTGTGGGCCGCCGTCGTGCGGCGCAAGGGTGCCGCGTGGACGTGGCGGCTGGCGCTGCCGGTCGCGGCGCTGGGGTTCGTGCCGATGTACGTCGCGACCGACCTGCTGACCGGCATCCTGGGCGGGCTGGCGGTCGCCGTGGGGTACTCGGGTGTGCTGGCGACCAACGACCTGGTCATCGCGCGCGTGCTGGACGCGGACGCCGCACGGCACGGCGTGCACCGCAGCGGGCTGTTCCTGGCGGCGTTCGGGGTGCTGGGCCGGTTGAACGCGCTCGTGACGGCGGCGGCGGTCGCGTCGCTGGCCGTGTTCTTCGGCTACCGGTCGGGCGCCGACCCGGGACCGGACCCTGGGCAGGCGTTCCGGGTGTACCTGTCGGTGTACCCGTTCGTGCTGCTGCTGGTCGGCACGGTGGTGTCCCGGTTCATCCGCCTGCCCGCGGCGCCGCAGGAGCAGGTCACGCGCTGATCGCCAGCAGGGTCCGGTCGGCCGCCTCGAGCCGGTAGGGGCCGTGCTCGGGTGGCGCGGGCAGCACGGCGTGGTCGCCGCGCACGCGGCGGCGTCGCCCGCCCGGGGTGTCGGCGTGGAGGTCGACGAGCACGGTGCCGTCGGCGTCGAGCGCGACCAGGTCCTCGCCCACCCGGACGAGGACCGGCTCGCCGGGGCCGGGGAAGCGGCTGAGGGCGGTGCGCCCGTGCCGGACGGCGTCGAGGATCGCCTCAGGTGTCCGGTCCGCCGCGGCGACCCACGTGGTGGGTGTGCCGGGCGGGTAGCCCTGGTCGGGCGTGTGGAAGTCGCTGCCGCCCAGGAGCACGGGCGCGGCGGTGCCCGTGCCGACCGTGCGCAGGTACGCCCACGGCCCTGTCGCGGTCAGGTCGAGGAACCACGAGATGTGCCACAGCTCCAGCAGGCCCGTACGGACCGGGTGGTGCCAGCCGCAGTCGTCCTGCAGCGGGTGGTTCACCGACAGCAGGCCGCCGTGCGCCTCGACGTCGGCCACCCAGTGCGCGGCCGGGCGGCGGAAGTCCACCCAGCCGATGTCACCGAAGGCGTTGGCGTGGCCCGCGTGCGTGGTGACCTCCTGGCCGGGCAGCAGGCTCACGTCGTAGGTCGCGCCGACGCCCGGCAGGTGCGGGTGGTGGGAGACGGTGTTGTGGTCGGTGACCGCGAGGAAGTCCAGGCCGCGTCCCGCGGCCGCCGCGGTGAGCTGCGCGATGCTCAGGGTGCCGTCCGAGTGCGTGGTGTGCGCGTGCAGGTCGCCCGCGAACCAGGTCAGGCCGTCCGGCGCGGGCAGGGCGCGGCCGGTCCGCGTGCCGCCGGCGGGGACGGCCGGTCCGGGCGGCGGTGCGGGCGGCTCGCCCTCGACACCGCCCGCGTCGACGCCGGTCGCGACCGTGACCGTCACGTCGACCGGCTGCTCCCGGAGCACGTGCAGGCCCAGCACCACGGCCCACGTGCCCGGCACCAGCTCGCCCGGCTCGTACCCGGGCGTCGCGGCGGCGGGCGTGATCGCGAACCGGGACCTGGCCCCGCCCGACCAGCCGCGCCACCGCTGCGGGTCGCGGCACCCGAGGTCGATGACGGCCGCCTCCCGGTCGAACGCCAGGGTGACCTCGAGGGCCGTCGTGCCGGGCGGCACGTCGAACGGCACCTCCAGGTACCGCTGGGCGATCTGGTCGTCGGTCGACAGGCTCAGGCGACGCTGCTGACGGCTCACGAGGCGAGGCTATCGGTGCCGCGCGCCGCACCGGGTTGCGGTGACGCGCGTGACCAGGCAGGGTGCGGGTGCCGCAGGGGCGCGCCCTCCTGCCCGTACCCGACCGTGAACCCAGGAGCTGCCTGTGCACCCGTCCGACGCCCCGGCTATCACCGAGATCCCCGTGGGGGGCGCGGACGCGGGCCCCTACGGGGTGGCCGCCGGACCGGACGGCGCCCTCTGGGTCACCCTCTCGCGCGCGGGCCGGATCGCCCGCGTCACGCCCGACGGCGACGTCACCGAGCACACCCTGGACGCGCCGGACTGCCTGCCGCTGGTCATCGCGCCGGGCCCCGACGGTGCGCTGTGGTTCACCCGCTCCGGGGACCACCGCATCGGCCGCATCACCCCCGCGGGCGACGTGCGCTCCTACGCCGTGCCCACGCAGGGCTCGCCGTACGGCATCACCGCGGGCCCCGACGGCGCCATGTGGTTCACCATGACGGCGGCCGACCGGATCGGCCGCGTCGCGCTGGACGGTCACGTCACCGAGGTCGAGGTCCCCGTGACCGGCGGCATGCCGTCGATGATCACGACCGGCCCCGACGGCGCGCTGTGGTTCACGCTCAACCAGGCGAACGCCGTCGGGCGCGCCACCGTGCAGGGCGAGATCACCATCCACCCCCTGCCCACGCGAGACGCCGGGCCCGTCGGCATCACCAGCGACGGCACCCGGCTGTGGTTCGTCGAGATCGCCGCGGGCCAGGTCGGCCGCATCACGACCGACGGCGCCGTCGAGGAGCTCCCGCTCCCGGACCGCGACGCCCGGCCGCACGCGATCTGCGCCACGGTCGACGGTGGGTGCTGGTTCACCGAGTGGGGCGGCAACCGGGTCGGGCACGTCACCGCCGACGGCGCGATCACCGGCTACGACCTGCCCACGCCCGGCTCGGAACCGCACGGCCTCACGGTCGGGCCGGACGGCGCGGTGTGGGTCGCCCTGGAGTCCGGCGCGCTGGCGCGGCTGGAGCGCTAGCCCGCCGTCGGCGCCGGGTCCGTGGCACGCGCCTCCCGGAGCGCCTCCCGCAGTCCGGCCGCCACGCCCTCGGCCTGCGCCTGCGCCCCGGGTGACAGCGATCTCTGCCCGCCGC
>NZ_JABEMG010000022.1 GCF_013004695.1 Promicromonospora citrea
TCGCGGCGTGGACCGACGAGCAGGTCGCCGCGTCCGCGCAGCGCCCCGGCCCGGCCGCGAGCTCGGTCGACGAGGCCTGGCTCGCCGGTGCGAGCGTGTCGGAGCCGCCCGCGGACTACGACATGCCCGAACCCGAGCCGGTGTACGAGGACCAGGCCCCTGTTGCGGCGCGGCCGCCCGTCTCGGGCGCGGTCAGTGCGCGCGAGGCACTGCGCCAGGCGAACGAGCGGCGGGCACGGGCGGCGAACGCCGGCCCGGCCGCCACCCGGCCGGGCCCGTCCGGCTCACCGGCCACCGGCTCACCGGCCACCGACGATCCGGACTTCTACGACGAGCCGTCCGACGACGACCCCGACATCACCTCGACCGGGCTGGTCGGCGTGCCGCTCGTGGTGCAGGTCCTGGGCGGAACGGTGATCGACGAGATCGTGGAGCAGTCGTGACCGCTGCCGACCAGGTCACGACCCTACGGATCGTCGCGGCCGTCGTGGAGCGGGAGGACGGGCGGCACCTGCTGGTACGCAAGCGGGGCACCGCGGCGTTCATGCAGGTGGGCGGAAAGATCGAGCCGGGGGAGGAGCCTCTGGCCGCGCTGTTGCGCGAGGTCGAGGAGGAGGTCGGGCTGCGGCTCGGCCCGTCGGACGTCGAGGAGCTCGGCCGGTTCGGGGCGCCGGCCGCGAACGAACCCGGGCACGTCGTCGACGCGCACGCCTACCGTGTTCGCCTGTCGGCGGGCACCGAGATCGCCGTGCGCGCTGAGCTCGAGGAGCTGGTGTGGATCGACCCCGCCGACCCCGTGGCGCCGTACCCCATCGCGCCGCTGTCCCGCGACCTGCTCGTCGCCGCGGGTCACTGATCTGTCAGGCGCGCCTTGTCACTCGGCCCGCTCCGCCCGGTTCCGGGCCACGAGTGCTGCGCGCTCGCGTTCCATCCGCCGGCGGGGGTCCATGTCGTCGGACTGCTCGGCAGGGCCGACCACATGCAGCAGCAGCCAGGTCAGGCGCCATCGGATGCGGTAGCCCAGGGTGAGCCCGTCGTGGTCGCGCACTAGTGCCTCCAGTTACTTGGTCTACAAACAGTTTGCACGCCAATTGATACTCTGGTCAACGTCGAGAGGAGCACCATGACCGCCACGTCCGCGTCACCGGCCGTCCCGCACGAGGCCCCGCAGGGCGGCCCTCCGGCGGAGGACCGGCAGGACCCGCTCGCCCTCGACCGCCAGGTGTGCTTCGCGCTCGCGGTCGCCTCCCGCAGCGTCATCGCGCTGTACCGGCCGCTGCTCGAGCCGATGGGCATCACGCACCCGCAGTACCTGGTCATGCTCGCGCTGTGGGAGGAGTCGCCACTGTCCGTCAAGCAGCTCAGCGGGCTGCTGCAGCTCGATCCCGGGACGCTGTCGCCGCTGCTCAAGCGCCTCGAGGCCGTCGGGTACGTCACGCGACGGCGCGACCCGCGCGACGAGCGGTCGCTCGCCGTCGGGCTGACGCCGGAGGGCGAGGCCCTGCGCGAGCAGGCGCTCCAGGTGCCGCCCGCGATCATGGAACGCCTGGGCATGTCGGCCGAGGAGCTCGGCCTGCTCCACCGCAGCCTGACCCGCGTGATCGCGGCGGCGGCGCCGTGACGCGGGGACGCCTCCACCACGTCGAGCTCTGGGTGCCGTCCCTGGCGCGCGCGGAGCGGTCCTGGGGCTGGCTCCTGGCGTCCCTCGGCTACGCCGAGCACCAGCGCTGGGCCGCCGGGGTGAGCTGGATCCTCGACGGCACCTACGTCGTGGTCGAGCAGAGCCCCGCGCTCGCGGCCGACACCCACGACCGCACGGCGCCCGGGCTCAACCACCTCGCGTTCCACGCCGGCTCCCGCGACGACGTCGACCGGCTCGTCGAGCAGGCCGCCGACCACAAGTGGGCGCTGCTCTTCGCGGACCGTCACCCGTACGCGGGCGGCGCGGACCACTACGCGGCGTACCTCGAGGACGAGGACGGCTACGAGGTCGAGCTGGTCGCCGGCTGACCGGTCGTGTCGGCGGCTCCTGGCAGACTCCGGCCCGAGCGCTGAGCGACGGCCCCGGCCCCGCGTCGACCCGCGCCGCGCACGTGGGCGAGAATGGCGTGCCGACCGAGCGAAAGGACGTGCTCAGCATGTCGCGGATCCTGCCCCGCTCCACCCCCGCCGCCGAGGGGGTCGACCCCGCGGCGCTGCGGCGTCTCGTCGACGGCCTGGACGGCCTCGAGGACGTGCACAGCGTCATGGTCGTGCGCCACGGGCGCGTGATCACCGAGGGCTGGTGGCACCCCCACACCGCGGACCGGCCGCACGTGATGTTCTCCGTGAGCAAGAGCTTCACGTCCACGGCCGTGGGCCTCGCGATCCACGAGGGTCTCCTCACGCTGGACGACAAGGTCGTCGACCTGCTGCCGGACGCCGTCCCCGACGCCCCCGGCGAGCACCTGCGCGCCATGCGTGTGCGCGACCTGCTCACCATGACCTCGGGCCACGGCGCCTCCACCATGGAGGGCATCGACCGCACGATCTCCCTGCCCGGTGCGGGGTGGGCGCGGTCGATCCTGGCGCAGCCGGTCGAGCACGAGCCGGGCACGCACTTCGTGTACAACACGGGCGCGACCTACCTGCTGTCCGCGATCCTGCACCGCCTCACCGGGCAGCGCCTGCTCGACTACCTCACCCCGCGCGTGTTCGCGCCGCTCGGTATCACGCACGCGACCTGGGAGCAGGACCCGGAGGGCATAGACACGGGCGGCTCGGCCTCTCGGTGACGACGGAGGAGATGGCGGCGTTCGGCCAGCTCTACCTGCAGGGGGGTGTCTGGGCGGGCGAGCAGCTCGTGCCGGCGGAGTGGGTCGCCGCGGCGACCTCCCGCCAGGTCGACAGCGGCCCCCACGACTGGCCCGAGTGGCAGCAGGGATACGGCTTCCAGTTCTGGCGGTCGCGGCACGGTGCGTACCGGGCGGACGGCGCGTTCGGCCAGTACATCGTCGTCTGGCCGGAGAAGGACCTGGTCGTCGCCATCACCTCCGGGCTGGCGAACCTGCAGTCCGTGCACGACGTGCTGTGGGGCGCGCTGCTGCCCGACGACGTCTGGGACACCCCGGTGTCGCAGCACGCCCCCCAGGAGGCCGGCCCGCTCGAGCTCGAGCTCGCCACGCCGTCCGGCAAGGCCACCAGCCCCTCGGCGCCCGACGGCGTGGTGCTCGACCTGACGGCGAACGACCTCGGCGTGCGCAGCCTCACGCTCGGTCGGTCGGACGACGGCGGCACCGAGCTGGTGCTCACGGGCGCCGACTCCGAGCACCGCGTGCGGTTCGGGCACGGGGAGTGGACGCAGGGCGTCCTGGCGCTCGGCGACGAGCCGTCGGACGTCGCAGCGGCCGCCGCGTGGACGGACGAGTCGACGTGGCGCGGGCGGGTGCTCTTCCTCGGCACGCCGTTCGAGTGGCGCGTCGTGCTGCGGTTCGGCGGCGAGGCCGTCAGGGTCGCCGTCGACCGCAACGTCGCCTTCGGCGAGCGCCGCCTGCTGCACACGACCGGCACGGTGCGCCCCGCCTGAGCCGGGATCACGCCGGGCGGAACGCCACCAGCGGCAGAGTCTGCGCGAGCCGGCGCCGGTCGGCGTCGGTGCCGCGGTACCCGCCGTCGAGGAGCAGCGTGAGCGCGCGGCGCAGGAGGGGCCGCAGCGGGCCGTACCGACGCTCGTAGGCGGCCAGCACCTCGACGGCCTCGTCCGTGTCGAGGAAGCGGACCGCTGCCGATCGGGGGGCGCGGCCGAAGCTGACCGACGCGCGCCCGTTCGCCCGCAGGTTGCGCAGCCACTGGGCCTTCTCCCCCAGGCCGGAGATCACGACCGCCTCCCCGGTGGCGCGGTCGTACCGCAGCACCTCGAGCACCACGGTGTGCGGGTCGCCGCTCGTGCGGCCCACGTGCGTGAGCTGGAGGAAGCGGCGGCCGAGCACGCCGCCCAGACCGTGGCGGTACAGCGCGTTCGGCGCGGCGAAGAGGGTCCGTAACCAGGGTGGGAGGGTCGTGACCATGGACCTACGGTAGTAGAGTCGTCCCCGGGTCTGACGGCCCGTGTCGGTGCCCCGCGCTAGTGTCCCGTCATGACACCAGAAGGCGGTATCCGCGCGCAGGACGTGCGGCGTTCCTTCGGGCCGGTCCGTGCCGTGGCGGACGTCGACCTGGTCGCCGTGCCAGGCCGCGTCACCGCGCTCATCGGTCCCAACGGGTCCGGCAAGACGACCCTCCTGCTCATGCTCGCCGGCCTCCTGACGCCCGACGCCGGAACGATCAGCGTCGCGGGTGCCGACCCGGTGACCGAGAGCTACGCGGCGCGCTCGCGCACCGGCTGGATGCCCGACGTGTTCGGCACGTGGGACTCCCTCACGGCCCGCGAGGTCCTCACGACGGTCGGGGCGGCCTACCGGCTCGACGCGGCGGCGGCGACGGCGCGGGCCGCCGAGCTGCTCGAGCTCGTCCACCTCTCCGACCTCGCGGACCAGCCGGCGCACGTGCTGTCCCGCGGGCAGAAGCAGCGTCTCGGCATGGCTCGCGCGCTGGTGCACGACCCCGAGGTGCTGCTCCTCGACGAGCCGGCCTCGGGGCTGGACCCGCGCTCGCGCGTCGACCTGCGCGTGCTCGTGCGGCAGCTCGCCGCGCAGGGCAAGACCGTCCTGGTCTCGTCGCACGTGCTCACCGAGCTCGACGAGATGGCCGACGACGCGGTGTTCCTCTCCGGCGGGCGCACGGTGGCGACCCGGTCGGTCGCCGACGGCGACCTGCCGCGCGAGTGGCGCCTCACCGCCCTCGACCCGGCGGCGCTCCGGCGGTGGCTGGAGGAGTCCGGTCAGGCGTACCGCAGCGAGGACGACGGCCCTGCCGCGATCGTGGAGCTGGCCGACGACGCCGCGGCCGCGGCGCTGCTGCGGTCGGCGGTGGGCGCGGGTGTCGACGTGTCGAGCCTCGCGCCGGCCGGCGGCGTGCTGGAGCAGGCCTACCTGGCCCTGGAGGAGGAGCGGCGATGAGCGTCGACGTGCAGACAACGGCCCCCCGACCCACCGCGCCGGGCCGCGGCACCTGGTCCCTGACCTGGCACGGCCTCCGTACGGTCACCGTGCTCGAGCTGCGCCAGCGGGTGCGCTCGACCCGGTGGAAGACGGCGCTCGTCGTCTGGTTCCTCGTGGTCGGACTCATCACGCTCCTGACCACGGGGGCCTTCAGCATCCTGGCGGACGACCCGTACAACGACGAGCCGTTCGGCGGCATCGTCTACAGCATCGTGGTCGGCTTCGTGCTGTTCCTCGGCCTGCTGGTGGCGCCGACGCTCTCGTCGGGCGCGATCAACGGCGACCGTAACGCGGGCACCCTCGCGACGCTCCAGGTCACGCTGCTCACGCCGGCGGAGATCGTGCTCGGCAAGCTGGCCGCCTCCTGGATCGCGGCCCTGGCCTTTCTCGTGGCCAGCATCCCGTTCCTGGCGTGGGCGCTGGCCGGCGGCGGCGTCTCCGGTCTCGCGCTGCTCACCACGGTGCTCATGCTCGCGGTCGTCCTCGGCGTCGTGTGCGCCATCGGCCTCGGCTTCTCGGCGCTGGTGGGCAAGACGTCCGGCTCCGCGGTGCTCACCTACCTCACCGTCGGTGGGATCACGGCCGTGCTCCCCATCGTCTTCGGCCTGCTGGCCCCGGTCACCACCACGATGGACGAGGTCCGGGTGTGGGACGTCGAGGCCGGGTACAGCTGGGCGGAGACCGAGGCGCCGGAGTGCGAGTGGCACACGCGGGAGATCGGCGTGTGGCACAGCGAGCGGACGTGGTGGCTGCTCGCGCCGAACCCGTTCGTCGTGGTCGCCGACGCGCAGCCGCTGACGGACGAGCCGGAGACGCTGCTCGACGACGGCAACATGCTCGCGGCGCTCCAGTACGGCGTGCGGTACGCCCGCACCGGGCCGGCCGCCGAGCAGGACTGGTGCAGCGACATGGTCGGTACGTCGGGGCAGTCGCCGGTCGAGGAGGTCGTCGTCACCGACCAGCTCGTGTGGCCGTGGGGGCTCGGCTTCGACCTGCTGCTGGGCGCGGCCGGCGTCGTCGTCGCCGTGAACCGCCTCCGGGTGCCGACGGAGCGGCTGTCGCGCGGGACCCGCGTCGCCTGACGTCAGGAGTGGAGGGCGTCGTACTCCGCCTCGGCGGCGACGTCGTCCTCCACGTCCAGGCGGACGTGCGCGAGCAGCGCCTGGAGCACGCGCAGGGCGGAGGCCGCACGCTCGCCCCACAGGGAGAAGTAGGAGAACTGCCACCACCACAGCGCCTCGAGCTCGTGGCCGCTGTCGAAGTGCTGCAGACCCTTGGCGAGCGCCTCGGCGACGCACGCGAGGTCCCCCGACAGGGACGCCGCGCCGACCTCGTCGCCGAGCACCGGGTCGACGACCTCCATGTAGTCGTCGAAGCCGTCGAACATCTTGGACAGCGCCTCACGCAGCGGGTCGAGGTCGGTGTCCGGGCCGGTGTCGGGCTCGTAGCGCTCCTTGGGCACCACGTCGACGATCGCGGCGAGGCGCGCGCCGGCCGCCAGGAGGTCGGACGAGGCGAGCACGAGCAGCGACAGCTCGGCACCGGGCATCCCGCCGGACGCGACCTGGGTCACCGTCGACAGGAACGTGCGTGCCTGCGCGGACACCTGGTCGGCGACCTCGCGGAGGTCCGATCCGGGCGTGATCTCGCTCATCGTGAACCCCACCTCATCTGTCGTGACATCCCTGCCGTGAACTACCTGTCGTTGCCGATGACGCGCCGGCCCTCGAACGCTCGACCGAGGGTGACCTCGTCGGCGTACTCCAAGTCTCCACCCACCGGCAGACCCGAGGCCAGCCGCGAGACTGTGATTCCCATGGGCCCCATGAGTCGGGAAAGATAGGTCGCCGTGGCCTCTCCCTCGACGTTCGGGTCGGTGGCGAGGATGACCTCCGTGACCGTCCCGTCGGCCAGCCGCGACAGCAGCTCGCTGATCCGCAGGTCGTCCGGGCCCACGTTCTCGATCGGGTTGATGGCGCCGCCGAGCACGTGGTACCGCCCCCGGAACTCGCGGGTGCGCTCGATCGCCACCACGTCCTTGGGCTCCTCGACGACGCAGATCACCTCGTCGCTGCGCCGCGGGTCGAGGCAGATGCGGCAGCGCTCCGACTCGGCCACGTTGCCGCACACCTCGCAGAACTGGACGCGCAGCTTCACCTCGGTGAGCGCGTCGACCAGCCGCTTGACCTCCTGGTGGTCGGCGGCCAGCAGGTGGAACGCGATGCGCTGCGCGCTCTTGGGCCCGACGCCGGGCAGCCGGCCGAGCTCGTCGATCAGGTCTTGGACCGCGCCTTCGTACACAAGGGGTCAGCCTACGGGGCACCACCGACACCGCGAGGCGGCTGGTACGTTCCCCGGGTGAGCGCACCCGAGCCGCGGACCGGCATGTTCCTCACCGCGCAGTGGCGCCGGCTCGTGATGCTCAACCACGAGATCGACCCCGCCGTCCTGGCACCGCTCGTCCCGCGCGGCGTCGAGCTCGACACCTGGGACGACGGCAGGCACCTCGTGAGCGTCGTCGGGTTCCAGTTCCTCGACACGCGCCTGCTCGGCGTCCCCGTGCCGTTCCACCGCGACTTCGACGAGGTCAACCTGCGCTTCTACGTGCGCAGGAAGGGGCCGGAGGGATGGCGCCGCGGCGTCGTCTTCGTCCAGGAGATCGTGCCCCGCCCGGCCCTGGCCGCCGTCGCCCGGCTCGCCTACGGCGAGCGCTACGTCGCGCGCCCCATGCGGCACCGCGTCGACCTGCGCGACGGCGACCTCGCGCCCGGCGGCCTCGTCGGCTACGCCTGGCACGACGCCGGGAGCTGGCACCGCGTGCACGCCACCACGACGGGCGACCCGGAGCCGCTCGTCGAGGGCTCGCACGAGCAGTTCGTCACCGAGCACTACTGGGGCTACGCGGCCCAGCGCGGCGGCGGCACGCTCGAGTACCGCGTGGAGCACCCGAGCTGGCGCGTCCGGCGGACACGCGAGGCCGGGCTCGAGTGCGACGTCGCGCACGTCTACGGACCGCAGTTCACCGAGGCGCTCGCCGCGGCGCCGGTCTCGGCCTTCGTGGCGGACGGCTCGCCGGTCGTCGTCCGCCGGCCCACCCGGCTCACCCGGCCGGATCTGGACGCGTAGTCCGGATCGCCCGCCGCCGCTGCACAATGCGGGGGTGCCCGAACTCGATCTGCTCACCGTCTGCCTCCTCCTGCTCGCCGGCCTGGCGGCGGGGTGGATCGACGCCGTGGTCGGCGGGGGAGGGCTGATCCAGCTCCCCGCGCTGCTGCTCGTGCCGGGCATCAGCCCCGTGCAGGCCCTGGCCACCAACAAGCTCGGCAGCATCATGGGCACCTCGACGAGCGCGATCACCTACTACCGGCGCGTGCAGCCCGACCTGCGCACGGCCGGGCCGATGGCGCTCGCGGCCCTGGTCGGGGCGTTCGGCGGCGCGATCGGCGCCTCCCACATCCCCGACGAGCTGTTCACACCGATCATCCTGGTCGTCCTCGTGGGTGTGCTCCTGTGGACGCTGCTCAAGCCGAACATCGGGCAGCACGACGACCTGCGCTGGGTCGGCAACGGCCACCGGCGCATCGCCGCCGTGATCGGCCTGCTCATCGGCGCCTACGACGGCCTGCTCGGGCCCGGCACCGGCACCTTCCTCGTGATCAGCCTCGTCAGCGCGCTCGGCTACTCGTTCCTGCCCGCCTCGGCCATCGCCAAGATCGTGAACTTCGCCACCAACCTCGGCGCGCTGATCTTCTTCGTGCCGGGCGGCCACGTCATCTGGACCCTCGGCCTCGGCCTCGGGGTCGCGAACCTGGTCGGCGCCTACATCGGGGCCCGCATGGCGGTCGCACGGGGCTCCCGGTTCGTCCGGATCGTCTTCGTCGTCGTGGTCGGTGCCCTCATCGCGCGGCTCGCCTGGGACGTCCTCGCCGGGTAGCGCGCCGCCGTCCCGCACCGTGAACGCCCCGCTGCCCGGGATGCCCACCGCAGTACCATCGATCCGCAAACCCAACCACCCGGCGGGCCGTTGAGACAGACGGAGGCCGGCAACGGAAGGCAGGCGCATGGCACTTGTCGTGCAGAAGTACGGCGGTTCGTCGGTCGGGGACGCGCGCAGCGTGAAGCGCGTCGCCAAGCGGATCGCCGAGGCGAAGCGAGCGGGCAACGACGTGGTCGTCGTGGTGAGCGCCATGGGCGACACGACCGACGAGCTCCTCGACCTCGCGCAGCAGATCACCCCCCTCCCACCGCAGCGTGAGCTGGACATCCTGCTCACCGCGGGCGAGCGCATCTCCATGTCGCTCCTGGCGATGGCCATCACCAACCTGGGCGTGAAGGCCAAGTCCTACACCGGCCAGCAGGCGGGCCTCATCACCGACGCGGTGCACGGCCGGGCCCGGATCGTCGACGTCGTGCCCCACCGCATCCGCGAGACCTTGAACAAGGGTCAGGTCGCGATCGTGGCGGGCTTCCAGGGCGTCACCCAGGCCACCAACGACGTCACCACCCTCGGGCGCGGCGGCTCCGACACCACCGCCGTGGCGCTCGCGGCCGGCCTCGGCGCCGACGTCTGCGAGATCTACACCGACGTCGACGGCGTGTTCACGGCCGACCCCCGCATCGTGCCCGCCGCGCGCAAGATCGAGCAGGTCTCCTACGAGGAGATGCTGGAGCTCGCGGCCTGCGGCGCCAAGGTGCTCGCGCTGCGCAGCGTCGAGTACGCGCGCCGGTACGGCGTGCCCGTGCACGTCCGCAGCTCGTTCAGCGCCCACGACGGGACCCGCGTGGTCGCGGCAGAGAAGAAGGAGAACGCCATGGAAGCCCCGATCATCTCCGGCGTCGCGCACGACCGGTCCGAGTCCAAAATCACCGTGATCGGCGTCCCGGACGTGCCGGGCATGGCGGCGCGCATCTTCGAGGTCGTGGCGGGTGCGGGTGCGAACATCGACATGATCGTGCAGAACGTGTCGGCCGCGGCGACGGGCCTCACCGACATCTCGTTCACGCTGCCCGACGGCGACGGCCCGGCGACCATGGCCGCCCTCACCGCGGTGCAGGGTGAGCTGGGCTTCGACTCGCTCCAGTTCGACGACCAGATCGGCAAGCTGTCGCTCGTCGGCGCGGGCATGAAGTCGCACCCCGGCGTCTCGGCGCGGCTGTTCGGTGCGCTGCGCGACGCCGGCATCAACATCGAGATGATCTCCACCTCCGAGATCCGCATCTCCGTGGTCACCCGCGCCGACTCGCTCGACGACGCGGTGCGGGCCGTGCACACGGCGTTCGAGCTCGACGGCGTGGACGGCGAGGCGGTCGTCTACGCGGGGACGGGGCGCTGACATGGCTGAGATCGCAGAGCACGGCGTGCACGTCGCCGTCGTCGGTGCCACGGGTCAGGTGGGCGGCGTGATGCGCCGGCTGCTCGAGGAGCGGGAGTTCCCCGTGGCCTCGGTCCGCTTCTTCGCCTCGGCCCGGTCCGCGGGCACGACGCTGCCGTTCGCGGGGGTCGACGTGCCCGTCGAGGACGTCGCGGCCACCGCGACCGAGGACCTCGCCGACATCGACATCGCGCTGTTCTCGGCCGGTGGCGGGACGTCGCGCGAGCACGCGCCGCGGTTCGCCGAGGCGGGCGCCGTCGTCGTCGACAACTCGTCGGCCTGGCGGCGCGACCCCGAGGTGCCGCTCGTCGTCTCCGAGGTGAACCCGGAGGCGATCGGCGAGGCCGTCAAGGGCATCGTCGCCAACCCGAACTGCACGACCATGGCCGCGATGCCGGTGCTCGCGCCGCTGGCCGAGGCGGCCGGCCTCGAGCGCCTGCGCGTGGCGACCTACCAGGCCGTGTCCGGGTCCGGGCTGGCGGGTGTGGCGGAGCTGGCGGGGCAGGCGCGCGCGGCGGTCGGACAGGAGATCGAGGGTCTCGTGCACGACGGCGCGGCCGTCGACCTGCCGGACCCCGCCGTGTACGCGGCACCGATCGCGTTCAACGTGCTGCCGCTGGCGGGCAACCTCGTCGACGACGGCTCGGGCGAGACCGACGAGGAGCAGAAGCTGCGGCACGAGTCCCGCAAGATCCTCGGGCTGCCGGACCTCGCCGTCGCGGGCACGTGCGTGCGCGTGCCGGTGTTCACGGGCCACTCGCTGTCCGTGCACGCCGAGTTCGCCCGGCCGATCACGCCGGACGAGGCCCGCAAGCTCCTGGCCGACGCGCCGGGCGTGCGCCTGGTCGACGTGCCGACGCCGCTCGCCGCCGCGGGGGCCGACCCGTCCCTGGTGGGCCGCATCCGCGCCGACCAGTCGGTCCCGGACGGCCGCGGCCTCGCGCTGTTCGTCAGCGCCGACAACCTGCGCAAGGGGGCGGCGCTCAACGCGATCCAGATCGCCGAGCTGATCGCCGCCGACCTGGCGGAGCTGCAGGTGCTCGACGCCGCGGAGGCGGCGGACACGTGACCTGCTGACCCGCGGGCCGGGTGGAGCCGGGGCAGAGCGCACGCTCTGTCCCGGCTTTTCTCTTGCGCGGACACGTGGATCTGTGGTTCATTACTCAAGTAATGAACCAATGGAGGGGGTGAGCCGGTGTTCGACGGTCCCGAGCCGATCTACGTCCAGATCGCCCAGATGATCCGCGCGCAGGTTCTCGCCGGTGAGCTGAAGGAGGAGGAACAGGTCATGTCCACCACACAGTTCGCGACGACGTTCCGCATCAACCCGGCCACGGCACAGAAGGCGTTCGCCGGTCTGGTCGACGAGG
The DNA here is from genome assembly GCF_013004695.1 of Promicromonospora citrea. Lineage (GTDB taxonomy): Bacteria > Actinomycetota > Actinomycetes > Actinomycetales > Cellulomonadaceae > Promicromonospora > Promicromonospora citrea. The sequence goes on from NZ_JABEMG010000022.1 coordinate 11,821, forward strand.
GCCTGCTCTACAAGCGGCGCGGTCTGGGCATGTTCGTCGCACCCGGGGCTCGTGAGCGCCTGCTGGACGAGCACCGCAAGAGCTACTTCGAGGACGTCCTGAAGCCGGCCCTGCAGCAGGCGGACATCCTCGGCATCTCGACGGACGACGTCGTCGCCTACGTGCTGGGCGCGGACGGCACCCGAACCACGACGGAGGAGTCATGACGACAGCACCATTCGGCGCACGGCTGGACGACGTCGTCGTCCGGTTCGGCAGGAGCCACCGCATGCTGCCCACCGGGACGGTCGTCCGGGACGAGGCGGGCACGGGGCTCGCCGGCGCCTCGCTGACGATCCGGCCCGGCACCATCACCGGCGTGCTCGGCCGCAACGGCGCGGGCAAGACGACGATGCTCTCGCTCCTGGCGGCGTTCACCCGGCCGACGAGCGGCACCGTCGTCGTCGGCCCGGAGGGCGCGCAGGAGGACCCGTGGGAGAACCCGTGGATCACCTCGGGGACCCAGCTCGTCCGCGAGAGCGGCGACCTCATGAACGACGAGAAGCTGGCCGTGTCCCTGCGCTACTACGCGGACGTGCGGCCGTGCTGGAGCGCCGAGACCGCCGAGCGGCTCCTCGACCTGTTCGAGGTGGACGTCCGCAAGAACCCGTCGGCCCTGTCCCGCGGCAAGCGCTCCGCCGTCGGGGCCACGATCGGCCTCGCCTCGCGCGCGCCGCTCACGATCTTCGACGAGGTCTACCTCGGCATGGACGCGCCCACCCGGTACGCGTTCTACGACGAGCTGCTGGCCGACTACGCCGAGCACCCGCGCACGATCCTGCTCTCCAGCCACCTGGTCGAGGAGGTCGAGCGGCTGTTCGAGGACGTCGTGGTCATCGACCGGGGCCGCGTGCTGATCGCCGAGACCGCCGAGCAGATGCGGGCGCGCGGCGTCAGCCTGACCGGCTCCAAGGACGCCGTGGAACGGCTGGTCGGCGCGCGCCGCGAGCTGCACCGCCAGCAGCTCGGCGCGACGGTCCAGGTCACCCTGGAGGGCGGGCTCGACGACGACGAGGCGGCCGCGGCGCGGTCCGCGGGCGTCGAGGTCGGGAGCGTGCCGCTGCAGGACCTCTTCGTCCGGCTCACCGACCCGAGGAGCGTGCGGCCATGACCACGACGACCCCCGCGGCGACCACCGGGAGGGACGGGCTGGTACGCGCCGCGCGGCAGAGCGCCGTCCGGTCCGCCGCAGGCGTCGCCGTACGGATGATCGGCACCATCGCCGGCTGGTACTGGGTCATCTTCGCGGTGGTCTCCGTGACCATCGTCGTGCTCATGACCCGGTACGGCGACGGCATGGAGGACGCGGTCCTGGACAGCCAGATGGGCGGATCCTCCCGCTGGGTCGTCATGGTGCTCGGCATCATCGTCCCGGCCGCCTACCTGCGGCTGCACCTGGCTGCCGGCGGCACCCGCGACACGCTGGTGGCGGGGATGCTCCGCGGCGGACTGGTCGGCGGGCTGCTGATCGGCCTGGTCACCGCGGTGTACCTGATCGGCGAGCGCGCGCTGTTCGACGCCGTCGGCCAGACCTGGACCCGCCAGTTCGGGCCCCCCGCCGACGGCTGGGCCGGGATCGGCCTCACGGTGCTCACCGAGGCGTGCGTCGTGGCCACCTACTTCCTGGTGGGCGCGGGTGTCGCGGCGGGCTTCCGCCGCTTCGGGTTCGTCGGGGGCACGCTCTGGACCCCCGTCGCACTCGTCCCCGCCGCGCTCGTCGACCTCGCCACGCACACCGGCGTCACCGCTCTGCTCACCGGCCTCGAACGGCTGCCCGGCGGGGCCGGGGGCGTGCTTCTCGCCCTGGGCGGCGGGGCGGTGGCCGTCCTGCTGGCCGCCTGGCTCCTGCGCCTGCTCCTGCGGGCCGTCTCGCTGCGGCCCTCGCTCTGAGGAGGAACCCCATGTCCACCAGCCTGTCCACACCGACCCCTCGGCCGACCACCGAGGTCGCCCGGTCCGTGCGCCGCCGCGGCGCCGCCGCCGCGGTCCGCTGGCTGTGCCGGTCGGGCGCGCTTGTCGCGGTGTGGTTCTGGGGCATCTACGCCCTGTACGCCGTCGGGATCGCGGTCGGGAACGCCGCGGCGGGCAACGACCTGGAGGTCAGCGCGCTCGACGCCACGCTCGGTGCCCAGCGCTGGGCCGTGGTCTGGCTGGGTATCGCCGGTGTCTCGGTGCTGCTCGCCCTCCACGTCTCCGCCGGCGCCGACCGCAGGTCCCTGATCGCCGGCATGGTCCGCGCGGCCCTGCTGCTCGGCGGCGCGTACGGCGTCGTGACCACGCTCGCGCTGCTGGGCGAGCGCCTGCTCAGCACGTCCCTCGGGATGTCGTGGCGCAGGCTCGGCGGTCTGCCGTTCGAGTCGCCGCTGGACGTGCTCGGTACCGCCGTCGCGGAGGGGCTCGTCGTCACCACCTACATCCTGGCGGGGGCGGGCGTCGGCGCCGCCTTCGTGCGCGGGAGGACCTGGGGCCTGACGCTCCTGGTCCCGCTCGCCCTGCCGGCGGCGCTCGTGGACCTCGCGTCCCGCACCGGCGTGCTCGGCGCCATCGCCAACGTCGAGCTCCGGCCCGACATCGAGCACGCGGAGGTGCCCTCGGCCGAGGGCCTCACCGCCCTGCTCACCGGCGTCGGCGGGGCCGCACTGGCCGCGCTGCTCGCCGGCGTCGCGCTGCACCTCTTGCTGCGCTCCGCACCCGTACGGCCCCGCTGAACCACGACCACCCAGGAGCGACCATGACGTCCCCAGTCGTCGAAGTCAGTCACCTTCGCAAGACCTACCCACCGTCCCGCACCGCCGTCGCCGACGTCAGCTTCGACGTCGCCCGCGGCGAGATCTTCGGCATCCTCGGCCCCAACGGCGCGGGCAAGACCACCACGGTCGAGTGCCTCGCCGGCCTGCGCCGCGCGGACGGCGGCACGGTGCGCCTCCTCGGGCGCGACCCGCAGGCGGACCCCCGGTCCGTCCGCGAGCACGTCGGCATCCAGCTCCAGGAGGCCGCGCTCCACGACAAGATCACCGTCGGCGAGGCGCTCGACGTCTTCGGCTCGTTCTACGCCGAGCAGGCCGACCCCGCCGAGCTCCTGGACCTCCTCGACCTCACCGCGCACCGCAACCAGCAGTTCGGCAAGCTGTCGGGCGGTCAGAAGCAGCGCCTGTCCATCGCCCTCGCACTCGTCGGCAGGCCGCAGGTGGCCGTGCTCGACGAGCTCACCACCGGGCTCGACCCCGCGGCGCGCCGCGCCACCTGGGACCTCGTCGAGCGGGTGCGCGACGCCGGGGTGACCGTGCTGCTCGTCACCCACTTCATGGACGAGGCCGAGCGGCTCTGCGACCGGCTCGTCGTGATCGACGGCGGCCGGGTCGTCGCGCAGGGCACGCCGTCGGCCCTCATCGAGGGGCTCGAGGGGCACAGGGGCGTGCGGCTGCGCTTCACCGGCGACGCCGCCCGCACCCGCGCGCTCGAGATCCTCACCGCGCTCGCCCGGCAGGACGATGCGGTCGCCGCCGTCAACCCCGCCGGCGACGAGATCGAGGTGAGCGGCACCCGCACGGTGCTGTTCGCCGTCGTGCAGGCGCTCGCGGCCGCCGACGTCGTCCCCGACGACGTGCGGACCGTCGAGCGCACGCTCGAAGACGTGTTCGTGCAGGTCACCGGTCGTGAGTACCGGGCAGAGGAGAACGAGGAGGTGACGGTATGAGTGCCGTCGAGACCGTGCGCGCCCCCGGCGCCGTCCGCGCGCGGCGGGTGCGGGGCTTCGGCACCCTGCTCGCCACCGAGCTCAAGGTCTGGTTGCGGGATCCGACGGCCGTGTTCTTCGCGCTCGTCTTCCCCACCGGGCTGCTGCTGGGCCTCGGCCTCGCGGTGCCGGCGTTCGCCGAGCCGATGACCGAGGCGCCGCCGCCGTGGAACACGGCGCCGGGCATCACCAGCTACCTGCCGACGATCATCGCGCTCGCCGTCGGCACCATCGCGCTGACCACCATGCCGGTGCAGTTCGCGACCTTCCGCGAGAAGGGCGTGCTCAAGCGCCTGTCGACCACCCCGATGCCGCCGCAGAACCTCATCGGCGCGCACATGCTCATCAACGTGCTCGCCCTGCTCGTCTCGTGCGGTGCGTCCGTGGTCGGCGCCCTGCTCGTGCTCGACGTCCCGTTCGCCGCCGACCCGCTGACGGTGCTCCTGGTCCTCGTGCTCGCGACCACGGCGATGTTCTCCCTCGGCATGCTCGTCGCCGCCCGGGCCGAGAAGGGCACGACGGCGTCCGGTCTCGGCATGCTCATCTACTTCCCGTCCCTCATGTTCTCGGGCGTGTGGGTGCCGCTGTCCGTGATGCCCGACTGGATGCAGACGATCGGCCTCTACCTGCCGCTCGGCGCCGCGGCCCAGGGCCTGACGGCCGGCTGGTTCGGCACGGACGGCTTCCCGCTCGCCCAGGTGCTCGTGCTGGCCGCGTGGACGCTCGTGCTGTTCCCGCTCGGCGTGCGGCTCTTCCGCTGGAGCTGACCACCTGACGGACCCGGCCCCGGTCTCACCCGGGCCGGGTCTACGGTGTCCCCGCACCTGGAGGAGGGGGACGACCGTGGGAACGGTGCGAAAGATCGCGGAACTGGCCGGACGCTGGTTCGCCGTGCTGGTGCTGCTCGCAGGCGTCGCGGGGCTGCTCGCACCGGCGCAGCTCGCGCCCCTGGCGGGTCACGTGCCCCTGTTCCTCGGGATCGTCATGTTCGGCATGGGCCTGACGCTGCGCGGCGGCGACTTCGCGCTCGTCGCCCGGCGGCCCTGGGCCGTGCTCGTCGGCGTGGTCGCGCAGTTCGTCGTCATGCCGCTGCTCGCGTGGGGCGTCGGCGGGCTGTACGGCCTGACCGGCATGGCGCTGCTCGGCATGATCCTCGTCGGGGCGGCACCCGGCGGCACCGCGTCCAACGTCATCGTGTACCTCGGCAAGGGCGACACGGCCCTGTCCGTGACGATGACGGCGATCTCCACGCTGCTCGCGCCGTTCCTCACGCCGCTGCTCATCCTCTGGCTCGCCGACGAGACCCTCGACGTCGGGTTCGGCGACCTGTTCGGCTCGATCGTCCAGGTGGTGCTCGTGCCCGTGGTCGCGGGCCTGGTGATCCGTGCGCTCGCCGGGCGGTACGTCGAGCGGGTGCTGCCGTACCTGCCCCTCGTCTCGGTGGGCGGCATCGTGCTGGTCGTGCTCGGCGTCGTCGCCGCCAACGCCGCCACCGTGCTCTCCACCGGCCTGCTGCTGGCGCTCGCGGTGATCACGCACAACCTCCTCGGGCTGCTGCTGGGCTACGGCGCGGCGACGGCGGCCCGCCTGGACCCGGCCGCGCGCCGGGCCGTGAGCATCGAGGTGGGCATGCAGAACTCCGGCCTCGCGGCGAGCCTGGCGGCGACCCACTTCACGCCCGCGGCGGCCCTGCCCGCCGCCCTGTTCTCGGTGTGGCACAACCTGTCAGGGGCCGGCCTCGCGACGTGGTGGGCACGGCGCTCCACAACTGCCCCCGCCACCTCCCGGTGAATGCCTCTACCCTCATGTCATGAAGCCGTTCCTGCTGCTCGCGACGCGTGCCGAGGACCTCGCCGCGGACCGTGAGTACGAGGCGTTCTGCCGGTACGGAGGGCTCGAGCCCGAGCAGCTGCACCGCGTGCGGCTGGAGCGCGACCCGCTGCCCCCGGTCGACCTCGACGACTACTCCGGCGTGCTCGTCGGGGGAGGCCCGTTCAACTCGTCCGACCCCGAGGACACCAAGAGCGCGGCACAGCGCCGGGTCGAGGCGGAGCTCAAGGGCCTGCTCGACGAGGTGGTCGAGCGCGACGTCCCGTTCCTGGGCGCCTGCTACGGCGTCGGCACGCTCGGCGCGCACCAGGGCGCCGTCATCGACGGGACCTACGCCGAGCCGGTCGGTCCGGTCACCGTCGAGCTGACGCCGGACGGTCTCGCGGACCCGCTGCTCGCGGGGCTGCCCTCGGCGTTCCCCGCGTACGTGGGCCACAAGGAGGCCGTGCGCAAGCTCCCGGACAGCGCGGTCCTGCTCGCCTCGTCCGCCGGGTGCCCGGTGCAGATGTTCCGGGTCGGCCGGAACCTGTACGCCACGCAGTTCCACCCCGAGCTCGACGCGGAGGGCATCGCGACGCGCGTCGAGATCTACCGCGACTACGGCTACTTCCCGCCGGAGGAGGCCGACGAGGTGATCGAGCGCTGCGCGGCCGTCGACGTCACGGAGCCGATGCGCATCCTGCGGGCGTTCGTGGAGCGGTACGCGCGGTAGCCCGCCCGCTGTGACCGACCGCATCGTGGGAACCGGTGGACAGGGGTCGGGGGTGGGGCTACCGTTTTCGCCGTGGACATCCGTTGGTATTGGCGCTTTACGTCGGCTCCTGGTGGAGCCCGGCGGGCCTGCGCCTGACCAACTTCCACCCGGAGCCTGGGCCTGGGACGCCGATCGCGTCCAGGCCCTTCGTCTTTCCCGAGACGGGCCGCTCCGGACCAGGAGTCGGTGGCGGGCCGTCCGGTTCCTCGAACCAGATCCCGCCGACACCCAGCCGACCAGGAGTCCCGATCCCGATGAGCATCACCCCTGCGGAACCCGGCACCGAGGCGATCGACCTCGGTACCCGCACGTCCGACCTGCGCATCCGCGCCCTCGCCCCGCTGCCCGCCCCGAACGCGCTGCTCGCGGCCATGCCGCTCGGCACCGCGCGCAGCGACCTCGTCACGACGTCGCGCCGCGAGGTCCGCGACGTGCTGACCGGTGAGGACGACCGCCTGCTGACGATCGTGGGCCCGTGCTCGGTGCACGACCCGGTCGCCGCGCTCGACTACGCGTCCCGGCTCGCCACGATCCGGCGGGAGCTGTCGGACGACCTGGTCGTGGTCATGCGCGTGTACTTCGAGAAGCCGCGCACGACGGTCGGCTGGAAGGGCCTCATCAACGACCCGCACCTGGACGGCTCGCACGACGTGACGCGCGGCCTCAGCCTGGCCCGCGAGGTGCTGCTCGGCGTGCTGGACGCCGGCGTGCCCGCCGCGGCGGAGTTCCTCGAGCCCACCAGCCCGCAGTACATCGCCGACGCCGTCACCTGGGGCGCGATCGGCGCGCGGAACGCGGAGTCGCAGGTGCACCGCCAGCTCGCCTCGGGCCTGTCGATGCCCGTCGGCTTCAAGAACGCCACCGACGGCGACGTGCAGATCGCCGTCGACGGCTGCATCACCGCCGCGAGCGAGCACACGTTCTTCGGGGCCGACGGCGAGGGCCGCGCCGCCGCCGTCGAGACCGCGGGCAACCCCGACTGCCACGTCATCCTGCGCGGCGGCCGCTCCGGCCCCAACTACGGCCGGGACGACGTCGCGGCGGCGCTGCGGGTCGCGCGCACCTCGGGCCTGAGCGGCGCGGCGGCCAACGGCCTGATCGTCGACGCGAGCCACGGCAACTCGGGCAAGGACCACGTGCGCCAGGCGGGCGTCGTGCGCGAGATCGCCGACCGCATCGCCGACGGCGAGCGCGGGGTCACCGGCCTCATGATGGAGAGCTTCCTCGTGGCCGGCGCGCAGAAGCCCGCGCCGCTGGAGCAGCTCACCTACGGCCAGTCCGTCACCGACGCGTGCATGGACTGGGACACCACGGAGGACCTGCTGCGCACGCTCGCGAAGGCCGTGCGCGAGCGGCGCGGCTGAGGTACCGACGGCGGCGCCGCGAGACCGGCGCCGCCGTCCTCCGCGCAGGTCGGTTTCAGCCGACGAACCTCCGCAGCTCCTCGGCGGACACCTCCCGGCCGGAGCGGATCAGCTCCTCGACCCGCTCCATCTGGTCCCACACGTTGACGGCCATGCCCGCGGCCACCCGCCCGTCGACGCGCCAGAAGGCCACGACCTCGCGCGCGTCGAGGTCGCCGGAGACGACGACGTCGTCGTAGCCCGCCGCGACGTCGACCCAGCCCGTGTACTCCATGCCCACGTCGTACTGGTCGCTGTAGAAGTACGGGAGCCGGTCGTAGGGGTCGGTCGCGCCGAGCATCGCGCGGCCCGCGTGCGCGCCGGTGTGCTGTGCGGTGGCCCAGTGCTCCACGCGCAGCGGGCGGCCGTACCGCTCCGAGGGGATGCTCGCGACGTCGCCGCCGGCGAAGACGTCGGGGTGCGACGACGCCAGGGTCGCGTCGACGGCGATCCCGCCCCCGTGAGCGGTGTCCCGCAGCTCGAGCCCGGCCGACTCGGCGAGGCCGATGTTGGGCGTCGCGCCGATGCCGATGACGACCCCGTCCGCGGGGAGGCGCGTGCCGTCCGCGAGGCGCACGCCGGTGACCCGGCCGTCGGCGCCGTCCAGCCCGACGACGGTCGCGCCCCGCACCAGCCGGACGTCGTGCTCCGCGTGGACGCCCGCGTAGAAGTCGCTCATCTCAGGGCCCAGCACGCGGCCCAGCGGGTGGTCGCCGCGGCCGACGACCGTCACGTCGAGGCCGAGGGTCCGTGCCGACGCCGCGACCTCCAGCCCGATCCAGCCGTCGCCGATCACCACGAGCCGGCCGACGCCCTCGAGCGACGCCTCGAGCAGCGCCGAGGAGATGCGGTCGGCGTCCTCGATCGTGCGCAGGTAGTGCACGCCGGCCAGGTCGGCGCCGGGCACCGCGAGCGTACGCGGCGCCGAACCGGGCGCGAGCAGCGTCTTGGCATAGGTGAGGGTGGCGCCGTCGGAGAGCGTGAGGCGGTGCTCCGCCGCGTCCAGGCCGACGACGGTCTCACCGGTGCGGACGTCGACGTCGTGCTCGGCGTACCAGCCCTCGTCGAGAGGGAAGACGGCGTCTCGCTCGGCCTCGCCGCGCAGGTAGTCCTTGCTCAGGGGCGGGCGCTCGTAGGGGCGGTGCGGCTCGGCCGTGACGACGACGAGGTCGCCGTCGTACCCCTCCTCACGCAGCGCCTCCGCCGCGCGTGCGGTGGTGAGGCCACCGCCAACCAGGACGAACGGTTCCATGAGTGCCTCCTGTGACGGATGTCCGTCCAGTCTCGCACCGCGCGGGGGACGGCGGGGCCTCGCGCCCGGAGATGGCGAAAGGCCCTCCGACCGAGCATTTCTGCTGGTCAGAGGGCCTTTCATGTGGTCGGGGTGACAGGATTTGAACCTGCGACCTCTTCGTCCCGAACGAAGCGCGCTACCAAGCTGCGCCACACCCCGAGGGAGCCCACCGCGCGTCGGGCGCAACGCCCTTCCGCGGAAGCCTGCTCAGAATAGCCGACGCATGGCCCGGAACGGAAACCGAATGCGGAGTGCGTCGGATCACTCCCGTCCCGGGCCCGGTCGGAGGGCCTACGCGAGCTCCACGACGAGCTCGACCTCGACCGGGGCGTCCAGGGGCAGGACGGCCACGCCGACGGCCGAGCGGGCGTGCACGCCGGCGTCGCCGAAGATCTCGCCGAGCACCGTCGAGGCGCCGTTGATCACGCCGGGCTGCCCGGTGAACGTTGGGTCGCTCGCGACGAAGCCGACCACCTTGACGACGCGTGCGACGGCGTCGAGCGAGCCGGTCAGCGACCGGACCGCGGCCACCGCGTTGAGCGCGCAGGTGCGGGCGTAGGCCGCCGCGTCGTCGGGGGAGACCAGGCCGTCGCCCTCGCCCACCTTGCCGGTGGCGGGCAGCGTGCCGTCGACGAAGGGGAGCTGGCCGGACGTGTAGACGTACCGGCCGGTCTGCACGGCCGGGACGTACGCGGCGACCGGCGCCGCGACCTCGGGCAGCGTGATGCCCAGCTCGGCGAGGCGCTGCTCGTGGCTCATGCGTCGCCGCCCGTCGGACGCTTGAGGTAAGCGACCAGGCCGGTGCCGTCGGGCCCGGGGACCACCTGGACGAGCTCCCAGCCGTCCGCGCCCCACTGGTCGAGGATCGCCTTGGTGTTGTGAATGAGGAGGGGGATCGTCGCGTACTCCCACGTCGTTGCCATGCTGTGATGCTAGCCCGCTCACGCCGCGTGCGATTCCGCACGAGACCTGCACACGTGCGGCTCCCGTTTCGGCGGCCCGGGGCCGCGACACGCCGTAACCTGGGCGCATGGCCATGGCTAACCCTCGCGAGCCGCGCCGGATCACTCGGACCATCCCAGCGGCCCAGCTCATCGGACTCCTCCTCGCCTTCGTGCTGACCGCCGGTGCCGGCGGCGTGATCGCGGCCGGTCTGGTGATCCCGCTCGCGTCAGGGGTCGACACGGCGGTGGACACCGGCGTCGAGGTGTTCAACGAGGTGCCGGACGAGCTCGTGCCGGGCCCGCTGTCCGAGCAGTCGGTGATCTACGCGAGCGACAACAAGACGCGGCTCGCCACGTTCTACGCGCAGAACCGCATCGTCGTGCCGCTCGACAAGGTCGCCGACCACATGAAGCACGCCGTGATCGCGATCGAGGACGAGCGCTTCTACACGCACGGCGGCGTCGACCCCGAGGGCATCTCGCGTGCCGCGCTGCAGAACTTCGGCGGCGGCGACACGCAGGGCGCGTCGACCCTGACGCAGCAGTACGTGAAGAACGTGCTCATCGAGGAGGCCGTGCGCAACGACGACACGTTCGGCGCGCTGGAGGCCTCCGAGAGCTCGCTGACGCGCAAGCTGCGCGAGGCGAAGCTCGCGATCGCGCTCGAGAAGGAGATGTCCAAGGACGAGATCCTCCAGGGCTACCTCAACATCGCGCAGTTCGGGCGCTCCGTGTACGGCGTCGAGACGGCCGCGAAGTACTACTTCAACAAGTCGGCCGCGAAGCTGTCCGTCGTCGAGGCCGCGACGATCGCCGGCATCACGAAGTCGCCGAGCGCCTTCGACCCGGTGACCAACCCCGAGGAGGCGCAGGTCCGCCGCAACCTCGTCATCGGCAAGATGTGGCAGCTCGGCTACATCACGACGGCCGAGCGCGACGAGGCCATGGCGACGCCGCTCAAGGACACGCTCGACGTCCAGCCGCTCGACGTCGGCTGCGACGCCGCGAAGGGCGCCGCGTTCTTCTGCGACTACGTCATCAAGGAGGTCATGGCGAGCCCCGAGTTCGGCGAGACCCGCGAGGACCGCTACGACCTGCTGTACCGCGGCGGCCTGCGCATCCGGACGACGCTCGACGTGAAGATGCAGCGCGCCGCCGAGAAGACGGTCGCGGAGGGCGTGCCCGCCGACAACCCGTACGGTCTCGAGGCCGCCGTGACCTCGGTGGTCCCGGGTACCGGTGAGATCCGCGCGATGGCGCAGAACCGCCCGTACGACGCGACGTCCGACCCGGCGGAGGGTACGACGGCGCAGAACTACTCGGCGGACTACAACCACGGCAACTCCCGCGGTTTCCAGGTGGGCTCGAACTTCAAGCCGTACGTGCTGACCGAGTGGCTGCGCAGCGGGCACACGCTCTACGACTCGGTGAGCGCGGGGTCGTTCGCGCCGTACGAGACCGACTTCACGGCCAACGGGTGCGTGCACGCCTTCACGCACCAGCCGTGGCCGGTCCGCAACGTCGAGGGCTCCACGTCCGGGAACGTCAGCGTGCTCCAGGGCACGTTCCAGTCGCTCAACACGGTCTACGCGCGCATGTCCCAGAAGATCGACCTCTGCGACCTGCAGAAGACGGCGTGGGACGTCGGCTTCCGGCCGATGACGTCGGGCCTGACTTACGAGGGCGAGGGCACCTTCCGCACGATCGACAACCCGCAGCAGAAGGACATCGACGTGTTCGCGTCGATGACGCTCGGTACGCAGGCCTCGACGCCGCTCAACCAGGCGGCGGCGTACGCGACCTACGCCTCGGGCGGTACCTACTGCAAGCCGATCGCGATCCTCGAGGTCAAGGACCACGAGGGCAAGAAGATGAAGGTGCCGTCGGCCGACTGCAAGCAGACGCTCGAGCCGAACGTCGCCAACACGGTGGCCTTCGCGATGACCAAGGTCTTCAGCACGAGCCCGTGGGGCACCGCGTGGAGCATCGCGCCGGGCCTCGCCGACGGCCGCCCCGTGGCGGGCAAGACCGGGACGACCAACGGTGCGACGCAGAGCTGGTTCACCGGGTACACCCCCGAGCTGTCCACGTCCGTGTGGGTGGGTGAGGCCTCCGGTGAGACCCAGCACATGAACGTCATCCTCCCGTCCACGAGCTGGTACAGCGCGTCGGCCAAGGTCGGGCCCCTGTACGGCGGGACGGCGGCCGCGCCGACCTGGCGCCGGTACATGGACCAGGCGGTCGTGGACCTGCCCAAGACGGCCTTCCCGTCCCCTGACCCGAAGCTCGTGGGCAAGAAGCCCGCACCGCCGAAGCAGACGAAGCCGGACGCCGGTGGCGAGGGTGGCGGCGCGGGCGGTGGTGAGAACGGCGGCGGCGACAACGGTGGTGGCGGCAACGGTGGTGGCGGCAACGGTGGCGGACCCGGTGGCGGCGGGCCCGGCGGCGGGGACGACTGATCGGGATGCCCACGCTGCGTGACGTCGGCACGGCGGCCGGTATCGCCGGGGGCGTCGTCGCCGCCGGCCTCGCCTACGCGCACCTGGAGACCAAGCTCTTCCGGGTGCGCCGGGTGACCGTGCCGCTGCTGCCGGCCGGCCAGCGGCCGATCCGGGTGCTGCACGTCTCCGACCTGCACCTCACGCCCAGCCAGCGCACCAAGCAGGCGTGGGTGCGGTCCCTCGCGGAGCTCGAGCCGGACCTCGTGATCAACACGGGCGACAACTTCGGGCACACGCAGGCGCTCACGCCGCTGCTCGACGTGCTCGGGCGCCTCATGGACGTGCCGGGGGCCTTCGTCATGGGGTCGAACGACTACCACGCGCCCACGCCCAAGAACCCGGCCCGGTACCTGCTGCGCGACGCCCGCGTGCATCGCGAGGACAAGGTGCCGCTGCCGTCGGACAAGCTCGCCGAGGCGTTCACGGCGGCAGGCTGGGTGGACCTGAACAACCACCGCGGGCTCGTCGAGCTGCGCGACGGCCGCACGATCGGTCTCGTCGGCATGGACGACCCGCACCTCGACCTCGACGTCATGCCCGCGCCGGGCCGCGTCCCCGGTGAGGAGGACGCCGTGCTGCGCCTCGGCGTCGTGCACGCCCCCTACCGGCGCGTGCTGGACCAGCTCAAGGACGACGGCGTGGACGCGATCATCGCCGGCCACACGCACGGCGGCCAGCTCTGCCTGCCGTGGTTCGGCGCGCTGGTGACGAACTGCGACCTGGACCGCAAGCGGGCCTCCGGCCTGCACGGCTGGCCCGGCCCCCGCCCTGACCGCGAGGGCGGCGAGGACTCCACGTGGCTGCACGTCTCGGCCGGTGCGGGCACGTCGCCGTACGCGCAGGTGCGGTTCGCGTGCCGCCCGGAGGCGACGCTGATGACGCTGACGGCGCGGGTGCGCTAGCGGTCGGTACGACGGAGGCCGGGTGATCGATCGATCACCCGGCCTCCGTGTCGCCCGCCCGTGCCTCAGCGCGCGCGGCGCTCCAGGCGGTCGAGGTCGAGCAGCACGACGGCGCGGCCCTCGCGGCGGACCCAGCCGCGGGTCGCGAAGTCGGCCAGCGCCTTGTTCACCGTCTCGCGGGAGGCGCCGACGAGCTGCGCGAGCTCCTCCTGCGTGAGGTCGTGCGCGACGCGGATGCCGTCGTCGTTCGGCTCGCCGAAGCGGGTCGAGAGGTCGAGCAGTGCCTTGGCGACACGGCCGGGCACGTCGGAGAAGACGAGGTCGGCGAGCGTCTCGTTGGTGCGGCGCAGCCGGCGCGCGAGCGCGCCGAGCAGCTGCGTCGCGACGCCCGGGTGGTCCGCGATCCAGCGCACGAGGGACTCGTGGCGCAGCTCGTAGACCACCGAGTCGGACACCGACGACGCCGAGGCGGTGCGGGGACCCGGGTCGAACAGCGAGAGCTCACCGAACATCTCGCCGGGGCCCAGGATCGACAGCAGGTTCTCGCGGCCGTCGCTCGACCGGCGGCCCAGCTTGATCTTGCCCTGCGCGATGACGTAGAGCCGGTCGCCCGGCTCGCCCTCGCGGAAGAGCACGTCACCCCGGACCAGCTCCACGGGCACCATGGACTCGAAGAGCGCGCGCGTCTCCTCGCCTTCCATGTCCGCGAAGAGGGGGGCAGAGAGTACGACGTCGTCGTCCACCAGTGGTGTCCTCACGTGTCGGGGACTTTCGTCCATCAGTCTTTTCCACCTCTCAGTCTGCCTCAATGTCGCGAGATTGCCGGGTCATCGGTGTCTCTCGTGGCGTCCGCGTGGCGTGGTGCCTGACGCGTTCGTCCGCCTCGTGCGAGATGTCGGCACTGCCGGGTGCGGAGATGGACGCCCGTCCATGAATCCTAGGGGAGTTGCCCGGGAGCACCGAACGGGCGTCCGTCACCGCAGGTCAGGGGACCTCGCGCTGCTCCGGCCCGACGTACTCGCAGACCGGCCGGATCAGCGAGTTGGCGGCCCGCTGCTCCATGACGTGCGCCGTCCACCCGGTGACCCGGGAGGCGACGAACAGCGGTGTGAAGATGTTCGTGTCGAAGCCGATCAGGTGATAGGCCGGGCCTGCCGGGTAGTCCAGGTTCGGCTTGATGTTCTTGCGGCTCACCATGGCGTTCTCGAGCGTCTCGTACAGGTCGAGCACCTCGGTCCGGCCGTAGTGCTCCGCGAGGTCGCCCAGCACGGCGCGCATGGTCGGCACGCGCGAGTCGCCGTTCTTGTACACGCGGTGGCCGAAGCCCATGATCTTCTTCTTGCTCGCCAGGGCGTCCTCGAGCCACGCCTCGGCCCTGTCCGCCGAGCCGATCTCCTCGAACGTCGCCTGCACGGCCTCGTTCGCACCGCCGTGCAGCGGGCCCTTCAGCGCGCCGATGGCGCCCGTGACGGCCGAGTGCAGGTCGGCCAGCGTCGAGGTGATGACGCGCGCGGTGAACGTCGAGGCGTTGAACGAGTGCTCGGCGTACAGCACCATCGAGGCCTCGAAGGCCTTCACGACGGCCGGCTCCGCCTCCTCGCCGAACGTCATCCACAGGAAGTTGGCGGAGTAGCCGAGGTCCTCGCGCGGGGGCACGAGCTCCTGGCCGCGGCGCCGGCGCTGGTCGAGCGCGACGACGGCGGGCAGGACCGCCCACAGCCGCAGCGCCTTGGCCAGCTCGGCCTCGGGCGAGGAGTCCTCGGCCTGCGGGTCGTGCGCGCCCAGGATCGAGACCGCGGTGCGGCACACATCCATGGGGTGGCAGTCGGTGGGGAGCTCGAGGACCGCGTCGCGGACGTTGTCGGGCAGCTCGCGGTGGACGCGCTCGACGGCGGTCTGCTCGGCGAGCTGCGCCGGCGTCGGGAGCTCGCCGTGCCACAGCAGGTAGGCGACCTCCTCGAAGGACTTCCTCGCGGCCAGGTCCTGGACGGGGTAGCCGCGGTACAGCAGCGAGTTGGTCTCCGGGTTGACCTTCGAGATCGCCGACGTATCGGCGACGACGCCGGCCAGACCCTTCCGGATCTCGGTGGTCTCGGTCATGCGCACTCCTTCGTGTTCAGGACGGTCGTCAGGGCGTGTAGGTGAAGACGTTCGCGTCGAAGTGGTTGTAGGCCGCGTAGTCGTTCAGCTCGTAGAGCCGTGCGCGGGTCTGCATCTCGGGCACCAGCTCGGCCTGCGTGCCCGCCGCGGCGATGTGGTCCAGCGCGCGCTCGGCGGCTCCCATCGCGATGCGGAGCAGCGTGACGGGGTAGATGACGAGGCTGACGCCGGCACCGTGGAGCTGCTCCGCGGTGAAGAGCTCGGACTTGCCGAACTCGGTCATGTTGGCGAGCACCGGCACGTCGAGGGCCGACGCCACGGCCTCGAACTCCGCCAGGTCCGCCATGGCCTCGGGGAAGACGGCGTCCGCCCCGGCGTCGACGAGGGCCTTGGCCCGGTCGATCGCGAGCCGGAGCCCGCGCTCGCCCGGCTCGGTGCCGCGCACGTCGGTGCGCGCCATGACGAGGAAGTCGGGGTCGCGTCGGCCGTCGACCGCGGCCCGGATGCGGCGTGCGGCGTCGTCGAGGCCGACGACCTCCTTGCCGTCCAGGTGGCCGCAGCGCTTGGGGTTGACCTGGTCCTCGATGTGGATGCCGGCCACGCCGGCGTCCTCCATGGTCTGGACGGTGCGGGCCACGTTCATGGGCTCGCCGAAGCCGGTGTCGGCGTCGGCCAGGACGGGGAGGTCGGTGACGCGCGCGATCTGCCCGGCGCGGCCCGCCACCTCGGTGAGGGTGGTCAGGCCGATGTCGGGCAGGCCGAGGTCGGCCGAGAGCACCGCGCCGGACACGTAGACGCCGTCGAACCCCTTGTCCTGGATGAGGGTCGCGCTCAGCGGGTTGAACGCGCCCGGCAGGCGCAGCAGGTCCGGCCCGGCGAGGGCCTCGCGGAACGCGCGGCGCTTGGCGGCGGGCGTGAGCCGGGAGTAGAGCATCAGCGGGCTCCCGCCTCGACGCGCGCGCCCAGCTCGAACAGGCCGGAGGGCGCCTCGACCGACTCCACCACGCCCGGCGCCGCGACGATCGTGAGCTCGCGGACCTCGGCGGGCGTGAGCTCGGGCAGCCGCTCGGCCAGGCCGAGGAAGCGCTCGATCTCGTCCTCGGTGAGCACGCCCTCGGCGAGGGTGCGGAACTTGGCGACGTAGTTCTCGCGCACGAACGGGCGGGCGCCCAGCGGGTGCGCGTCGGCGACGGCGATCTCGCGCGTCACGACCTCGCCCGAGGTCAGCGTGATCTCGACGCGGCCGCCGAACGCCTTCTCCGCCGGGTCCGTCGAGTGGTAGCGGCGCGTCCACTCCGGGTCCTCCGCCGTGGTGACCTTGCGCCACAGCTCCACGGTGTCGGGGCGCTGCGCGCGCTCGGGGGCGTAGGAGCCGACGTGGTGCCAGCCGCCGTCCTGCAGCGCGACCGTGAAGATGTACGGGACCGAGTGGTCGAGCGTCTCGCGCGACGCCGTGGGGTCGTACTTCTGCGGGTCGTTCGCACCCGAGCCGATGACGTAGTGGGTGTGGTGGCTGGTGTGCAGCACGATCGAGGCGACGTTCGCGGGGTCGCGCAGCTCGGGGCGCTCGGTGCCCAGCGCACGGGCCATGTCGATGATCGCCTGCGCCTGGTACTCCGCGGAGTGCTCCTTGGTGTACGTGTCGAGGATGCCGGTGCGGGGCTCGCCCGGGGCGGGCAGCACGACGTCGTAGGCGGCGTCGGGCCCGTCCAGGAGCCAGGCGACCACGCCGTCCTCGCCCTCGTAGATCGGCTCGGGGGAGGTCTGGCCGCGCATCGCGCGGTCGACCGCCTCGACGGCCAGCTTGCCGGCGAACGCGGGGGCGTGGGCCTTCCAGGTCGAGATCTGACCCTTGCGGCTCTGCCGGGTGGCGGTCGTGGTGTGCAGGGCCTGGCCGATCGCCTGGAACACGGTCTCGGTGCCGAGGCCGAGCAGCGTGCCGATGCCGGCGGCCGCCGACGGGCCGAGGTGCGCCACGTGGTCGATCTTGTGCTTGTGCAGGCTGATCGCACGCACGAGGTCGACCTGGATCTCGTAGCCGGTCACGATGCCTCGGACCAGCTCGGCGCCGGTGCGGCCCGCGTGCTGCGCGACGGCCAGGACCGGCGGGATGTTGTCGCCCGGGTGCGAGTACTCGGCGGCGAGGAAGGTGTCGTGGAAGTCGAGCTCGCGCACGGCGACGCCGTTGGCCCAGGCGGCCCACTCGGGGCTGCTGGTCGCGCCGGCGGCCAGGCCGAAGACGGTGGCGCCCGGCGTGTACGGGTGCGCCTGGGCCTGCGTCCGCGCGGCGACGGCGGGGCCGCGCGTGAGGCTCGCCGCCGCGACGGCGGCGTTGTCGATGACGCGGTTGATCACCATGTCGGTGACCTCGGCCGTCGGCTCGACGGTGTCGGTGGCGAGCTCCGCGAGCTTCCACGCGAGCTGGTCCGTGCGCGCGAGCGGCTCGGCAGAGGGGTAGACGCGGAGGTGGTGCGTGTACGGCATGGTGACTCTTCCTCGATTCACAGGGACCGTCGTGAGGTCCGGGGCGCCCTTGACCTTCTCATACTCCCCGTCCTAGGTACATGCGACCGCCGCCCCCGCGGGCCGTGTCGGTGACGGTCGCTACTGTGGCGGGGTGACCACGACACCGAAGGCACCCGAGAGCCGCCTGGCGCTCGTGCGCAGGGCGCGGCGCGTCCACCGTACGCTCGCCGAGACGTACCCGGACGCGCGCGCGGAGCTCGACTTCACCACGCCGCTGGAGCTGCTCGTCGCCACGGTGCTCAGCGCCCAGACCACCGACGTCCGGGTCAACCAGACCACGCCGGAGCTGTTCGCCGCCTACCCGGACGCGCGTGCGTACGCGGCGGCCAACCCTGAGGAGCTCGAGGAGATCCTGCGGCCGCTCGGCTTCTTCCGCGCCAAGGCGAAGGCGGTGATCGGCCTGGGGGCGGCGCTCGTCGAGCGGTTCGGCGGCGAGGTGCCGGGCCGGCTCGAGGACCTGGTCACGCTGCCGGGGGTCGGGCGCAAGACGGCGAACGTGGTGCTCGGCAACGCGTTCGGGGTGCCGGGCCTCACCGTGGACACCCACTTCGGGCGCGTGGCCCGGCGCCTCGCGTTCACCACGCAGGAGGACCCGGTCAAGGTCGAGACCGAGGTGGGTGAGCTCTTCCCGCGCAAGGAGTGGACCATGCTCAGCCACCACCTGGTGTGGCACGGGCGGCGGGTCTGCCTCGCCCGCACGCCCGCCTGCGGGGCCTGCAGCATCGCGCACCTGTGCCCGTCGTTCGGCGCGGGCGAGACCGACCCCGAGAAGGCGGCGAAGCTCGTGCGCCCGGCGCCGGACCGCTCGCCCACCGCGGGGCTGCCGCTGGTCTGACCGCGCCGACGGTTACGCGGGCGCGGGCACCGGGCTGACACGGGCGAGCCAGCCCAGCAGGATCGCGCTCACCTCGTCGGGCGCCTCCTCGGGCAGGAAGTGCCCCGCGTTCGGAAGGAGCTCGTACCGCAGGTCCGGGACGAGCGCGTGCGCGTCGACGTCCGCCCGGTCGGGCCGGACGAACCCGTCCCGGCCGCCCTGGAGCTGGAGCGCGGGCACCTCGAGGGGCCTGCGCAGCGCGGCGGCGAACCGGCGGCCGTCCATGCGCGGCGTCGACCGCACGGCCCAGCGCAGGGCCTCGGCGGCGGAGTGCGCGGCGAACGGGATGCGCATCGCGCTCAGGTAGAGCTCGACCGCGGTGTCCGGCAGCGGGGACGCCGCCCCGAGGTCCAGCGTGCGCGCCACGAGGTCGCCGCGGGTCAGCGCGCGCTCGGGCAGCGTCGGGACCTGGAGGTAGGCCAGCTCGCGCAGCGCGGCCGGCGTGAGCACGGCCCCCGCGCCCAGCCGGAGCCGGGCCGGGTGCGGGGCGGCCAGCGCGGCGACCGCCGTCGTCGTGGCCGGGTGGAGGGCCGCGACGGCCCACGCGAGCATGCCGCCCGTGCCGTGCCCCACGACCACCGCGCGCTCACGGCCGAGCGAGCGGACGACGCCCGCGACGTCGGCGGCGCGCGTGGGCGCCCCGTAGCCCGACGGCGGCTTGTCGGACCCGCCCACGCCGCGCACGTCCATCGCGGCGACGCGGTAGCCGGCGTCGGCCAGGGCCGGGATCTGCGCGCGCCACGCCCACCAGAACTGGGGGTAGCCGTGCAGCAGGA
The DNA here is from genome assembly GCF_013004695.1 of Promicromonospora citrea. GTDB lineage: Bacteria > Actinomycetota > Actinomycetes > Actinomycetales > Cellulomonadaceae > Promicromonospora > Promicromonospora citrea. The sequence continues at coordinate 31,500 of NZ_JABEMG010000022.1, forward strand.
CGACGAGCGGTGCCGTGCGGCTCTCGGGACCGGCGACCACGACGTGGAAGCGCGACCCGCCCGACGACACGAACTCGTGCTGCCACGGGCCGTCGACCAGGGCGCACGTGTAGTCGCTCGTGGCTGCCGTGCGGGCCGCCGGCCTGGCCGAGAGTGCGGTCACGGGTACGAACCTACGCGCTCACGCCTCGCCGCGCGCGTGATCTGCGGCGTCAGTGCCCGGTCTGCGCGACCCGCCGGCCGGCCTGGCCCGAGCCGGGCTCGTTCCCCCGCTGCGGTCCGGGGGCGGCGGGCGGCGTCGTGCCGGGCTGCTCCGGGGCGGCCTCGGTGCGCGCGGCGCCGGACGGCGCGGTGGGCGGCTCCTCGGCCGCACGCTGCTCCTTCGGCGGGTCGAACCGGTAGCCGACGTTGCGCACCGTGCCGATGAGCTGCTCGTGCTCCGGGCCGAGCTTGGCGCGCAGGCGCCGCACGTGCACGTCCACGGTGCGGGTGCCGCCGTAGTAGTCGTAGCCCCAGACCTCCTGCAGCAGCTGGGCGCGGGTGAACACGCGGCCCGGGTGCTGCACCAGGTACTTGAGGAGCTCGAACTCCTTGTACGTGAGGTCGATGGGGCGGCCGCGCAGCCGGGCCGTGTACCCGCCCGCGTCGATCGCCAGTTCGCCCGCGGAGATCTCCTGCTGCGACTCCTCGGCCGGGCCGCGCGCCGAGCGCTCGACCACGAGGCGCAGGCGCGCCTCCACCTCGGCGGGGGAGGCGGACTCGAGCAGCAGGTCGTCGGCGCCCCACTCGTGCGTGACGACCGTGAGGCCGCCCTCGGTGAGGATGAGCACGAGCGGCACGGTCAGGCCGGTCGCGTGGAGCAGCCGGCACGTGGTGCGGGCGGCCACCAGGTCGCGGCGGGCGTCCAGGAGGACGACGTCCGCGTCCGGGGCGTCCACCAGTGCGGACGGTTCCATCGGCAGCACACGGACCCGATGCGACAGCAGGCCGAGTGCGGGAAGCACCTCGGCCGACCCGCCGGTGACAGGCGTGAGGATCAACAGCTCTGCCATTGACGCACCTCCTCTCGGAACCGGCGTCTTGCAACCGTCCCTGGCTCGGGCCCCGCGGGTGGCGGAACCTCTCGTCGCGTCCAGCTGGCACTCGACTGGCTCTGCGGAAGTCTGCCCTGTTGCTTGTTGCGTGCATGTTACACGCCCTTTTCCTGGTCACCACCGTGCTGCTCAGCGCACGTGACGGTCACATGACGCCGGGTGGTCCTGCTCCCGGGTGCCGATTGAGGAAACCGGGTCGGACTCTGGAAAACTCTGGGTCGTGTCCGTCTCCACCCGTGCCGTGACCACCGCCGCGCTCGCGGCGGCCGTCGCCGCAGCGTCGTACGTCCAGCCCCGGCCGCTCCCGCTCGCGGCCGCCGCCGTGGCCCTCGTGGTGCTCGTCGCGCTCGGCTGGCCGTCGCTGCTGCGGCTGCCCGCACCGGGCAGCACCCGCCTGGTCGTGGCGCTGTGCGGCATCGGTGGCGCCGCCGTCGTCTACCTCACGCCGGGCGAGCCCGTGCTGCGGCACCTGCCCGTCGTGCTGGCGGGGGCCGTCGTGCTCGCGTTCGTCGCGCAGATGCTGCGCCGCGACGGCAGGCCGCAGCTCACCGAGTCGGTCTCGGGCACGGTCGCGGGCGTCGTCGCGGCCCTCGGCGCGGCCGGCTGGGTCGCGGCGGCCCGGTCCGACGCCGGGGCCGCGCTCGTGGTGACGAGCGCCGTCGCGCTCGCCGTCGCGGCCGCCGTGTCCGCGCTGCCGCTGCGGGGCTGGGTCGCGCTCGGCGTCTCCGCGGTCGCCGCCGTGGTGGTGGGCGGCGGTGCCGCGACGCTGCTGCCGAACATCGACACCGTGAGCGGGCTGTGGTCCGGGCTGGTCGCGGGGCTCGCCGTCGGGGCGCTGCACCTGCTGCTGGAGCGGCTGCCGAAGCGCCGCGCCCGGCTCGCCGGGATCTCCGCGGCGACGCTGCCCGTCGTGGTCTGCGGCATCCTCGTGTTCGTCGTGGGGCGCATGGTCATCCTCTGACCGCGCGCCCTCGGACGGCCGGGCTCAGGCCTGACGGACCATCTCGCCGGCGATCTCGATCCTGACCTTCCTGGCGACGAGCACGCCGCCGGCCTCGAGGGCGACGTTCCACAGCAGCCCCCACTCCTCGCGGTCGATCTCGCAGCTCCCGTGGAAGCCGAAGATGTCCTGCCCGTAGGGGTCGCGGCCGACGCCGCCGAAGTCGCAGTCGAGCGTGACCGGGCGCGTCGTGCCGCGCACCGTGAGCAGCCCGTCCATGAGGAACTTGGTGAAGGACCCGTCGGCCTGCCGCGGGTCGTGGGGGCGCCGGCCCACCGTGCCCGCCTTGAGCCGGGCCCACGAGAAGATCGGGTCCGCCTCGGCCTGCAGGCGCAGGCCCGTGCTGCGGAACTCGATGGTGGGGTGGTTCTCGACGTCGAGGAAGTCGGGGCTCTTGAGGTGCGTGTCGCGGTCGGCCACGTGGGTGGTGATCGAGTCCGCACGGATCGTGCAGGAGACGTGGGAGGCCAGCGGGTCCTCGCCGACCTCGACGACCGCCTCGCCGTCCGCGAACTCGCCGCGCACGGGGCTGACCATCATGTGCATCGCGAGGAAGCCGAGCCTCTTGTGGTTCTCGTCGAGCGCCCAGGTCCCGGGGGCCGGGATGGTCAGGCCGTTCCAGGTGCGGGTGGGCAGAGCTGCCATCTTGCAATTTCTCCCGTTTATGCGGATCCGTGCACGCTACCACCGCGCTCCTGGACCGCCGGGTGGGCTGGTGGCGCGCGAAAGCCTGCGACGACAGGGGTTCCGGTCAAGGAAAGCACGTGCGCAGCTCCGTGACGGGCCGGTTCACCCCCGGTGTGACAGGCGTCATGTCCGTCCTTATCGCGGACACCGGGTTGTCGGGAGGGGCGACACAAGGCATCGTGAGCAGAATGCTGGGACAGGTGATTGCGCTGGTCGTGCTCGTGCTGGGCACCGCGGCGCTCGGAGTGTGGTGGTCGGCACGCCAGGGTGCCGTGCGCGCACCGCGGGAGACCCCGGCCGGGATCGACTGGGCGTCGGCGGGGATCGCGCTGGCCGAGCGGGTGACGTTCGTGCAGTTCTCTGCCGAGGTGTGCGCCGCGTGTCGCTCGACGTCGCGCGTGCTCGGGGGGCTCACCGGCGGGGCGGCCGGCGTCGGTCACCGCGAGGTGCTCGTCGACGACCACCTCGACCTCGTGCGGTCGCTCGGCGTGCTGCGCACGCCCACCGTGCTCGTGGTCGACGGCGGCGGTCGTGAGGTGGCGCGCATGAGCGGCGTCGTCTCCGACTCGCAGGCGCGCCAGGCGCTCAACCGGGTCCCCGCAGCGACCGGAGCCGAGGGGGAGGCACAGCGATGAGCACAGGGATGATCGACCCGCGAGGGCCGCGGGTGGGGGCGAGCATCACCTCGGTGCTGCTCGCCGTCGTGGTCCTGCTGGGCCAGAGCACGGCGGGGCTCGTGCTCCTGACCTTCATGATGCTGAGCTTCCTGCTCGGCACCCTGCGGGGTGCCGAGGGCACGTGGCAGGGCTGGGTGTTCAAGACGTTCGTGCGCCCGCGCCTCGGCCCGCCCGCCGAGATGGAGGACCGGCGCCCGCCGCGCTTCGCGCAGGGCATCGGCCTGCTCGTCACCGCCGTCGGCGTGGTGCTCGGGGCGTTCGGCATCCTCTCCGCCGTGCCGATCGCCGCGGGCGTGGCGTTCGTGGCCGCCGCCCTGAACGCCGTCTTCGGCCTGTGCCTCGGGTGCGAGCTGTACCTGCTGCTGCGCCGGTCGGGGCTGGTCCGGGCCTGACCCCTCAGTAGACGAGCGCCTGCGCCCCGTCGCGCAGGACCTCCTCCGCGAACAGCGCCGCGCCCGCGACGCGGAGGCCGGGCAGCACGTCCGCCTCGGTGATCCCGCGGCGCGCCGCGCACTGCGTGCACAGCGTCACCGTGCCCGCGGCGAGGACGACGTCGAGCAGATCGGCCAGCGGCGTCGCGTGCTCGAGGGCGAGGTCGGCCGCACGGCCCGGCAGGGCGAACCACGCCGACTCGCCGGTGAGCCACAGGCTCACCTCCGCGCCGGCCGCGACGGCCGCCGCCGCGACGGTGAACGCCTGGTTGGTGGCCTCGGGCCGCTCGAGCCCCGCAGTGGTCTTGATCACGAGCTGTCGCATGCCGCCGACTGTATGCCGTGCGCTCCGGGCCTGGCCGTTAGGATCGTGACCATGTCGATCCATGCCCTCGAGATCATCTTCACCGGCCTCATCGTCGTGGTCGCCGCTGCGGTGGCCTGGTTCGCCGGCTACGTCGTCTACAAGCTGTACACCGGTCAGCGCTGATGACGTTCACCTTCCCCGAAGGCCTCTCGCCCGAGGTCTACCCGCTGGCCTGGCTCGTCGGCCGGTGGCGCGGCGAGGGCGTGATCGAGTACCCGACCATCGGCAGGAAGACGTTCGTCCAGGACCTCGTCTTCGACCACGACGGCGGTCCGTACCTGCGCTTCGAGTCCACGCTGCGCGTGCTCGACGGCGCGGTGCCGGACGCGCCGCCCGCCGACGGCGAGTGGCCCGCGCCCGTGCCGGACCCGACCGACGGCGGGTCGGCGGCGCCGGGGACCGGCGAGGTCGGCGAGGCGGGCACCGTGTGGTCCACCGAGACCGGCTACTGGCGCGTCTCCACCGACCGGCCCGAGGGCCTGGAGGACGACAAGCACGCCCTCGAGGTGCTCGTGGCCGACGCGTCCGGGCGGATCACCGTCTACGTGGGCGCGGCGGGCAACGGACGCATCGACCTGGCGTCCGACGCGATCGCACGCACGTCGACGTCGTCGGAGGTCCGCGCCTCCAAGCGGCTGTACGGCCTGGTCCAGGGCCGGCTGCTCTGGGTCGAGGAGCTCGCGGCGTTCGGCGAGCCGCTGCGCTCGTACGCGTCGGCTGAGCTGGACCGTCAGTAACGAACGGGAATGTCCCGCGGGTCCGGGACGCTGCACCTGAGGTGAGCATGGACTACGAGAGCCCTTTGTTGCGCCGGCCCGGCGCCGTCGCCGCTGCCGGACCGGACGCCGGCGTCGCCTGGCACTACGGTGACCCGACGGCCGAGCAGCGCGCGCTGTCGCGCGGCGGTGCCGTGGTGGACCAGTCGCACCTCGGGGTCGTGCGCGTCGCGGGACCGGACCGGCTGAGCTGGCTGCACTCGATCACCTCGCAGCACCTCGAGCACCTCGCCCCCCGCACGAGCACCGAGCTGCTCGTGCTGTCGCCGCAGGGCCACGTCGAGCACGCGGCGGGCGTCGTGGACGACGGCGAGGCCACCTGGCTGATCACCGAGCGCGCGGCCGCGCCGGGGCTGGCGCAGTGGCTGGACCGCATGAAGTTCACGCTGCGCGTCGAGATCACCGACGCGACCGACGAGTGGGCGGCGGTCGGCGAGCCCGTCGCGGCCGAGGGCGCCGAGGGCGAGCCGGTGACCTGGCACGACGCGTGGCCCACCGTCGCGCCGGGCGGCACCCGCTACGGCCCGGCCGAGGCGGACCACCCGGGCGCCGCCCGGCCCTGGCGCCTCGTGCTGGTGCCGCGCGCCGACCTCGAGGCCGAGGTCGCGGCGCGCGAGGCCGCCGGCTGGCCGCTGGTCGGCACCTGGGCGACCGAGGCGCTGCGGGTCGAGGCCTGGCGGCCGCGCCTGGCGCGCGAGGTCGACGGCCGCACCATCCCGCACGAGCTCGACTGGCTGCGCACCGCCGTCCACATCAACAAGGGCTGCTACCGCGGCCAGGAGACCGTCGCGCGCGTGCACAACCTGGGCCGCCCGCCGCGGCGCCTCGTCATGCTGCACCTCGACGGCTCGCAGCACCTCCTGCCCGAGCCGGGCGCCGAGGTGCGGCTGCCCGCGCCCGACGGCGGGGCCGGCAAGACCGTCGGCACGCTCACCTCCGTGGGGCGCCACCACGAGCTCGGGCCGATCGGCCTGGCCGTCCTCAAGCGCAACGTGCCCGAGGAGGCGGGGCTGCTGGTCGCGGGCGACGTGTCCGGCCAGGTCATCGAGGTCACGGCCGCGCAGGAGGTCGTGGTCCCGGGCGACGGCGTCTCGGTGGACCGCCCGGACGGCCACGGCCCCCTGACGCCGGGGCTCCGCGGCCCGGCCAGCCTGATCTGACCTTCCCGCCCGGCACCCGACGAGCCGGGCGGGGGGATGGGAAGATGCCTGCGTGAGCACCCTGCCCGGCGCGGCCGACGAGATGTGGCACAAGGCCCGGCGCACGCTCATGCTCCGCACCCGGCTCCGGCAGGGCTGGATCCGCGCCCGCGCGAGCCTCATCCCCATCGCGCAGGCGTCGCTCGCCGCGGGGGTCGCCTACCTGGTCGCGCGGTTCGTGCTCGGGCACGAGCAGCCGTTCTTCGCGCCGGTCGCCGCATGGGTGCTGCTGGGCTTCACGGCTCAGCGCAACGTCCGCAGGGTCTCCGAGATGGCGGTCGGCGTGGCGGTCGGCGTCGCGATCGGCGACCTCATCGTGCACCTCATCGGCTCCGGCTGGTGGCAGCTCAGCCTCGTCCTGTTCATCTCCGCGGTCGCCGCGCGGTTCATCGACCGGGGCGCCCTGCTGGTCACCCAGGCCGGTGTGCAGGCCATCATCGTCGTGGGTCTGCCGTCCGTGTCGGGCGGGCCGCTCGGGCGGTGGACCGACGCCCTGACCGGCGGCGCCGTCGCGCTGCTCGTCGCGCTGCTGACGCCCGGTGACACGCGGCGTCGTCCCCGGGCGCTCGCGGAGCAGTCGGTGACCGAGCTGGCCGAGGTGCTCGAGACGCTCGCCCACGGCCTGCGCGAGCGCGACAGGAACGACGTCGGCGCGGCCCTCGTGCGCGGCCGCGCGTCCGAGCCCGTGCTCGCCGAGTGGCAGGAGGCCGCCCGGACGGCGCGCGAGCTGGCGCAGATCTCGGTCGGCCGCGTCCACCGGCCCGAGCTGGCGCGGCTCGAGGAGCAGGCCGTGCTCGTCGACCGGACGATGCGGACGATCCGCGTGCTGGCCCGCCGCGTGCTGCCCGTGGTCGAGAACGGGCACGACGTCACGCCCGTGGCGGACCTCGTCGACGGCTTCGCGGCGGGCGTGCGGGAGCTGGCGTCCGCCGTCGGCACGGGCGGGGACGGCGCGCGCAGCCGCGAGGTGCTGTCCGCCGTCGCGGCGCGGATCGACCCCCGCACCGTGGGGGAGGGCGACTGGCAGGTGCAGTCGCTCGTGATGCTGCTGCGCTCGCCGGTGGTCGACACCCTGGAGGCCGCCGGCGCGACGCCGGAGGAGGCCCGCGGAGCCCTGCCCGAGCTCTGAGCTCGCCCTGCTGTCGGCGGTGCGCGGGACCGAGCACCAGAACCAGACCGTTGTGGTCTAGTAGTTGATCAGATACAGTACCTGTCGTGATGCAGCCAGCGAGCGACCTGACGGGCGGCAAGGCCGACGCCTTCGCCGCCGACCTGCTGCGCGGGCACACCGACACGATCGTGCTCGGGGTGCTGCGTGCGCGGGACCGGTACGGGTTCGAGATCTACAAGGCGATCCGCGACGCGACCGGCGGTGACTACGAGATCAAGGAGGCCACGCTCTACGCGGCCTACCGGCGGCTCGTGAAGGACGGCCTGGTCGAGGCCTACTGGGGCGACGAGTCCCAGGGCGGACGCCGCAAGTACTACCGCATCACCGACGCCGGCCGGGCCGTGTACCGGCGCAACGTGGACGCGTGGGTGGCCACGCGGAGCACCATCGACTCCCTCCTCGACCTGAAGGGCTCCTGATGACGAACATCTCGGTGCACCGGCTGCTCGACGACGCCTTCGCGGGCATCGCCGTCACACCCGACGTGCAGGACCTCAAGGAGGAGATCCGCGCGAACCTCCTCGACCGCGTGGCCGAGCTGACCGCGCAGGGCGTCGGCGCCGACGACGCCGCACGGCGCGCCGTCGACGAGCTCGGCGACGTCCGGGCGCTCGTCGCGGAGGCGACGGCGGACGACGGTGCCCGGTCGCCCGCCGCGCCGGGTCCTGCGGTGGTGGACGCGGCCGCGGCGGCCGCACGTCAGCGGGTGCCGGTGCGGCCGCGCTACGTCGTGGGCGTGATCGTCGCGTCCGTCGTGATCCTCCTGGCGTTCGTCCCGCTGATCTGGATCCTGTCCCTGACGGCGGAGCGCGCCGAGGCGGGCTGGGTGCCCCTGGCGCTCGCCGCCCCGTACCTCGCCGGGCTCGGGGTCGGGTGGATCGTCGCCGCCTCCCTGCGCCGGGAGACCGCTGCGCACTACGCGATGCCGTGGCGCCGCGCCGCCGCGTACGGGTGCGCGACGGCGCTCCTGGCCGCCGGCGCGGCTGGCGGGACCGTGAGCGCCGTGCTGTTCGCCCGGCCCAGCGCGGCCTTCCAGCTCGGGCTCCCTCTCGTCGTCGCCGGCGGCGCCTGGCTCGCCTACCTGCTCGCCACCCAGACGAACCGTCGCAAGCCGTGGGTGCTGGAGCTGGAGCGGGAGCACGCCCAGGTGGGCAACCGGTTCGAGCACGACCCCGTGGCCGCCGCCCGGTTCGGCATCTACACCGTCGTCGTCTGGGGCGTCACGGCCGCCGTCTTCCTCGCCGTCGGGTTCACGGCGGGCTGGCTCTGGGCGCTGACGGCGGTCCTGCTCGGCTTCGCCGCCCAGATGCTGCTGCTGGCGCGCATGCTGTTCGGAGGCGAGGGCCGGTCAGCGCACCGTGTCCGACCCGTGCCGTAGGCTCGCGCCGTGGGAATCTTGCAGTGGTTCGTCATGGCCGCGCTCGCGCTCGTGGTCTTCGTCGTGCAGGTCGTCGCGCTGGTCGACGCCGCACGCCGGCCCGACAGGGGCTACCGCGCTGAGGGCCGCGTGCCGAAGGCCGGCTGGCTCGCGATCCTCGGGGTCGCGGCGGCGCTCGGCTTCCTCGGTCTGCCGCAGGGCTGGCTCCAGGGCGGCTTCATGTTCGGCTCGTTCCTCAACATCATCGCCGTCGCGCCGGCCATCATCTACTGGGTCAGCCTGCGCCCCCGCCTCCAGAGCTACGGCACCGGCCGCAAGCCCCGCGGCCCGCAGGGCGGATGGTGACCGCCGTCTCGGCCGGGGTGCTCGACGACGCCGCGCCGCTCGCCGAGGTCGTCCGCGGCGACCTCGTCGAGTCGGTGCACCTGGGCCACCTCGTCGTCCTCGACCCCACCGGCCGCCCCGTTCTGCAGGCGGGCAACCCGACCACGCCGGTCTGGCCGCGCTCGTCGCTCAAGCCCGTCCAGCTCCTCACCATGCTGCGCGCCGGCCTCGAGCTGCCCGACCGCCTCCTGGCGCTCGCGGCCGCGAGCCACAACGGCGAGCGGACGCACCTCGAGGGCGTGCTGCAGATCCTGTCGTCCGTGGGCCTCGGGGTCGACGCCCTGCGCAACACCCCTGACCTGCCGCTGTACCCGCCTGCCGCGCTCGAGTGGCACACGGCGCCGCTGGCCGGCGGCCCCGGCCCGGCGTCGCTCACGCAGAACTGCTCGGGCAAGCACGCCGCGATGCTCGCGACCTGTCGCGCGCAGGGCTGGGACCTGGAGACCTACCTGTCGCCCGAGCACCCGCTGCAGCGCGCGGTCCGCAGCACCGTCCTGGAGCTGACCGGCGACGCCGAGGTGGTCATGCACACGACCGTCGACGGCTGCGGCGCGCCGCTGTTCTCGACCACGCTGCTCGGCCTCGCACGTGCCTTCTCGACGCTGGCCGCGGCGCCGACGGTCGACGTGCGCTCGCACGAGGCGCGCGTGGCCCGCGCGGTGTCCGCGCACCCCGAGATGGTCGGTGGCACGGGCCGCGACGTGACCCTCGCGATGCAGGCCGTGCCGGGGCTCGTCGCGAAGGACGGCGCCGAGGGCGTGTACGCCGCCGGGCTGCCCGACGGCTCGGCCCTCGCGTTCAAGGTGCTCGACGGCTCGGCCCGCGCACGCCCCGCGATCCTCGCGGCGGCCCTGCGCGCGGCGGGTGCGGCGGGGCTGCCCGGCGTCTACCCGGGCGGGCTCGACGCGCTCGGCCGGGTGCCGGTGCTCGGCGGCGGCCGTCCGGTCGGCGACGTGCGCGCGGTCTTCGCCGACGCGTACGGCGGGGCGCGCCGGTGAGGGCGGTGCTCCAGCGCGTCACCCGCGCGTCGGTGCTGGTCGACGGCGAGGTGGTGGGCGCCATCGACGAGCCGGGCGTGCTCGCCCTGGTCGGCGTGACGCACGACGACGGCCCGGCGCAGGTCGCCACCATCGCCCGCAAGATCGCCGAGCTGCGCATCCTGCGCGACGAGCAGTCGGTGACGGACGCGGGCGCGCCCGTGCTCGTCGTCAGCCAGTTCACGCTCTACGGCGACGTGCGCAAGGGCCGCCGCCCCACGTGGAACCAGGCCGCGCCGGGGCCGGTCGCCGAACCGCTGGTCGACGCGGTGGTGGCCGCGCTGCGGGAGCGCGGCCTGACCGTCGCGACGGGGCGGTTCGGCGCCGACATGCGGGTGGACCTGGTCAACGACGGGCCGGTGACCCTGATCGTCGAGGCCTGACGGCCTACCCCCGCAGCGCCAGCACCGCGAGCTCGGTGCGCGAGCGCACGCCGAGCTTGCGGAACACGCGGCCGAGGTGCACCTCGACGGTGCGCACGGACACGTAGAGGCTCGCGGCCACCTGCCGGTTGGTGCGGCCCTGCACCACCAGCCGCGCCACGTCCAGCTCGCGCTCCGTGAGCAGCCCGTCCCACTGCCCGCAGAGCTGCTCCTGCGCGCCGCCGGGCCCCGCCTCGCCAGGGATGTCGGCGGGTGCGGGGTCACGGCGTGCCGTGAGGTCGGCCGGCCGGGCGTCGGCCGCCTCCCCGGTCGCCCGCTGCGCCGAGCCCGGCGCCGGCGCCCTGAGGGCCTGCTCGGCGAGGTGCTCCCAGGCGGTGGCGCCCGACTCCTGGAACAGCTCGTGCGCGCCGAGGAGGTGCGCGGCGGCGTCGCCCGGGAGGCCGAGGCGCGCGTAGGCCCGCGCGGCCACGAGCTCGGTGAGCCCGCGCTCGAACGTCGAGCCCACGCGCAGGGACGCCTCGACGGCGCGCTCGCGCGCCCGGTTGACGCCGGACGCGTCGGCGAGGGCGAGCTCGGCGCGCGCGAGGTCCAGCCGGCGCCGGCGCACCGGCCCGCCCGAGATGCCCGCCCCACCGGGGAGGCTGCTCGGGACCGTGCCGTTCCCCGTCACCGGAGCACCCGCGACGGCGCTCGTGTGCACGCCCGGCTCGGGACCCGCCGACGGCAGCACCCGGAGGCGGAGGCGGTCGTGCGAGCGCCGCGCCGCCCTGTCCTGCCCGGCGAGCACGAGCAGCTCGACGGGGTCGGGCGTGGGCAGCCAGAGCCTGCGCAGGTCGTCGCCCCCGCGCTCGGCCGCGAGGCCCAGCAGCGTCGCGGCCTCGACCCAGCGGCCGGCGAACACGGCGGTCTGCGCCCGGTCGCCGAGCGTCGCCGCCCGCACCACGGGCGAGACCTGGCCGGGCGCCGACGCCTCGAGGGCCGTGGTCGCACGGGACAGGTGGCCGTCCCGGACGAGGTCGAGCCGGCGGGCCAGCGCGATGCCGAGCCCGCCGAACGCGAGGGCGACGGGCAGGCGCTCGACGGCGTCGTCGAGCACGGTGGCCGCCCCGGTGATGTCGCCGAGCCGGAGCGCGAGGTAGGACTGGGCGACGCGCAGGTGGGCCTCCGCCAGGGGCGTCATCGCCTCGTCGGGGCCGTCGAACCAGCGGCCGGCCTGGCGCGCGGGCGCCAGCTCGGCCACCTCGGAGAGGATCGCGGCGGCGTCGGCGGGGGCGCCGTCGAGCAGGCGCAGAGTGCGGCGGGCAGCCGCGATCGCGAGGCGGTCGGGACCCTCGGCGTCGTCGGGCAGCACGGCGTCGGGCCGCCCCTCGAGCAGGGCCAGGGCGATACCGAGGGGGCGCGCGGCGTCGAGCGCTCCCGCGGCGGACGGGTCGGTGGAGGGCTGGGTCGCGCGGCGCAGGTGCGTGACGGCGTCGTGCACGTGGCCGGCCCACAGGGCCGCGCGGCCCGCGACGGCGAAGGCGCGGGTCCGGACACGGCCGGTGCCGTGGCTCGCCGCCTCGCGAGCCACCTCGTGCGCGCGGTGGACGTCGCCGCGGGCGAGGTGCTGCTCGGCGAGCTCGACGAGCCCGTCGGCGAGCAGCGGGTCCCCGGCGAGCGTGCTGAGGGCGGTGTGCCACATGGCGACGAGCGGCTCGTCGGCCTTGCGGTGCACGTGCGCGAGGGCGACGTGCGCGGCGGTGCGCGTGGCGAGGTCGGCGTCCTCGTGCACGACCGAGCGGATGCGCGGATGGTGGAAACGGAACCGGCCGCCCACCAGGTGCAGGTGGCGGCCGGCCGGACCCGCCATGAGGGTGTCGATGTCGGTCCCCGACGCGGCGAGGAGGACGTCGGTGCGGTCGACCACGGCGACGGAGGCGACGAGCAGCACGCGGCGCGCGTCGTCGTCCAGGCCGAGGGGTCCGACCGCCTCGCGCACGGCGCGCGCGGCGGGGAGCGGGTCCGGCATCAGCGCCGTCCCGAGGAGATGCTCGTCGTCGAGCATCCGGGCTGTCTGGTCCACACATCCAGGTTCGTCGCCCACCACCCGGCTGAGCTCGCACGCGACGTGGGGCGCCACGGTGCGGTCACCGAGTGCGAGCGGAAAAGCGACTTGCTGCGGCAGCGCGGTCATCGTCGAGCCTCCCGGATTCGTTCACGGTGCTCGCAAGTATGACCTCCAGACGTTTCACCCGCATCAACCTGGGCGCACGACTTTTGATGCGAGGTCAGGTGCAACGTGGCATCCTGCCCCGCCCGTTCGTACGAGTTATCTGGTACTGCACGGGGTTGTTTCGGTGGTGAAGGTTTCAGTCCGTAACCAATCCCCGCGATCCGGCAGGTTCCGCTACGTAGTCCCACCGTGTGGAATCCCCTTATTTCCTGTTAACGCAGGTTTCCTTACTTTTAACACAGGGGATCAGAGCGCCGGAGCAGAGAGGGAAGACGATGGATTCGACGTACCAACCGCCGTCCGGGATCACGAGGACGGGCCGACGAATTCTCGCGGGGGTGGCCGCGCTCGCCGTGGCGGCCTCCGCCGCCGTGGCCGGTGCCGGCCTGTACGCCGCCGACACGGCCCGCGCCGCAGAGGCCCAGACGTCCTCGGGCGTGGCGTCCTCGGCGATCAACGGCTACCGCAGCGTCGGCTACTTCGCGCAATGGGGCGTGTACGGCCGCGGCTACCAGGTCAAGCAGATCGACACCTCGGGCGTCGCCGACGAGCTGACGCACATCAACTACGCGTTCGCCAACATCCACCACCAGAGCCTCGAGTGCTTCGAGGCGAACAAGGCGCAGAGCCCCGGGCCCAACGGCTCGGACGGCGCGGGCGACGCCTGGGCCGACTACGGCATGGGCTACACGGCCGCCAACTCCGTCTCCGGCCAGGCGGACACGTGGGACCAGCCGCTGGCCGGCTCGTTCAACCAGCTCAAGCAGCTCAAGGCCAAGCACCCGGACCTCAAGGTCATGATGTCGATCGGCGGGTGGACCTGGTCGAAGAACTTCTCGCTGGCCGCCGCCACCGAGGCGTCGCGCGAGAGGTTCGTCTCGAGCTGCGTCGACATGTTCATCCGCGGCAACCTGCCGGTCATCGACGGCCGTGGCGGCCCGGGCGCGGCCGCAGGCGTCTTCGACGGCTTCGACATCGACTGGGAGTGGCCCGGCTCGCAGAACGGCAACGAGGGCAACCACGTCGACGAGGTGAACGACGCGCGCAACTTCAAGCTGCTGCTCGCCGAGTTCCGTGAGCAGCTCGACGCGGTGGGCGCCGAGACCGGCAAGCACTACGAGCTGTCCGCGTTCCTGCCCGCCAACCCCGCCGACATCGAGGCGGGCGGCTGGAACGACCCGGAGATCTTCGAGTACCTCGACTTCGGCAACGTCCAGGGCTACGACCTGCACGGCGCGTGGGACCCGGCGCTGACGGGCCACCAGGGCAACCTGTACGACGACCCGGCCGACCCGCGCGAGCCGGCGCGGCAGTTCAGCGTCGACCTCGCCGTGGGGGAGTACGTCGACGCCGGCATCGACCCCGCGCAGCTCGGCCTCGGCCTCGCGATGTACGGGCGTGGCTGGACCGGCGCGTCGTCCTCGTCGGCCTGGGGGCCCGCGACCGGCGCCGCCTCCGGCCAGTGGGAGGCGGGCATCAACGACTACGACGTCATCAAGAACGTCGGCACGGGGTACTACGACGACGACCTCGGTGCCGCCTGGCGGTACGACGGCAGCAGCTGGTGGTCGTACGACAACGACCAGTCGGTGACGGCCAAGGCCGAGTACATCCGCTCGCAGGGCCTCGGCGGGGCCATGTGGTGGGACCTCTCGGGCGACCGCTCGGGCGCGCTGACCGGCGCGCTGTGGAACGTGCTCGGCTCCGGCACGCCGGGCCCGGTCGAGGAGGACCCGACGGACCCGACGGACCCGACCGACCCCACGGACCCGACCGACCCCACGGACCCGACCGACCCGCCGGACGAGCAGTGCGCCTCGGCCGCGTGGAGCGCGTCCGCGATCTACGTGGGCGGCAACACCGTCTCGCACGCGGGCCACGAGTGGCGGGCCAAGTGGTGGACGCAGGGCGAGACGCCCGGCACCACCGGCGAGTGGGGCGTGTGGGAAGACCTCGGCGCCTGCTGAGCCCCCGGCCTGACGACTCGGCCTGACGTTCCGGACCCTCGGGTCGCTCCGGCGGCCCGGGGGTCCGGTGCTTTCCGGCCCGACGGTGCAAGACCGGCGGTTCTCACGACAGAGTGGGGGCGTGGACGACAGCCCCGACCCGAGCGCGCGCGACGAGGCCTGGTTCAGCGCGCTCTTCGACGCGCACTCGCGCGCCCTCTACGCGTACTTCCTGCGCCGGCTGCCCGACGGCGGCCGCGCCTCCGACGCCGAGGACCTCGCCGCCGAGGTGCTCGCCACGGCGTGGCGCCGCCGGGACGACGTGCCGGACGGCGCGGAGCTGCCCTGGCTCTACCGCACGGCGGGGTACGTCCTGGCCAACCACCGGCGCAAGATGCGGGCGCTGCCGGTCGCCGTCGTCCCGGACGAGCCCGACGACGTGGACCCCGCGCAGCTCGCGACCTCGGACGACGCCGTCCGGTCCGTCCTGGCTCGCCTGTCGCCGCGTGACCGGCGGATCCTGCTGCTGGTCGCCTGGGACGGACTGTCGGGCGACGACCTCGCGCGGGTGCTCGGCGTCTCCCGCGGCGGCGCGGACGCCGCGCTGTCCCGGGCCCGCGCCCGTCTGCGCGACGCGTGGGACGCCCACGAGCAAGCGGTGGACGCATGAGCACATGTTCGGGGTGGACGGGCCTGTGCACAGGCCTGTGGACAGGCGATCGGGCACGGCGGACGGCCGGACCGGGCACGGAGGGACGGCGATGAACGAGCACGAGCGGTCGGGCGACCCGGCCTTCGACCGGCTGGTGGCGGCGGACCCCGCCCGCAGCGCGCCCGAGCCCGCGGCCGGCGTGCTCCGGGCCAGGGTGGACGCGCTGCTCGCGGCGTCGGGCGAGACCCCGGCCACGTCGCCCGGTGCGCCGGGCCGTCCGACGGCACCCGGTACGGGCGCCGAGGAGGAGCGCGCCGGTGTCGACGAGCTCGCGGTGCGCGCGCAGCACGCCGGGCACGGGCGAGTCGGCGAAGAACTGCGCCCAGGACGAGGAGTGGTCCTCGATGCGCTCGACCGGCAGCTTGGACTCGCC